>JBCDKA010000089.1:0-16341 GCA_038747195.1 Pseudomonadota bacterium
CCGCCCGGTCCAGATAACACAGCGACGGCCTCATCTCCGCGAGATTAAGCTTGAGCCGCGGGAAATCGGGGTGGGTTTCGATCCCGCCGTTGGCGACCGCAATAGTCTGACCGTCCTGCATCAGCACCGCTTCATGCGCACCGATCCCTCCGGTATCGAATTCGTCGCTTCGCCGATAGCCCTCGCCGGCGGCATAGACGCCGAGCACGCTCGCGGGTCGGTTGTAATCATTCTCCGTCGCGTAAAGGTAACGTCCATCAGGGCTGAACAGGCCATGGCCGTAAAAGTGCCGACCGGCGGGCGTTTCAAAACGGTCGACAGTGTCCAGTGTCGTCAGATCGATCACCTGGGCGAAGCGGCCCGGTCGGCGGGCCAGCACCACGGCGGTGCGTCGATCCGGCGAAACGACCACGCCATGTCCGCGGCCAGGCAGGGTAATCAGCCTCAGCAAATCGAGGCCTTGGGTCAGCACGGCAACGCCATAGCCGCCTTCGCCTAACGCACAGCATCCGACCAGAGCGGGAGCGCCTTCGAGGGCCAGCGCGGGCGGTGCGAATACCCCCGGCAACAGCGCTGCGCTACGCAACCACTGACGTCGAGAGCTTCGGGCTCTAAGCCGCGAGTGCGTGCGCTCAGTCACCGTCAGCCGAGTTGAAACCCTGGGTCAGACCAAGCGCCGGCATGAGCGTATAGGCCAGCTGTCGATGGGCGCCGAGCAGCGGCTGCTGCACATAGCTGAGCCGCGACCGATGACGCTCATCCACGACCAGCTCTTGCCAGGGGCCGGCTTCACTCAGCGCCCGAAACTGCGCTTCGCTGAGCTCGAGCTCCCGCAGCAGCGCCTCACCCTGGTAACGACTACCCTCGGGCAGCAGCGCCTGGAACGGACCGGTGAACAGCGCTCGCAGTTCGGCAGTGCCGGCAGCGAGCATGCTGGCCGTGAGCCCCGATGTCGCAAAGGGCGCCAGGCCCGGGCGCGCGCTGGCGGGGCTGTCGCCCAAAGCTACAGCGATTTTCAGTTCAGCCGCCGTTTTCAGCGCCTGATCCGCCGCCTGCAGCAGGGCGGCGAGCGCACGGCCCTCTTCGATGAGCTCGTCAGCCCCGCTGAGCGCGGCCCTAAGGTCGCCAGCCGTCGACCAGTCCGAAGCCAGGGCGCGGCTCTGCTGGGCAAGCTGGTCGCTGACCGCCTCGGCCAGCCGGCAGGTGTCCTGCAACGGCTGCAGGCTTGCCGACGGCTCGCCGTAAAGCAGGTACTCCAGCGCCGGCAGGCCCTGCAGCGCCACGCTCTTTTCGCCCAGCTCAGCGGCGGTAAACGGTTCGGGCAGATTACTGGCCAGCAGCTGGAGGAGCTGTCGACGCCCGCGGCCGCCGCGATCAGGCCAGTAGAATATGCGCTCGAAGCGGTGCTCGCTGAGCACCGGCCCCAGCCGCAGCCACTCGACGCGGGACCACGCCTGGGCCAGCGCCTGAAAGGCGTCTCGAGCCTCGCGGTGAAGCGGCTCGCCATGTTGCCCCGCCGCGGCGCAAAGCCGCTTGACGGCATCGCGCTGCGTCTCGGCGCCGGCCGCCAGCGCGTCGTAGCTCGCCCTGAGAAGTTCGTAGGCGTGCCCAAAGAACCGCTCCCGCTCACTGAGTTCCGGCTCGCAGCCCGCTAACGCGACCAGCAGTCCGCCAAGCAACACCCATCGACGTGATCGCCATTTCATGGACAACCGGGGGCTCAAAGCGACCTCAGAAAGCTCAGCAGTGCAGACCGTTCGTCCGGGGTCATAGCGACCACGGCGTCGCGCGAAGCCTGCGCCTCACCCCCGTGCCAGACTATGGCCTCCAGCAGGCCCCGGGCGCGGCCGTCGTGCAGAAGCTGATTGTGCCCGCTGACCGTCTCGGTCAGACCGATTCCCCAGAGCGGCGCCGTTCGCCATTCGGCGCCCGCAGCCTGGCCCACCTGGCTGTTGCTGCTGAGCCCTTCGCCGAGATCGTGCAGCAGCAGGTCGGTATACGGCCAGATCAGCTGAAATTGATGCTCAGGCTGCGCCGCATCTCGCCGCGTTACGAAGTTCGGTCGGTGACACCCGCCACAGCCCACCTCATGAAACAGCGCTTTGCCCGTAAGCACCGCGGCGTCGCTTTCGTTGCGCCGCGCGGGCACCGCCAGATTGCTTGAGTAGAAGGCAACCAGGTCCAGCACTTCATCAGACGCCTCAAAAGGGCTTAACGCTTCCTGCACGCCGTGCGGGCCTTTTAGGCAATCCGGCTGCTGCGCGGTGCACTCGCCGGCCGGTGCGGGGTGCAGGGCGCTGGAGATGCCCATATCGTTCGCAAAAGCGCCGGCGGACTGTGCCCGAACGGTCGGCGCACCAGCCTTCCAGCCAAAGCGCCCGATGGTCGGCTCGCCCGTCACGGGATCAGCAACACGCTGAAGGCGGCCTGAGATTCCGTCGCCGTCGCGATCGTCAGGATCGGCGCCCGCAGCGATATCCCCGGGGTGAATCGCATCGAGCAGGCCGAGGCCGATCATCGGCTGGGCGATCCTCGGCGACAGCGATGCGCCTTCGCCGAGCGGTCCGTAGCCGAGGTCGGTCAGCTCATAGTGGGGCTCGCGCAGCGACACCGTCTCGCCACCGTTTAGCGCCACTTCGCGCTCCGTGTAGCGCACCCGGACCTTTCCTTCTGCCGGCCGCCCCGGAACGGCGACGTCCTGAATCTGTCCGCCGTAAACCGGATCTGGGGCCGACGGCTGAAGGCCCTCTTCGCCCGACGGCAAAGCGATCCGCAGCAGAAACGATGTCGCTTCATCACCGTCGTGAGCCGGCGGGTGACCACGCCCGTCCTTAAGATGACAGCGCTGGCAGGACCGCGCGTTGTAAAGCGGCCCGAGGCCGTCAGACGCCTGCGTTGATGACGGGGAGGACACCCAGATTTTTCGGAACAGCGCGTTGCCCAGCGCAAACAGCTGCTGGCCCTCCAGCGACAGGTTGGCTGCAGGCATCGAAAAGGCGTTCCGGGTCACGCTGCCGGCGTAGGTGGCGGCGCCGCCGCTGTTGCGCTCGAATGGCTGGGCCGCCGCAAAGCTGGTGGGCACCGTGGTCACCTCGAGCACCTTTTGCCGGTCTTCAGTGGTCAGGTCTCCGCGCCAGGGGAGCGCCGAGTCCTGTGCCGGGTGGCGCCCGACCATCGTCCAGACCGCAGCCAGCGCCGCAAGCACAACGATCACTGCCATAACGCCGAACCACGGCGCACCGCGTCGTGGTTCGCCGCCGGCTTCGCGAGGCGTTGTGGCCGCGGCGTCTCGACTCACTGAAATACCGCGGCGGGATTGTCCAGAACGTCAGAACCTTCAATGTAGACGCTGCCCAGGTTCAGCGCCGCGACGAGTTGCTCAAGCGGCCGGGTCTGGGCGATCAGGGCGTTGACGCCGGCCTCGATCACCTGCTGTCCCTCGGTGTTGCCCTCTGCAATCATCTGGTCGTAAGCCTCGACCGAATCACCGCGCTCTTTGAGCGCCGTAAGCGCCTCGGTGGCCGCCGCGATCGCGGCGTCAATTTCCTGGCTCAGCGTCGGCAGATGCTCCGCGGCCAGCGCAGCCAGCGATGGGCCGCTGATTTCGCTGCCGTCGATGCGGCGGTAGCTGCCGCGATAGATGTTGCGAATGCCCACCTGATTGTAATAGTGCGAGTTGTGCGTGTTGTCTGAAAAGCAGTCGTGCTCCTCCTCAGGATCGTGCAGCAGCATGCCCAGCTTCATCCGCTCTCCGGCAAGTTCACCGTAGGAAAGTGACCCCAGCCCGCTGATCATGGCGTTCACGCCGGTCACCGGGTCGCGCGTCAAGTTCAGGCGCGCTTCGCCCTGCTCGCCCCAGAGCGCAACCACGTTCTCAAGATCCTCGAGCAAAAGCGCCGTCGCGGCCCGCAGATACGCAGCCCTTCGATCGCAGTTGCCGCCGGTGCAATCATCACCAACCGCAAAGTCGGTTGCGGGGCGACTCCCGGCACCCGGCCCGGTACCGTTCAGGTCCTGCCCCCAGAGCAGAAACTCGATGGCGTGATAGCCGGTGGCCACGTTGGCTTCGACCGACCCCGCCTCGTGCAGCACGTCCCGCAGAAGCTCGCCCGAAATTTCTGCGGCGTCAACGGCTTCGCCGTTGATCAGCGGGGCCGCGTTTGCAATGACGTTGACGCTGTAGAGCGGATTGGCGTCAGACTGCTGGCCGTAGCTGGCGTCCACGTAGTCGATCAGGCCCTCATCCAGCGGCCACGCGTTGACTCGCCCTTCCCAGTCGTCGATCAGCGGATTGCCGAACCGAAACGCCTCGGTTTGCTGGTAGGGCACTCGCGCATCGAGCCAGGACTGACGAGCAGCCGCAAGCGAGGACTCGGTCGGCTCAGCGATCAGCGTCTCCAACGCTTCGGCCAGTGCACGGGCCGCGATCAGGCTATCGCCATATTTGGCCTCGGCGATATCCGCATAGTTCGCAACGATCGGGCTGGCCGCGGCCGCGGTGAGCTCATAGGTTGCGAACCGCTCGGTCGATGCCGCGCCTTCAGGCTCCGAGGAGTCGTTGCCGCAACCAGCAACCATCAGCGTGCTGGCGAGCGCAGTCGCGAGCGCCGCTTTCACGCTAGCGCCAGCCCGCACGGTCAAAGACCCGAATCGCTTCCGCCTGGTGCTCGCCGAGCAGCGAGGCGTTGAGTGGGTCCTCAAGGAAGTCGCCGAGGCGCTCCACTGCCGAGGCGGCGTTGAGATTGCGGACCGCCGGGTATTCGTTATTGCCGTTGGCAAAGTAGCCTTGCGCTTCATCACTGGTCAGGTACTCCAAGAAACGGACCGCGTGGTCCGGGTTCGGCGAGGACGTCACAATGCCCGCGCCACTGATGTTGATATGGGTTCCGCCGGTTGCCTGGTTGGGGAAGACGATTCCCACCGCGTCCGCCAACGCCCGATCAGCTGGATCTTCGGAGGCCGCCAGGCGAGCCAGATAGTAGGTATTCACCACGGCAATGCCGCACTCCCCGCTGGCGACGGCGCGAATTTGCCCGGTGTCGTTGCTCTGTGGCGGGCGCGCAAAGTTATCAACGACGCCTCGTGCCCAGGATTCGGCGGCTTCGACGCCCAGGCGGGCAACCAGGCTCGCCATCAGCGACACGTTATAGATGTTGGTTGACGAGCGGATACAAACCCGACCGCGATGCGCAGGGTTTGCCAGATCTTCGTAGGTGGCCAGGGGCTCGGGCAGGCCGTCCGGCTTGTAATAGATAATGATACGAGCACGTTTGGAGAGCCCGACCCAAAGGCTGTCAGGGTGGCGGAGGTTTTCTGGAATGCGCTCGGCAATGGTCTCGGAGCTGAACGGCTGCAGCACCCCAGCCTGCTCGGCGCGCCAAAGGCGCCCCGCATCGACCGTGATCAACACGTCGGCCGGGCTGAATTCGCCCTCGTTTTTGATCCGTTCAATCAGCTCATCGGCGCCGGCCTCGATGAGATTGACCTTAATTCCGGTTAGCTCGGTGAAGTTGTCATAGAGCGCGAGGTCAGTGTCATAGTGGCGCGATGAATACAGGTTTACCTCGCCAGCGCTTGCTGTATCGGGAGCCTGCCCACCAGGGCCGTCATCGCCACAGGCCTGAAGCATGGCAGCACCAACCAACAAAACCGCAGCGGCGGCAGCTTTCCTCAACGTGTCATTCATAGCGGCGGGACGTGACTATCGGCATGAGCAGGTCTACGACTTTAATGAGAATCATTCTTGTTTGCAACATTCGTTCGATGGCTGTCAGGAGGCCGGCACCGCGGCAAACACGCTGCTATTTTGCGGCAAAACGGTGACCGCTGCGTGAACATGAAAACGATGGGGGCGGGCCTGCCGCACATAAAGTTTCTTGTTCGAATCGCTCTCGGCAACCAGCAGCATGTCATCGCTGTCGGCCGTTCGGATTTCCGTGACGGTAAGGCCCTGCTCAGCCGCGCTCACCGCCAAGCGGTCGGGACGCACCACCAGTTCGAGCGGACCGTCCGGTAAGTCGCCGTTTTCCAGACACGCCCGGGGCCACACCCCAAAAGGCGTACGAAGCGTGGGCCCGGAAAGTTCGCCGACAAAGCTCTGCGCCTGACCGAACAGCCGCGCCACGGCCAGCGTTGCCGGCGCGTCGTAGAGCTCTCGGGGTGATCCCTGCTGGACCACCTGACCGAGGTTCAGCACCACAACCTGATCGGCGAGCGCCATGACCTCTTCCGGGTCATGAGTGACAAAGACACCGACGGCCTGGCTGTCGCGAATCAGCAAGCGGGCCTGCTCCCGGAGCTGGCGACGCCGGTGAATATCCAGGTTGGCATAAGGCTCATCGAACAGCAGCGCCTGGGGTTGCGGCGCGAGCGCGCGGGCCAGCGCCACTCGCTGGCGCTGACCTCCGGAAAGCGTATGCGGATAGCGCTCGCCAAGGCCAGCCAGTCCGACGTCGGCCAGCAGCGTCTCAACCCGCTCCGGCTGCTCGCCACTCAGGCCGAAGCCCACGTTTCTGGCCACGGTTAGGTGGGGAAACAGCGCCCCCTCCTGAAAAACGAGCCCAACCGGTCGGGCTTCCGGCGACACCTGCCTGGCGGGCCTGGAAAGCACCTCGCCGTGAAGCGAGATCTCGCCGGCCTGCAGTGGCATGAGACCTGCGGCGAGGCGGAGCAGCGTGGTCTTGCCGCAGCCCGACGGGCCGATCAAACAGGTTATGCTGCCCGCTTCTGCGGCAAACGATACGTCTTTTAAGGCCGGTTGCCCGCCGTAGTCGTGGGAAACCTGTTCAAATTTCAGCATCGCGCGAGTCTATGTCCAAACTGTCCTCACGATCCAGCGTTCTATGGAATCTCCCTTCGGCGGCCACAGCGCTGGCGCTGGCGGTGCCTCTGCTGGCTGTCCTGGCCGCTTTTCTTACCCCTGCCGGACCCGCCTGGGACCACCTCAAGTCGACCGTGCTGACCGACTACGTGATTCACTCGCTGCAGCTCATGGCGCTGACCGGCCTGCTGGCGGCCGTGTTCGGCGTCACGGCCGCATGGCTTGTCGGCGCCTGCGAGTTTCCCGGTTGTCGCACGCTGAGCTGGCTGCTGGTGCTCCCGCTGGCGGCGCCGGCGTACGTCGTGGCCTACGCCTATACCGACCTGCTGGACGTTTCGGGACCGCTGCAGACGGCGCTGCGCGCCGCCCTCTCGCTCAGCCCGGACCAGCTCAGGCTGCCGCCGGTGCGCACGCTGCCCGGCGCCGCGCTGCTGCTTTCGCTGGTTCTTTACCCGTATGTCTATCTGCTCGCGCGCAACAGCTTTGCCGGTCGTTCGGGCGTTCATTTTGAGGCCGCCCGCGTGCTCGGTGCCAGCCCGCGCCGGGCTTTTTTTGCCGTGGCGCTCCCGGCCGCGAGGCCCGCCATTGCCGGCGGACTGGCGCTCGTGCTGATGGAGACGCTGGCCGATTTCGGTGTCGTCGAATACTTCTCGGTACCCACCTTCAGCACCGGCATCTATCGGACCTGGATCGGGCTCGGCGAAAAAACCGCAGCGCTCAAGCTGGCCGCCATGATGCTGCTGTTTGTCCTCGCGCTGGTCAGCTTTGAGAGCCTCAGCCGCCGTGGCGGGATCGACCGTTCGGACCTGTCTCGAGCCACTCCGCTTCGACTCACCGGCTGGCGAGGCTGGTGCGCCCTGGCGTTTTGCGTGACGCCGGTCATGCTCGGCTTTGTGGTCCCGGTTAGCCTGCTGGCCTACTACACCCTGACAACGGGCGACGCGATGCTCGGGCGCGGCTTTTCAGGCTACCTGCTCAACAGCGTCAGCGTCGCCGCCGTGGGCGCCGTGGCGGCGACCGCGATCGCTCTGCTGCTGAGCTACAGCCAGCGCCTCGGAGGCGGGACGATCAATGCGGCGATGATCCGCGTATCGACGCTGGGCTATGCCCTGCCCGGTGTGCTTCTTGCCATTGCGCTGCTCGGCCCGCTAGGCGTGTTTGATCGGTGGCTGTCGGGCTGGTGGCCAGGACGATCCCAGGGCGGACTGCTGCTGTCAGGAACGGTGTTTGTGTTGCTCTACGCCTACGTATGCCGCTTTCTAACGGTCGCCTTCCAGTCGGTCAGCGCCGGTCTTGGCGCAGTCTCCGCCGATATGGATTCCGCCGCGCGAAGCCTCGGCGCCAGCCCGGGTGGGGTGGTGTATCGGGTTCATTTGCCGCTGCTCAGATCCAGCCTGGCGGCGGCAGCGCTGCTGGTTTTTGTGGACGTCATGCGAGAGCTGCCGGCAACGCTGCTGCTGCGGCCCTTTAACTTCGACACGCTGGCGACCCGGGTTTATCGCCTGGCAAGCGACGAACGCCTGAACGAAGCGTCCACGGCCGCCCTGGCGATTGTGCTGGTGGGCGTCGTGCCGGTGCTGCTGCTCAATCGCGTTGGGCGCAGTCGCTCGCAAAAATCGTGACCCAGTCCCAAGGCTGGGTCCGTACACTCGCGCCAGGGGCGGAAGCCCAGCCCTCTAGTGGGCCGCTTAAAAAAGGTTGCCTTCAGCCGCCTGCTCTAGCCGGCCGACGCCTTTCGCAGCTGCCAGATCAGCCACACCCCGATGCCGCTGGGCAGCAGCATGGTGACCGCAATGAGCGCCAGCAGCGGGTAATCCCCGGCCATCGCGTGCTCGACGACATGCAGCGCGTGAAAGAGCGTCATGAGGCCGGCGACGATCAGGGCCAGCCAGCGTGCTCCCGCATTGCCCGAGACGCAAAGCGCCAGCACCGGCAGCGCAGCGACGCACAGTAATCCGATCAGCAGTTCCGTGGGCGGCAGGGACGACGCGTCGTAGGCGCCGGTGCCCAGCGACCCCATCACCTCGAATACCACCAGGGCAACGACGCCCGCCAGCGGAACCGTGAGAACGAGCGCCGCTCGGGCGCGTAGCGGGTTGGCTTTGCTGAGATCGGTCATATTTCCAAAGTCGTGTGAATCTTGCTGTGGCCAAACCACCGAGACGATGCGCGGTGGAGGTAACTGGTCCGTAGTGCCGGCTTCGGGAAGCGAGCCGCTTCCATTCAAGCTAAAGACGCATTGCAGCAGCCGAAGCGCCTCAATGCAAATAATTATCGTTTTCATCAAATCCGGCAATAAGCAGCACAATTCAACATGGCTAACGCCGCCGCGCCGGTAGTTTTGATACTGATTATCATTTATGCTGGGCATTGGACTTGATTCCCGACATTGCGGTGCTCCTGTTGCGGAGCACGTCTGAAGACATTTCGCCTGGTTACCCAGGCCACAGTGACGAATTCTGGATCGTTTGAACTATGCCTACAGCCGCCTCCGTCGGACTCAGCCGCTGGCACGTAGCGTCACGGGTTTTCGCCGCGACTATTCCCGCATTCATTCTGGCTAATACCTTAAGCATCGCCTTGGGGTTTCTGGTGCCCGGCATCAAAGCTAATGGCGTGGCGTGGGCCACGCTGCTCAGCTACGCGATCTACACCTGCTTGATCATGTGGATCTTTTCGGTGAAGCGACTCAAAACCGTTTGGCTGAGCATCGTCGGGGGAATTGTGGTCACCAGCGGCGCAGCCTGGCTCTTTTACTTCTTGGAGAATCGACCATGATCGGTGGCTTTCGACAAAACATGACCTGGCTTCACACCTGGGCCGGGCTGGTGTTCTGCTGGATTCTGTACTTCATGTTTGTGACGGGCACGCTGGGTTATCTCGACCTGGAGATCGATCGCTGGATGGAGGAGACGCCGCCGAGCGCCGGCGCCGCGCCGCTCGAGCAGGCGACGAATTCGGCCATGAACCGGTTGAACTCCGAAGCTCAAGGCGCCGAGCGCTGGATGATTTTCCCACCCGACGGCAGGGAGTCGCCAAACCTAGGCATTTTCTGGAGTATGCCCAAAGTAGAGGGCAGCGACGAGCCGATTCAACGCGGGAACGAGCAGCTGGATAGCTTCACGGGCGAACCAATCGCCGAGCCGCGACGCGATACCGGCGGCGGTCAAGTGCTGTATCGGATGCACTACCTGCTCCACTACTTCCCGGGGCAGTCCGGCTACCGACTGGTTGGGCTCATCACCATTTTGATGTTTGTGGGGATGATCACGGGCATCGTCGTCCACAAAAAGATATTCCGAGAGTTCTTTACCTTTCGGCCCGGGAAAGGCCAGCGTTCCTGGCTAGATGCTCACAACCTTTTCAGTGTGTCGTCGCTGCCGTTCCAGCTGATGATCACCTACAGCGGACTGATTTTTACGGTCGGTCTGTGGATGCCGATGATCGGTCTGGCCAGCTACGGCTTTGACACCAAAATGGCCGCAAACCTCGCCAATGAACTCATCGGTGAAGTCAAAGTTGAGCGCACCGGCACGCCTGGGCCGCTGATGAACCCCATGGAGCTGGTGCCAGCCGCCGAAGCCGAATGGGGGCCTGACGAGGTGTCCTACTTCGAGATCCTCAACCCGGGCGATCAGGACTCCCGGATTGTGCTGCATCGCGAAGCCGGCATCCTGACCCGCCTCGGGGGACGCATGGTGTTCGATGGCGCCACCGGTGAGCATCTGGAGACGATGCCGCCCACCAAGCTACCGGTTCTGACGTTTGCCATCGCGATGCTGGGTCTGCACGAAGGCACCTTCGCCGGCCCGTTTCTTCGGTGGCTTTACGTGCTGTCAGGGATACTCGGCACGGCGATGATCGCGACCGGCGCCGTGCACTGGACGTCGAAGCGGCGCAAGAAAGCCGAGGAAGGGGCCGACAGCTTCGGTTTCAGGCTCGTTGAATGCCTCAACATCGGAACCATCGTTGGATTGCCGGTGGGTATCGCGGCGTTCTTTCTGGCCAATCGGATCCTGCCCGTTGAAATGGAGACCCGCGCCGATTGGGAGATCCACATCATGTTTTTAACCTGGCTGGCCTGTTTGATTTATCCGGCGATTCGCGGGCGTCAGCACAGCTGGCGTGACCTGTCCTGGCTCGCTGCAGCAGCCTATGCGGCGGTGCCCGTTGTCAACCTGGCGACCAGCGAGATGCATCTGGGTAACACCATCGCCGACGGTGACTGGGTGCTCGCAGGCTTTGACCTGACCTGCCTGGCCACCGCCGCCGTGTTTGCCGGCGTTGCGGTCTATCTCAGCAAAGACAGCCGCAAGTCAACGCGCGAAGCAACGATCGGTGCGGCCGAACAGATTCCGCTGGGGTCGTCGTAACCATGCTCGTTACTCTGGCCAGCTTGGTGACCATCGCTGGCGTTGTGCTGCTGGGACTGGCCATGCGCAGACACCTGGAGGCTCTTTTGCCGAAGGTCTCCCATAGTCGCGGCTGGGCGTTTGCCTGCCGACTGCTCGCCTATCCGCTGCTGGCCATTGGCCTGTATCTGTGCATCCGGGCGCAGGGCGTCGGCATCGGGTCAACGCTTTTCTTCGGCTTGTTCAGCGCGGCCCACTTTATCTTCGCGATGCTGCTGCCCGCGTTGCCCTCTCCCCCCGCTAGCCGCCGCGGTCGAGCCACCTGACGGTCGACCTCATCGACGACCACCACCTCTGGGGTGCGCTGAGCGTACCTGTCGTGATGCTCAATCCTTATTACGCTGCGGGCCGACCCTCGCGGGCCGGCTCGCAAAGCTTGCTTAGAATCGAAAGTCGAGATTCAGCGTCACCGCGCGTCCAGGGCCGGAGAAAACCCGTCCAGGGATAAAGCTCGCTTCACCGGCGGGGATGTATTCGCGGTTGAACAGGTTGGTAATCTGTAGCCCAACGTCAAAGTTGTCGTTGTAGCGATAGCTGCTGCCAAGGTCGAACAGCGTATAGCTTTCCACGGGCGCTGGATCGGTCCCGTCCTCAAATGCTTCGTCGCGGTCAGCCACGTAGAAGAGCTGCCCGAAGACATTCCATGTTGACGTGATCTGGTAGCGTGGCGTGATCCAGAACTTCACTGGCGGAACGTCCTGAGTCGTCACATCAAGCTCGTTGCCGTCGTTGTTCGGATCCACCTCTCCCTCAACCCACGTGATCGCGCTCTCGACCGAAAACCGGTCGTTGACGTCCCACAGCACCGACGCCTCGACACCATAGATATCAATCGGAGCCCGGTCCCGGACAGCAAGACCAGTCGCCGGGTCGACGCCAATGGTTGTGCTGAAATCCGAGTCGGTGGTGTAGGCGGCGGCCGCAAATTGAAGAGGTCCGGCGTTGCCGCGGATGCCAACCTCAATGCTTTCGGTGATGATCGGTTCGACGAGCCGCGAGTCCGAAACCGGCACGCCGGGCGGTACGTTGTTGCCAATGAAGCCCAGCGACGGGATCGTGAAACCCTCTGAGTAGTTGGCAAAGAGCACCGTGCGATCTGTCAGGTCAAAGTTGATTCCGGTATTCCAGGAAATATCGTCGGAGCTGCCGCTGCCGCCCGGCCGCTCGCCGGGCTGAAAGGTGAAGACCACGTCGTAGGGTCCGATAACCTCGTAGTCAAACTCATCCCAGCGAAGACCTGCGGATAGCGAAATACGATCCGTGACCGGCATGCCGGCCTCAACGAATAGTCCGGTTGCGTCGAGCGTATAAGGCGGTGTCTGCTGAGCACGCACCGCGGCGTCCAGGAAGAGCGTCTGGTCGAAGTCAGCTTCGCTCGAGATGGGCAGCAGGCTGTCGCTTTCAGCGTCGTTGTAGTCAAGGCCGACGGTAATGTTGAGACCGTTATCGAACAACCGGCTGAATTGCGTCCGCAGGCCGAATTCGTCGGTGATGCGGCCCGTTTGCCACAGGCCGGGAAAGAAATCGGGAAAGGGTCCACCAAACCTCATCAGCAGCGGTCGGATATCGCTCGCGGGGTTCAGAAACTCCGACTCGCTGTAGTAAAGCTGAGCTGACACCCGACCGCCCAGCACGTCCTCATGGGCATAGTCCAGGCTGGCAAAGAAAAACTCGTTGGTCGGAGGCTCAGCGTAGGACAACGGCGCCGGATTTCGCGCGGCAATGACGGTCCCGTCATCGGCGATCGATCGGCTGAACTCAAAGGAAGCGTCCTGATAGTCAAGCTCGGTGGCGTTCAGCGTGAGCGTCAGCGCCTGAGCTTCGGTCATCTGAAGCCGCGCTTTGCCGAGGAACGAAATATCGTCGACAAACTGGCTTCGACCGGGCAGCAGGTCACCCTCTGCGCGCGCCACGCCGCCCGTGTCGGCATAGCTCGCGTAGCCATAAACAGAAAGTCGGTCATTTACGGGCCCGCTGACGCTGGCGTAAAACTGCCGAAGCTGGCTGTCGCTGTCGAAGTTATCCTCGCCGGTCACATAGGCCCGCAGCTGACTCCCGGCCTCAATTTTCAAGCCGTCCGTGTTGGCCGGCTTGGTAAAGAACTGAATCACCCCGCCGGTGGCACCGGCACCGTAGAGCGCGGTGGGTCCGTACACCACCTCAATCCGATCGATGGTCATCGGATCAAATTTATCGAGGTAGCGGGAAAAGTTGGTGTTGCTCGCGATAGGCACACCGTCGATCAGAAACAGTGGCGCCCTGCCCCGCAACGTCAGCGATCCGGCGCTGCCTTCGGTCACCGGCGGCGCAAAACCCGGTATCAACTTGCCCAGAATCTCCTGGACGCTGTTGGTTTGGGCCTGGAGATTCTCCAGCTCCTCGCCGTCGAATACCCGGACGGACCGTGGAATATCGGAAAGCGTTTGATCGCGACGGGTTGAGGTAACCACCAGCGACCCGAGGTCTGTCGCACGCTCGCCGGCATCGCCACCGGTCTCCTGAGTGGGCTGCGCCTGGGCGGCCAGCGGAGCCGCAATGAGCAGCGCGAGAGTTGTTCTGGGGAGGCCAGAAAGACGATTGGCAGCGGCCAGCTTTATTTTTGTCATCGTTGGAATCCTTAAACACGATTGGGGCGGGAAAGTCGCGGTGTCAGCAGGCGAAAACCGTGCGTAACGATAATACAAACGATTATCATTAGAGACAAACTTCAAGAGAAGTCCGCCTTAAAGTTGAATAGTAATCATTCTTATTTGCGTATTATAATAACTCCCATTAGCAACAAATCTCGAAATCCGGAGTAAATAAATGACGCACGACGCGAACGCAGAACTGGGCGAGTATGGTTGGTACGGCCTGAGCCGCATCGATGACCAGAAAAGCCGCTGCTATGGCTGGCGGGTCAGCCTCAGACGAGATGGAACACAATACGTAAAGACTTTCCACGACAAAAAGTGTGGGGGGCGGGACACGGCGCTTGAGCTAGCAAAAGAGTGGCGCGACCATATCGCCGAGACGGTCGCACCGATGTCGCGCTACAAACTTGCGCAAATTGTCCGGGCCAACAATCAATCTGGTATTACCGGCGTTTGTCGCTATACCAAACGCCATCGTCGCGCGGACGGCTCCTATGGAGAAAACAGCTACTGGGAAGCCAACTGGCCCACCGTTCCCGGCAAACATGGTCGGGCGACTTTTGCCGTGAAAATTTACGGTGAGGCCAAAGCGCGAGAGCTCGCCATCACGGCACGAAGCAAGGCGCTCACCGCCCTCGAAGGGTTTTATTGGAAAGCCGATACGCCAGGAGCTGTTCGTTCAAACTTTGGCGACGACACCGCAATCGATAGCAACGAAGGCAGAGCTGAAGGCGCGTAGCGAGCTGGTGCGCCCGTCGCGGCGGGGCGGCACCATAACGCGGCTCGGCAGCTTGTTGTCGACCGTTTGTGTGTTGACCTGTCGCGAGCGCGTGATTGGGATCGGTTTTAGTCTTTCTTGCGTACGTAGAGCACCATGGTGTGGTCAGCCAACTCATAACCCCGCGCTTCGCACAGCTCGTGCTGTAGCCGCTCCAAAGCCTCGGAGAAAAACTCGGTCACCTCGCCTGAGTCGATGTCGACCATGTGATCATGGTGCGTACCCGTATCGAGCTCAAAAACGGACTTATCGCCCTCAAAGTCGTGTTTGACCACCAAACCCGCCGCCTCAAACTGGTTGAGCACCCGGTAGACAGTTGCCAGGCCGATGTCCTCCCCTTCCTCCAACAGCCGGCGGTAAACATCCTCGGCACTGAGGTGGTGGTTTTCACTCGAGTCCAGTATCTCGAGGATCTTTACTCGTGGCAGAGTGACCTTTAGGCCGGCTTTGCGAAGTTCGTTTCGATCGGGCATGGGTTGTCCTTTTCCGCTTCACTTGGGCAAACGCGCCACAAAAAGCAGAAAAATACGCGGCACGTCGGCTCGCATAGAACCATAACGCGTGCGTTAGTTCTACCCCGCGCTAGTGGGCCGGGCGGATCACTCCAGTTAAAACGTTCAAAACGTCATGGTTGCCGTCAGCAATACGGTCCGGGGCTGACCACGTCGCGCAAAAAGTGTATTCGAGGTGTTCAGGACGTAGTCGCGATCGGTCACGTTGGTGAACCCGAGGTTGAGATTTAGATTCCCGAAATCGGTATCGGTGACGTAGCCGATGTTGGCGTTATGGACCACGCCCTGCGCCGGCGTTACGACGTTACCAAAGGTGAGCGCGATAGGATCTACCAGAGCTCCCGCTAGGGCTTCGCTCATGTAGTCGACGCCGTAGCCGAAGGTCAGGCCGGTGATGCCTGTCCAGTCGAGCGAGAAGTTATTCCACAGCACGGCTTTGTGCCGCGGGACGCCGGGAAACCGATCGCCTTCGGTCTGGCTTGAGCTACCTGCGTCCACAACTTCGGTGCTGGTGTAGGCGTAGCTGAAGTACAGGTCCCAGTAGTCGTTCACTCGACCGGTAAGGTCCAGTTCGATACCTTGACTGCGCTGCTCGCCGGCCACATCAGAAACGTTGGGCACACCCGTTGCGACGATGATGTTTTCTTTTGTCAGGTCATAGACCGCCAGGGTGGTTGCGAGGCTGTCGTTAAAAAACGACCCCCGCCAGCCAAGCTCGTACTGGACACCAATTTCCGGCTCCGTAATCGGGTTGCCGTTTCTGTCCAGACTGTTGGTAAATGGCGGTTGGAAGGTCTCGCCATAGCTCACGTAAACACTCTGCGTATCGCTGAAGTCGTAAACGGCGCCAACCCGAGGAATCAGCGCACTTTCGTCTGTGTCGGGGCCAAACCCCGGCCCTGGGCTGCCGTCTTCCTCCAAAGACAGGATTGTCTCAGCACCTGAGGTGGTATAACGCAAGCCCAGGAGCAGCTGCAGGTTCCAGTCGGGGATTTCGATCGCATCCTGGAAATTCAGTCCAAGGTTGTCGTATTGCCAAATGTCCCGGTAGAAAGGCGGCGAGTCGCCGAAGTTCGTGAGGTGGTTGTACGAAACGGTCACCGGGTCAAAGACGTTGGCGCTGGGGGGCAGCGTGGCCAGGACGCTGAAATCACCGCCAAGCAGTGCGGGAAGCACGCCGATCAGG
>JBCDKA010000090.1:0-16119 GCA_038747195.1 Pseudomonadota bacterium
CAGCACGCCCAACGAATAGATGTCCGACGCGATGGTGATTGGCTGGCCGCGCACCTGCTCCGGTGACGCGTACGTTGGCGTCATGGCGCCGGCTCGGGTCAGGGTTCCGGCAGCGTCCTGGCCGCCGTCGGTGGGCAGCAGCTTCGCGATACCGAAGTCGAGCAGCTTGATCATGCCCTGCGGGTCCACCAGCACGTTGTCCGGCTTGATGTCCCGGTGGACGATCAGGTTGCTGTGGGCGTAGCGAACCGCGCCACATAGCTGGATGAACAGCTTGACACGATCACGCTCATTGAGCTTCCGGCGCGTGGCGTAGTCGGTGAGGTTCTCTCCGTCGACGTATTCCATCGCGACATAGGGGAGGCCATCGTCCGTTTCGCCCGCGTCGATCAGGCCGGCGATGGCGCTGTGGCGCAGGCGGGCCAGCACCGCTTGTTCAATTTGGAAGCGCTCACGCACCACGCCCGGAGCGGTGCCCGCATGCAGCAGCTTGATCGCCACCTGCTGCTCGTAACCCTCGTGCTGACGGGTGGCTCGATAAACCGCGCCCATGCCGCCGCGCCCGAGCTCTTCTTCCACCTTGTAAGGCCCGATCATCTCGGGGAGAGCCGCCGGGGTGAGATGACTCCGCTGATCCGAGATGGCGTTGCCCAGCGGATCCGATCGGGTGTCGTGCGCCTGGTCTGCGTTGAGCATGGCCAGTAGCCGCTGGCCCGCGTCCGGGTCGGCACCGCAGTGCTCGGCGATGAACGTGGGCCACTGCTCATGGGGCAGCTTCAGCGCCTCGTTGAACAAGCGGTCCAGCGTGTCGAAGTCGATCCGCTGGGATTCTTCCTCGGGGCTGTTCGGTTGGGCTGGACGATCGCTCATGTGGTTACCGGTGGCTCGACAGCTCGGCCGTGAGCCAGGCCCGCGCCGTGCGCAGGTCGCGCTTGACCGTCGCCTCCGACACCGCCAGCACGGGCGCAATTTCCGGATAGGTCATGCCGCCGAAATAGTGCATTTCGATCACCTGAGCCTTGCGCGGGTCCTCCACGGTGAGCGCCTTGAGGGCCTCATGAACGTCCAGCAGGTCAACCGCCGACTCGTTGCCGAGCTGTGAGGTGAGCGTGACGCGCAGGCGCGCGTCGCGCTTAGCGGCCTTGCTGGCCCGAGCCTGGTCCACCAGCACCCGTCGCATGACCCGGGAGGCCATGGCCAGGAAGTGGCCGTGGCTCTCCCACTGGAGCTTCAGGTCCGCCATGCGCAGCCAGGCTTCGTTCACCAGCGCGGTGGGCTGCAGGGCGCCCGGGCTGAACTCCGCCGCCAGCTGCGCTATAGCGATCGACTTCAGACGCTCGTAGAGAGCCGACCAGAGCGGATCAGCGTCTTCCCGAGACCCTTCCTCGGGTGGATTAGCGGGCGCGGACATCAGCAGCGCTTAGCGGCGAAAGAACCATCGACCCGTAGTTTAGCCGCAAGTGATGACCCGATTCATCGAACAATTCCGCCATTGGGGAAAGCAGGACGAAAAGGACCGGCCTGCGAGAGAACTTTTCTGCGGCGGGAACGCTGCGGGCCAGACATGGAGATCGGATGAGATGTTAAAGGATTTGCTAAAACGCCGGGCGCCGCTTGCCCTCGGAATAGCGCTGGCCGTGGGTGGTGCGGGCCTTAACCCGGCCATTGCGGAAATTGAGGACAACGACGGCTACGAGGACGCCTACACGGCGTGGGCCGCGACACACTTTGCGCTGCTGCCAACGTCTTTCCTGCCGGGGTTCATCGGCAACGTGGCTGACCTTGCCACCATCGGGATCGATATCGTGATCAAGACCCTGCCGGCCAAGCTGATCACGGAAGACCCAACGCCCGTAAATCCACAGAGCCCGGACGGCTGCCACTACAACTTCTTTCTCCCCCAGAAGGAGGCGGAGTACGACAACTTATTCGGCATCGCCGATATCCGCTCCCTGCCCACCAACTGGGGCGCCTTCAGTGATCCCCAGCCGCCGGTCGTCGGTCACGCCAATGCGGAGGTGAAGGTTCGCGTCGACAACTTCTATCTTGAAGACTGGAGCGAAAGTGACCGCATCGTGGTTTACCCCTCGGGCAATCACCCGATCGTCTGGGAGGCGGCGACGCAGCTCAATCCGGTGATCGACGTCGCGCTGCCGTTGGCGCTGTTCTATATCACCAATGAAGTCAAATACTTCAAGAGCTTTTTTGAGATCCAGACTGACCCCAAAACCGCCGCCCGCGCCCTAGAAATCGGCGGTTTGTTTCTGATCAACGCCGGTATTGAGGCGGGCGTCATCACGCTGGATGCCGTTGGCGATGAGTTCAGCAGCGACAGCGAGGCGGTTCGCTTCATCCTCGACAACAGCTTCGACACGGCGGTGCACGAGCAGCGCCGCACCTTCACGGTCAACGATCTCAACCCGCCGGTGATCGATTACGTGCCGGATCCAGGGATCGATAACGATCAGAATCCTGTGGTGCTCGAAGCCAACAGCTTTGGCGGTGAGCGCTTTGCCGTGCACCGCGATCGGTTCCGGAGCTGGATTGTGGAGTCGGATCCGTGCGACGCGCCGATCAGCGTCGGCAACGACGCGCCGCTGCTGCTGGAAATTGGCACCAACTTCGTGAACTGGACGGCGAGCGATCTTCATCCCGAAGGCCCGGGTAACCCCGGTGAGACGACGTTTTCGCAGAAGATTGTGGTGCAGGACACTCGCGCGCCCATCATCCTGGTGCCGCCGGCACGGGTGATCGAGTCGAACGATCCGGCAACTCAGGACGATGTCGATATCGGCACCGCGGTGGTGTTTGACGTCGCGGATCCGAGCCCGGCGCTCACCAACACGGCGCCGACGACTTTCCCGGTCAACAGCCGAACGCAGGTGCTTTGGACCGCCACCGACAGCTCGGGCAACAGCGACTCCAAGCCTCAGTGGATTACGGTCAAGGCTCCGGGCACCAATCAGGCGCCGTTGGTGCAAAACGTGTCCGCCAGCGCTCTGACCTCAGAAGTGGTCGACCTGACGCTCACCGGGAGCGACCCGGACGTGGTGTCCGGCATGTTTGATCCCTTGAAGTTCGACATCGTCAGCCTGCCGGGGAACGGCTTTTTTGTGGCGCCGCTGGTGCCCTACTTTATCGAGGACTACCGGGTTCGGCCTGACAACGAAGTCGGCGAAATCCTCAATAACTTCGATCCGGCCATCAACGAAATTGCCGCTCGCTTCTGCGGCAGCGGTGGGCCGGGTGAGGTGCCGGTCGACTTCGTCTACGAGCCGGAGTTTGTTCACGTCACCGACGAAGGCGTTTCGTTTGTGCTCGACGAGCGTTTTTTCTGCAGCGGCGGCGGTGGCGCTGACACGCAGGCGCGGATCAGCAAGTGGAGTCCCACCGGGGATTTCCTGGGGGAGTTTGCCGGGAGCGAGCTGAGCGGGGCCAAGCGCCTGACGCTGGACGACAGCGGTTTCATCTATGTTTCCCAGCCGGAGCAAAACGACCTGCCGCTCATCTATCGCAAGCTGGACGGTGATCTAAACGTCGTCGACAACCGCAACCTGGAGGCGCCCAGTGGCCGGCTGCTGGACGCCAAGACGGACAGCAATACGGGCCTGATCTTCGCTACGAACAAACAGCGCGTGTTTGTCTATGACGGTCGCGGCAACGACTTCCGGCCGTCCCTGTTGGGTACACTCAAAAACAACGAGTCGTTCCTGTCCGGCGAACCGTCGGTGGCGGGCAGTTCCAGCCGAGGGTTTAACATTGAACTGGACTCGCTGGGCAACCTTTATGTGGTTGACTCCGGCGACGACCGGATTCACAAATTTGCGCCGACCACGGTAGATGGCAACACCCTGAACCCTGGCGCCTACATCGGCTGGCTGGGTAAGTGTGACAGCGGTCCTGGGTGCGATGATGAAAACGGCCGCAGCTTCGGCTTTTCCTGCTCAGACGCCACGCCCTGCAACGTTTCGCAAACCAGTGGCAGCCTGCCGGGGCAGTTCAACACACCGACCGGGATTGCGCTCGATCCGGAAGATACACTCTACGTCACCGACTACGACAATAGCCGCGTGCAGCGCTTTACGGCCCTCGGCGACTTCGCCGGTGAGGCCGCTTCAGTCTGTGACGGCAGCTGTTTTGTGCTGGGTGACATGGGCAGGCCGCTGGACATCAGCGTTAACTCCACGCAGTTCTACGTGCTCGATCGGGATCGCGAGCTGATGCACGTGTTTGAGACCGCGCCGTTCAAAGACATCACGGAGAATTCTGTGGTGGTGTCCTACAGCTCGGACAACGGTTTCCAGGGCACCGACAGCTTTACCTTCCGCGCGGACGACGGCCTGGCTGACAGCAACGTCGGTACGGCCACCATTACGGTCAGCCGCAACTTCCGGGCCCCAGAGGCCTTCGACGACGCCGTGGTGCTCGACGAGGACACCACCGCTGACGTCAACCTGCTGGCCAGCGATCCGGACGGCATTGCCGGGGTTGATTTCAACGGCCTGGATACGCTCACCTACACGGTGGTCGAAGGCCCGAGCAGCGGAACGCTCACCGGCAGCGGCGAGATGCGGGCCTACATTCCGGCGCCGGATTTCAACGGTACCGACCAGCTGGTGTTTGAGGTCAGCGACGGCCGCGACGTATCGAATCGGGCCACGGTAAGCATCACGGTCAATCCCGTGAACGACAAGCCGGTGCTGCGTTTTATGGACGACGGCTCGAAGTTCCTGCCCAAGGCGATCTCCAAGCTGCTCAAGGGGCAGGTTATCAACCAGGGGTTTGAGGCGGGCCTGGGTTTCCCCGCTGGCCTGATGGCGGAGTATGACGATCCAGACGCGGGTCAGGCTCATTTTCTTACGATCAGCTGGGGTGATGGCACCAATGATTCGGCTAACCAGACGCCGCCGTCCGATCCCAACGCGCCGCGCGAAGACCCGATCATCACGCTCACCGCGGGTGGCACCGGGCAGGTGCTGGGTGATCACGTGTTCCTCACCCCCGGCGTCTACGAGGTGGGCCTCAACGTGATTGACGAGACCGGCGCCGGCAGCGAATCAGAGGACGCGCTTCGGGCGCAGATCACCGTGCTGCCGATGGTCGACGTCTCGCTGGAGGCGGTGCCTGAGAGCGATGATCCCGTGCTTCCGGGCCAGGTGACCACGCTGAATATCAACGTGACCAACGAGCTGCCGGAAGACCCGGTGACGCCGCTGGAAGCCACTAACGTCGTCTTTACCGGCGTGTTGCCGGAAGGGGTCGAGCTGATGTCGGTCAGCACCAGCAAAGGCACCTGCAGCCACGACATGGACACCACCACCTGCAGCTTCGGCAACCTGGCGCCTGACGAGACGGTGGCGCTGTCGGTAGCGCTGCTGCCCGACGCCAACTTCGATCCGGAGGCCTTTGGCTACCAGATCGATGTCGACAGCACGGAGCAGGATGCCACCGGGGACAACCTCACGGTGGTTGAGGTTCCGGTGCTGCCGCAGGTGGTCTTCCAGAGCGGCTTCGAGTAAGCCGCTTCAGATAAGCCAGTAGGCTTTGGCAGACGGTGTGGGGCATGGCTCCGCCCCGTTTGCCGTCCCGCCGGCTGTCAGGAGTGCTTGAGGATACGGGCCTGATCGCGCTTCCAGTCGCGATCCTTTTCCGTGGTGCGCTTGTCGTGGAGTTTCTTACCCTTGGCCAGCCCAATCGCGGCCTTCACCCGGCCCTTTTTCCAGTAGAGCGCCAGCGGAATCAGCGAATAACCCTTGCGCTCCACTGCACCGATCAGCTTGTCGAGCTCCTTGCGATGCAGCAGCAGCTTGCGGGTTCTGACCGGGTCGGCCTTGACGTGGGTTGATGCGGAGACCAGCGGAGAGATATGCGCGCCAAACAGAAACGCCTCGCCGTCCTTCAGCAGCACGTAGCTCTCGCCGAAGCTGATGCGCGACTCGCGCAGCGCCTTCACCTCCCAGCCTTCGAGCGCCAGGCCAGCTTCAAACTCTTCCTCAACAAAATACTCAAAGCGCGCTCGCTTGTTGCGCGCGATGGTGTTGTCGTTGACGGGTTTTTTGGGTTTTTTGGCCATGGCTTAATCTCGCCGCTCGCGGCGGCGGCGTATTGTACTGACATTCGCCCTCGCGTGATATGCTCGCGCCATGCCCCTGATTGAACGCTCCGCGCTGGTCGAACACAGCGCTGCGGACATGTATCGCCTGGTGAACCAGGTTGCCCGCTACCCCGAATTTCTGAACTGGTGCACCGGCACGGAAGTGCTGGAGCAGGCTGAGAACGCCATGGTCGCTCGCGTGAGCGTCAACATTGCGGGTATTCGCCAGGCTTTTACCACCCGCAATGCCTTAAATGAGCCGACCCACATTAATATGCAGGCGGTCGACGGGCCGTTTCGTCGCTTCGAGGGTCAGTGGTCGTTCCGGCAGCTGGGAGACGATGGCTCCCGGGTTGGGCTTCAGCTGGATTTTGAGCTGGCCTCGGACCTGCTGGCCTCAGCCTTCTCGGGCGGGTTTTCCTGGGTGGCTAAACGGCTGGTGACCGATTTTGTGCAGCGAGCCAATACGGTTTTCGGCCAGGCTTAGCCGACGTTACAGCGGAGCGCTGACCCTTTCTGGGGTTTAGCTGGCTGAGGCCTAGCTGGCGGGCTCGGACTCTTCCGCCGACTCCGCCATCTCGGAGTCTTCCGGCAGATAGTCGCCCTCGATTTTCACCAGGCGGTTGTCTTCGAACAGCAGCGATAGCGTCTTTAGCTGCTCGGGGCCGCCACGGAAGGACACGGTGTTGACGTAGTTCCAGCGGTCCTGGCGGAACGGGCTGGCGATGGCCGGCGTGCCCATCACCAGCGACACCTGACGTTTGGTCATGCCAGGGCGCAGATCATTCACCATGTCTTGGTCAAGCACGCTGCCTTGCTGAATATCGATTTTGTAGATGAAATTACAGCCACCCAGCGCGGCAAGCGCGGTGAGAACCATCGTCAGACGTGCAATGCGAAATAGTGGGCGCAAGGAAATATACCGCCAGCCTTAACTCGTGGGGCGCGATGATACAATAGCGGTTGTTAAGCTTCCATTCGTGACGCAGAGCGCTGTATGCGTGGGCTGTCGCGGTGAAATCGCCCATTTAACGCGGACAACAAAAATCCATGCCCGATCGAAACGAACTGCGTAAGGCCGGACTTAAGGTCACCCTGCCACGGGTCAAGATCCTCGAGATTCTGGATTCGAGCGAAACCCGGCACCTGAGCGCCGAAGATATCTATCGGAAGCTTCTCGAGCTCGGAGAGGATATCGGGCTGGCCACCGTGTATCGCGTGCTCAATCAGTTTGAGGCGGCGGGTCTGGTCGTCAAGCACGATTTCGAGGGCGACAAATCGGTCTTTGAACTCGATTCTGGCGAGCACCACGACCATATGGTGGATATCGATTCGGGCGAGGTGATGGAGTTTTTTTCCGAAGAGATGGAGCGGCTCCAGCACGAGCTGTGCGAAGAGCGGGGCTACGAGCTGGCCGACCACACCATGGTGCTTTACGTTCGTAAGAAAACTTGAGTTCGACTCGGCCTCGGCAGCTACCGGGCGCCGCCTTCTCCCTGCGACAGCATCTCTGCGGCGTGGGCGACCGTCTGCTCGGTAATCTCGACGCCGCCCAGCATCCGCGATAGTTCCTGAAGGCGGGCCTCGTCGTCGAGCGCCAGCACGCGCGTGAGCGTCGACTTCTTGTTTTGTTCTTTCTCCACGCGGTAGTGCTGATGCCCACAGGCGGCCACCTGGGGGAGGTGTGTGACGCTAAGCACCTGGCCGGTCGCCGCCAGTTCCCGCAGCTTTTGCCCAACGCGCTGCGCCGTGGCGCCGCCCACGCCGGCGTCAACCTCATCAAAGATCATCGTCCGACCCCTTTCGTTAGCCGCCAGCGCGACCTTCACCGCCAGCGCCACCCGCGACAGTTCGCCGCCGGAGGCTACCCGGTCGAGCGTGCCCGCCGGGGAGCCGGGGTTGGTTTGGATAAGAAACGCGACGCTGTCGAGCCCGGTGCGCGACGGGGGCTTTTGTGCATCAAACGATACGTCCACCGCAAACTGCGCCTGATCCATGCCAACTTCGCTGATCGTCTTGGTGATCGCGGTGCCCAGCTTTTTTGCCGCGCGCTGGCGGGCTTTTGACAAGCTGGCGGCCGCTTCTCGGTAGGCCGCTTCCGTTTCCATTAAGGCCTTGAGCAATTCCTGTTCCGTCTCGTCTGCATCCGCCGCCGCCTCGCAGCGCGAACGCAGGGCACCCAGATGTCCAGCGAGATCCTCGGCGGCCAGCCGGTGTTTCCGGGCCAGGCTGTGGATTTCGTCCAGCTGCCGGTCCAGCTCTGCGACCCGCTGCGGGTTAGCCTCCAGCTCGCGCACCTGCCGGGACAAAACCGACTCTGCCTCCTGCGCCTGCAGCAGCGCGCTTTCCAGGAGGTCCAAGGGTTCGCTGAGGGCCGCCATGGTCGACTGCTGCCGTTTGAGGTCGTTGACCACGGCGGATAGCTGCGGGGTCACCGCGTCGGCCAGGGTTTCCGCCGCCTGACCCGTCGAGGCCATGAGCGACTCCGCGCTGGCGAGCTGACGGTGCTCAGCGTGGAGGGTTTCTAGAACCTGCGGCTCTACCGCGACCCGCTCCAGCTCATCCACCTGATGCCGCAGCAGATCGAGCTCCGCCGGGGACATGGCGGCCGAGCTGCGCAGGGCCTCAAGCTCCGCGTTGATGTCGCGCCAGCGGCCGAAGGCGGCCTGAACATCGCTCACAAGCCGCGTGTTGTTGGCGAACAGATCCAGCAGCCTGAGCTGCTCCGGCGGCCGCACCAAGGTCTGGAACTCGTGCTGTCCGTGAATTTCCACCAGCCGCTCGCCCAGCTCACGCATCTTTTGGATCGGCGTCTGCACGCCGTTGACGTAGGCGCGGGAGCGGCCATCGGCGTTAACGACCCGTCTCAGGAGCAGTTCGGTATCCTCCGGCTCGAGGTCGTGATCGCTGAGCCAGGCTCTGACGGCCGGGCGTTCACGCACGTCAAACGCGGCGGACACATCAGCCTTGGAGGCCCCTGCGCGCAGCACGCTGGCGCTCGCCCGCCCGCCGAGCACCAGCTGCAGCGCGTCGAGCAGTATCGACTTGCCGGCGCCAGTCTCGCCCGTCAGGACGCTGAATCCTGCGCTGAACTCCAGGTCGAGCTGCTCGATCAGCGCAAAATCGCGGATGGCAAGGTGGGTCAACATCACCCCATTTTAGCCTGAGCGCGGGTGGCTGATCACGGTGATTTTGCTGAAGGACTTGCCATCGAAGGCGAGTGACACAACATAGGAATCATGAGCGGGACGAAGCTGGATGACCGCGCACGGCACCTGCTGGGCGTGTTGGTGCGTCAATATATCGATGCCGGACGGCCCGTAGGCTCGAAGCTGCTGGCCGGGCACGCAGGTCTGGAGCTCAGCTCGGCCACCGTTCGTAACGTCATGGCCGAGCTGGAGCGGCGAGGCTTTATCCATTCTCCCCACACGTCAGCCGGTCGGATTCCTACACCCCGGGGCTACCGTTTCTTCGTCGAGACGATGTTGACAGCCGAATCGGCCGAAGCCCACCTGGCAGAGCATATTCATAACCGACTCAATGAGCACTCTTCGGTGCCGGAGGTGATCGGCGAGGTATCCAGCATGCTGTCCAGCCTGACCAATTTTGTCGGCGTGGTGACGGTGCCTCGACGCGACCTTTTCAGCTTTCAAAAGATCGAGTTTGTGCCGATCGACAGCCAGCAGGTGCTGGCCGTTGTGGTGCTGACGGGTGGTGAGGTGCAGAACCGGGTCCTGGCGCTCGACCGCGGGTTTGATCAGGCCGAGCTCGAGCGCGCCGCCAATGCGCTCAACCAGGAGTACGCCGGGCTGCCGCTGGCGGAAATCAAACGGCGCCTGATGGACGATCTGGTGCTGGCGCGGCGCGAGATGGATCGAGTGATGGAGCAGGCGATTGAGCTTGCTGGCAGCGCCCTTGGGGCTCGCCCGGCCAAAGACGTGGTTGTCAGCGGGCAAAACAACCTGATCGGCTACGACGATCTGTCGGATCTGGAGAAGCTCAAGTCGCTGTTCGAGGCGTTTCAAGAAAAGCGGGAGATGCTCGACCTGCTCGATCGCTGCGCCGAAGCGGACGGGGTGCAGCTTTTTATCGGCAGCGAGTCGGAGTCTGACGCGTTCGAATCGTGTTCGCTGGTCGGGGCGCCGTACCGTGTCGATGGCCAGGTGGTGGGTGTCCTGGGCGTCATCGGTCCGACGCGGATGGCCTACCAGAAGGTGATTTCGGTGGTCGACAGTACGGCAAAAATTCTTGGCACCGTCTTGAATCAGGCCACCTAGGCCTTATCTCCGGGGGATATTTTGAGGTCGGCGACGTTTTCCGCGCGTTCGCGGGTGGTCGCAAGGGGTGAGCCCGCGCGCTGGTGAATCGGCGTCGATCGGGCCTGCAGACCCAGAACAAGGGAGTAGGGAATGAATAATCCGCAAGATAGATCCGAGCCCGAAACGCAGCCTACCGGTCAGCCAGCCGGCGATGCCGCAGAGCAGCCGTCCGCGCAGAATCCTCAGGGTGCTGACACCGGGTCGGTGTTTGCCGCTGAGGATGCCCCGACCACGGGTTCCGGCGGTGCCGACACGCCGGCCGAGGGTCTCGAGGGCGGCGAAGCTGAAGAGGCGCCTGAGGTGGCAGAGGCTGAAGCCATCGATCCAGCGAAGCTGGTCGAGCAAGCGCAAAGCGAACGGCAGAAGGCGGTTGATGAAGCGCTGCGGGCCCGGGCGGAGATGGACAACGTCCGCAAGCGGGCTGCGCGGGACGCGGACAACGCGCGCAAGTTTGCGCTTGAAAAGCTGATGACCGACATGATTGACGTCATCGAAAGCCTCGAACGTGGGCTGCTCGCTGCGGAAGGGGAACAGGTCAGCATCGAACAGATGAAGGAAGGCACCGAGCTCACCTTTAAAATGCTGAACAAGGTTCTCGCCAAACACGGTCTCGAAGAAGTGGTGCCGGACGGCCAGCCGTTCGATCCGGAGCGTCACGAAGCGCTCAGCATGATACCCACAGCGGAGTGTGAACCCGACTCGGTGGTCCAGGTGGTGCAAAAGGGTTTTGTGCTCAACGGCCGGCTGCTGCGGCCCGCCAGAGTGCTCGTAGCGCAGGCGCCGCCCGAGGGTTAGCGCGTTTGCCGGAAACTTCCGACAAAGAATTGGAATTTCCTCACACAATCCCCACATAGTTGAACAGTTTAGAAATGTGCAAACCGGCGGGTCTGATACCCCGGTAAGCCAAACCACTCTTAGTTATTTTTTGGAGCGATCTGATGGGCAAAATTATCGGCATCGACCTGGGTACTACCAACTCGTGTGTCGCCGTCATGGAAGGCGATCAGGCCAGGGTCATCGAAAACGCGGAAGGGGATCGCACGACCCCGTCTATTGTGGCATTCACCAAAGACGATGAGGTGCTGGTCGGCCAGCCTGCCAAACGTCAGGCGGTGACCAACCCGACCAACACCCTTTACGCCGTCAAGCGACTGATCGGCCGGAAGTACGACGAGAAGGTCGTGCAGAAGGATAAAGACATGGTGCCTTACACCATCGTCAAGGCCGACAACGGTGACGCGTGGGTGGAAGCCAACGGCAAGAAGATGGCCCCGCCGGAAGTGTCCGCCCGGGTGCTGATGAAAATGAAGAAGACCGCTGAGGACTACCTCGGTGAAACGGTCGACGAGGCTGTCATCACGGTCCCGGCTTACTTCAACGACTCACAGCGCCAGGCCACCAAAGACGCCGGCAAGATTGCCGGGCTGAACGTACGTCGGATCATCAACGAGCCGACGGCGGCAGCGCTTGCCTACGGCTTGGACAAGAAAGGCGGCGATCGCAAGATTGCGGTTTATGACCTCGGCGGCGGTACGTTCGACGTCTCCATCATCGAAATCGCCGACGTCGACGGCGAGAAGCAGTTTGAGGTGCTCGCCACCAACGGTGACACCTTCCTGGGTGGTGAAGACTTTGACCTGCGGCTTATCGACTACCTGGTGGATGAGTTCAAAAAGGACCAGGGCATTGACCTGCGGAACGATCCGCTGGCGCTGCAGCGTCTGAAGGAAGCCGCCGAGCGGGCCAAGATCGAGCTGTCTTCCAGTCAGCAGACCGAGGTCAATCTCCCGTACATCACGGCCGACCAGACGGGGCCGAAGCACCTGAATATCAAGCTGACCCGAGCCAAGCTCGAGTCGCTGGTTGAGGAGCTGGTCAAGTCGACCATCGGCCCGTGCCGGACGGCGCTGAACGATGCCGGTCTGAAGGTAGGTGACGTCAACGAGGTGATCCTCGTCGGTGGCCAGACCCGGATGCCGAAGGTGCAGGAAGTGGTTCAGGAATTCTTTGGCCGCGAGCCGCGGAAGGACGTGAACCCTGACGAAGCGGTCGCCATCGGCGCGGCGGTGCAGGGTGGCGTGCTGGCGGGCGACGTGACCGACGTGCTGCTGCTCGACGTAACGCCGCTGTCGCTCGGTATTGAAACCATGGGCGGCGTGATGACCAAGCTCATTGAGAAAAACACGACGATTCCGACCAAGGCATCGCAGATCTTCTCAACGGCTGAGGACAATCAGACCGCGGTGACCGTGCACGTCCTCCAGGGTGAGCGCGATCAGGCGCAGGCCAACAAGTCGCTGGCGCGTTTTGACCTGGCGGGCATTCCGCCGGCAGGTCGCGGCATGCCGCAGATCGAGGTGGAGTTCGACATCGACGCCAACGGCATTTTGAACGTGCGCGCCACCGACAAGGCCACCGGCAAAGAACAGCGCATCGAGATCAAGGCGGGCTCTGGCCTTAGCGAAGAAGAGATCGAGCGTATGGTTCAAGACGCCGAGCTGCACAAAGACGAAGACCGCAAGTTTCAGGAGCTGGTCACGTCTCGCAACGCGGCGGACGCGGTGCTGCACACCACGCGGTCGAGCCTCACGGAGCTGGGTGATTCGCTTAGCGACGAAGAGAAAAGCAACATCGAGACGGCCGCCACTGCGCTTGAGGAAGTGCTGAGCGGCGACGACAAAGAAGCGATCGACAACAAGGCTGAAGAACTGCAGCAGGCAGCCGCTGTGCTGCTGACCAAGGCGGCCGAAAAAGCTCAGGCTGAGCAGGCGGGCGCTGAGGGAGCTGCGGATGGCGGCGCTGCCAGCGGCAACGGCGGTGACGATCAGGTTGTTGACGCGGAGTTCGAAGAGGTCAAGGAGGACAAGTAAGTCAGGATCTGATCCTGGCTGGCTGAGCGGGCATGAAGCGCGACTATTACGAAGTGCTGGGCGTCGATCGTGACGCCGATGAGGCGGCCCTGAAGAAAGCTTTCAGGCGCCTGGCCATGAAGCATCATCCGGACCGCAATCCGGATGATGCGGCCGCTCAGGAAAAGTTTAAGGAGGCCAAGGAGGCCTACGAGGTGCTGTCCGACGGCCAGAAGCGGGCCGCCTACGACAAGTTCGGCCATGACGGCGTGAGCAATCAGGCCGGCATGGGTGGCGGTTTCAGTGGGGACGTCGGTGATATCTTCGGCGACATCTTTGGCGATATCTTTGGTGGCGGCGGGCGTCGCCGCCAGCAGAGTCGACGTGGCGCCGATCTGCGCTTTCCGATCGAGCTCGACCTCGAGGAGGCGGTGTCCGGGGTCACCAAAGAGATTCGGGTCCCCACCACCGTCAACTGCCACGTCTGCAACGGTACCGGCTCCAAAGACGGCAAGATGCGCACGTGTCAGACCTGCGGTGGCGTGGGTCAGGTTCGGATGCAGCAAGGCATCTTTTCGGTCCAGCAGACTTGTCCGACCTGTCACGGGCGCGGGCAGGTTATCGAAACACCGTGCGACAACTGTGGCGGCGTGGGCAGGATCAAGGACACGAAGACGCTGTCCGTGAAAATTCCCGCCGGCGTCGACGATGGCGACCGCATCCGCCTGTCCGGTGAAGGAGAGGCCGGGGAGCGTGGCGCACCGGCCGGAGACCTGTATGTCGAGGTCCAGGTTCGCACTCATCCGATCTTTCATCGCGAAGGCGATAATCTGTACTGCGAGATCCCTATCCGAATCGGCACCGCCGCCCTCGGCGGTGAGCTGAAGGTGCCCACGCTGGACGGTCACGTCATGCTCAAGGTGCCGTCGGAGACCCAGACCGGCCGAACCTTCCGGCTGCGCGGCAAGGGCGTTCAGTCGGTCCGTAGTCACGCCAAGGGTGACCTGATGTGCCGCGTGGTGCTCGAAACGCCGGTTAAGCTCAACGCCCGTCAGAAGGAGCTTCTGCGGGAGTTTGAGGAAAGCCTGGGCGAAAGCACCAGCCATCCCAAAAGCTCGTCCTGGGTCGATTCCGTCAAGCAGTTCTTTGACAACATGACCTAATGAGCGGCGTTCTCTCGATTGCCGTGCTGGGTGCCGCAGGCCGCATGGGCCTGCAGACGGTCACCCGCGTTCACCAAGCGGAAGATTTGACGCTCAGCAGCGCCTTGGTGCGGCGCGAAAGCCCGCTTTATGGCCGTGACATCGGTGACCTCGCCAGTCTGGGGCCAATTGACGTTGTCGCCGGGTCCACGCTCAACGAAGCGGACGTTCTAATCGACTTTTCCAACGCGCAGGTGCTCGAGTACTGGCTTCCGCAGTGCGCTGAGCGAAAGATTCCCGTGGTTTCCGGCACCACCGCGCTGGACGAAGCTCAGCAAAAGGCCCTCGATGAGGCGGCAGAATCCGTCCCGGTGTTGTGGGCGGCCAATATGAGCCCCGGCGTTGCGCTGCTCACCCGTCTCTGCCGCGAGGTCGCGGCAGCGCTCGGTGAGCAAGCTGACGTCGAAATTGTGGAGATGCACCACCGCCACAAGAAAGATTCCCCGTCGGGCACGGCCCTGGCCCTGGCCGAAGCGGTGGCGCGCGCTCGCGGCCAGACCCCGGCGGACGTGATCCAGGTACTGCGTCAGGGTGCGGACGCCAGTCGGGTTCCCGGGGAGATCGGCATCACCGGCTTACGGGGCGGTGAGGTGGTGGGAGACCATACGGTTCACGTGGCGCTTGAGCACGAGCGCCTGGAGCTGACCCATCGCGCGGCGTCGCGCGCCGCCTTTGTTGACGGCGCCCTGGCGGCAGCCCGCTGGATCGTCAAACAGCCGCCCGGACGCTACGCTCTAACCGACGTCTACGGATAGCGCAGACTTTGGGCCGAACCGTTCGTCTCGCAGGCCCAATCCACAGAAAAAACCGTAGGATCCACTCGGCAAAAATCTCTGGTTTGGCGATAGACGCCAGCGCCCCGCTTGCGTAAACTTCCACGCCCGTGAATACGTCATCTCTGCTTCGTTCTGCATTGGCCCCGCATCGCGCTCCGGCCTTCCTTTTTCCACTTTCATGAGTTCCCGGCCCGCAGTACTCGCGCTGGCTGACGGCGCCGTTTTTCACGGGCGCGGTCTTGGCCCCGATGGCGTCAGTGACGGCGAGGTGGTGTTCAACACCGCGATGTCCGGCTACCAGGAGATCCTTACGGATCCCTCCTACAGCCGCCAGCTGGTCACGCTGACTTGTCCGCACATCGGCAATACGGGCTGCAATGACTCCGATCGCGAGAGCGGTGTCCCTGCCGCCGCCGGACTGATTATCCGAGACCTGCCCCTACGCGCTAGCAGCTGGCGCAGCGAAACCGATCTGAGTCAATACATGCTCACCGAACAGATTCGGGGCATCTGGGATATCGACACCCGTCACCTGACGCGGCTGCTGCGCGACGGCGGAGCGCAGAACGGCTGCATCGGGGTCGGCGAGGACCTCGACCCGGAGGCGCTGGTGGAAAAGGCCCGCAGCTTTCCTGGTCTAAAGGGCATGGATTTGGCGCGGGTGGTCACCACCGAGAAGCCTTATGGCTTCAGCGAAGGCGGCTTCGATCTGGACGCCAACGCGTTTCGGGCGGCGGCACCAGCCACGTTTAAGGTGGTGGCCTACGATTTTGGGGTGAAACGAAACATCCTCCGGCTGCTCGCGGACCGCGGTTGCGAGCTGACGGTGGTGCCCGCTGAGACGCCCGCCGCAGAGGCGCTGGCGCTCAAGCCTGACGG
>JBCDKA010000091.1:0-15860 GCA_038747195.1 Pseudomonadota bacterium
CGCCAGGGCGGCGTCGGGCGCGCTCCCGTCTTTGCCCAAGTCGTTCACCAACACTTTGGCCCCGCGCCGTGCCAGCGCCAGCGCATGAGCTCGACCGAGCCCCTGACCCGCACCGGTGACAATAGCCACCTGCCCGCTCAAATCGATCGCATTGTCATTGGTTTGCATCGCAAAGGCCCCCTGCTCAAAGGCTGTTACACCAGCAAATGCGGCCGGCAAAACGTTAGCTGCGCACCATTCTAAGATTACCTCGCGCAGCGCATGAAATTCCGGGTACGATGATGACGGCACACCGGGGAGGTTCGATGATCGAGTCTAAGATTCTGCAGAATGTAGCCGAGCGGCATCAACTGCCGATCATGGCCTCACCCGGCATTCAGTGGCCGATTGAGCTGGCGGCCAACGGCTATCGACCAGTCGCAACTTCAGCTCGGGACAACTGATGACTGATACCACGCCTATCGTGCTGGGGTTTACTGAGTACGCCGAAGCAGGTCGACGTTTCGCCGACGCCAGCGACTGCCCTTTCGCTGAAATCAGCGTGCATCAGTTTCCGGACGGAGAGCGGCGGGTGCAACTCCCGGCTGAGTTACCGGCTCGGGTGATTTTTTGCCGCTCGCTGAATGATCCGGACCACAAGCTGATCGAGCTGTTTCTGGCGGCCACAACCGCTCGCCAGCTAGGCGCAACCGACCTAACGCTGGTTGCGCCCTATCTGTGTTACATGCGCCAGGACATCGCCTTTACGCCGGGCGAAGCGGTCAGTCAGCGCATCATCGGCACTTTGCTCGCTCAGCATTTCGACGGGCTGATCACTGTCGACCCGCACCTTCATCGCGTGCAAACCCTTGGGGAAGCTTCGCCGGTCAGTCGACCCCGAGTACCCAGCACCGCGCCTGTACTCGCCAGCTTCCTCAGCGAGCAGCTGGACAACCCGCTGCTGGTGGGTCCGGACGAAGAGTCCGAGCAGTGGGTTGGCGCCATCGCCAGGGAGCAGGAGCTCGATTTTGTGGTGGGCCGCAAAGTCCGGCACGGCGATCGAGACGTTGAAATCGAACTACCGTCGATGGACTATCGTGATCGCCAAGCTGTGCTGGTCGACGACATTGCCAGCACCGGCAGCACGCTGCGCGTAGCGGGCGAGCTGCTCTTAGCGCAGCAGGTGGCGTCTGTTGATGTGCTGGTCACGCACGCGCTGTTCGCCGGCGACGCGCTGCCGCGGTTGACGGCGGCGGGCATCCGAAATGTGTGGAGCACCGACGCAATTCCCCACACATCCAACCGCATTCATCTCGATCGGCTGCTGGCCGAGGCGCTCAAGACCTGAAGCGCCGCCAGGCTTGGGTTAAAGGAGTACACTAGGTGCACGGCGAACCCATGAGTGCACTGCTGACGATTAATTTTCCAGCCTGAGGGAGAACTAGATGAATACGGTAAGACAGCTGATTGACCAGAAGTCCGGAGAAGTCGTTTGTATTGACCCCGATTCATCGGTGCTCGACGCGGTTCGGGAAATGGCGGAACGGGATATCGGATCGGTGCTCGTAACGGAACACGGAAAGCTGCTCGGCATTCTCACCGAACGGCATTACGCTCGGAACGTGATCCTCGCAGGCCGTCGCTCGGACAGCACGCCAGTCACCGAGGCGATGTCTTCGGAGCCGGTTTGCGTCACCCCTGATCACACGATCGATGATTGTATGACGCTGATGACCCAGCACCGGATCAGGCATTTGCCGGTGCTCGACGACGACAACCTGATCGGTGTAGTGTCGATCGGTGACCTGGTCAAATGTCAGATTGCCGATCAGAAAGAGATGATCGATCAGCTGACCCGCTACATTCAAAGCTGATCCTTCCTGCCGGTCGGCTACGTAGTATCCACGAGCACGCCCCACAGCGTTTTCCGCTTTACTAGCGCTCGATCCGGGACAAAACGTATCGTCCCGGCTTGCCGTCCAAGCCAGTGTGGAGACATTCCGTGAGCAACACCGTGCCGACCGTCGAAGAGTGTGTCGAACAAGCCATCGCCCGTGTCGGCAAAAACCTGGTAATCGGGGCGCCACTGGCGCTGGGAAAACCGGTCCAGCTTCTGAATGCGTTCTATCGACGGGTCGAGGCTGACCCTTCCCTCACGCTGCAGATCGTCACGGCACTGTGCCTGGAGGTGCCCAAGCCAGCCAGTCATATTGAGGCAGGTTTGGCGGAGCCAATCCTGGAGCGATTGTTTGGTGATTACGAGGAGCTGGCCTTTGTCCAGCCGCTCAGAAACGGCACCCTTCCGCACAACATCCGAGTCAGCGAGGTGTACTTCAAGGCCGGCTCGATGAAAAACCTGCCGGTCGCCCAGCAGAACTATATTTCCAGCAACTACACCCATATCGGCCGGGACATGCTGGCGTTCGGCATGAACATTCTGGTTCAGCTTGTGGCGGCAAAAGAGTCCGAAGCGGGGCTGCGACTCAGCCTTTCCTGCAACCCGGACGTTACGCTCGAGCTGATCGATCGAAAAAAGGAGGCGGACCTGCCAATCATGCTGCTGGCCCAGGTTCACCAGGATCTGCCTTTCATGGAACACGACGCAGAGGTTGCGGCCGAAGAATTTGATCTCGTCGTCAACAGCCGACAGTACGACAGGCGGCTGTTTGCCGTACCCAATGCTGCGGTGCCTCCAACCGACTACGCAACCGCACTGCATGCCAGCACCATGATTCGTGACGGCGGGACGCTGCAGATTGGCATCGGGTCGCTGGGTGACGCTATCACTCATGCCTGCGTCCTTCGGCAGCACCAAAACGACGAATACCGACAGATGGTCGACAGCCTGAGCCGCGTTGCCAATCCGTTGCGCGAGCCGCTGGGCACCTTCGACGAAGGCCTCTACGTCTCGACCGAGATGTTTGTCAACGGCATGATGCACCTCATCGAGCAAGGGGTCGTGAAGCGCCCCGTCTTCGACAGCCTGCCGCTCCAGCAGGGCCTCAACAGCGGCACCATCGAGCCGCGGGTCGACGAGCGGCTGATCAACTACGGCCGGCAAAGCGGACTGATTCCACGGGAGCTTTCTGCAGAGTCATTGGCTGAACTCCGGCACTGGGGAATCATGCCGGCCAGCGCCAAGCTGGAAGGCGGGCAGCTGACAGTCGACGGCACGTCTACATCTAACGATATGGATGATCGCCAAACTCGAGAGATGCTGCTGAACAAGCTCGAAAGCCAACCGCTGCGAAACGGCCGCGTTCTCCACGGCGGCTTTTTTCTGGGCCCTGCGGATTTCTATCGGAAGCTGCGGGATCTCGACCCGGCGGGCCACGAACAGATTTGTATGACCGGCGTGCGCCGAACGAATCAGCTGCTGCTGAACTACCCGCTCTATTGTGCTCAGCGCACCAATGCTCGCTTTATCAATACGGGCATGAAGGTGGCCCTTAACGGTTCGGTGGCGTCAGACGCTCTCGAAGACGGGACCGTGATCAGCGGCGTCGGTGGACAATACAATTTTGTGGCGATGGCGCACGACCTGCCGGGGGCGCGCTCGATTTTGTGCATCCGCAGCACCCGAGGTCATGGTCGGGATCTCGAATCCAACGTTGTACCTTTCTACGGCCACACCACCATTCCGAAGCACCTACGCGACGTCATCGTGACGGAGTACGGAGTTGCTGATCTTCGAGGCCAAAGTGATGCCACCGTCATCAAGCGCCTGATCAACATCGCCGACTCCAGGTTTCAGCATGAGCTCCTGGCCTTTGCCAAGGACCACGGCAAAATCGAACGAGACTACTTTATCGCCGATGAGGCCCGCCAAAATACGCCCGAGCGAATCCGGCACGCGCTTCGACCATTTCAAGAGGGCGGTCAGCTGCCGGCTTATCCGCTCGGAACCGACCTGACTGAACAAGAAATAGCGTTGGCCGCCAGCCTGCGAAAGATCAAAGATCTAAGCACCCGCCCGGGTCAGTTCATCGCGGCCTCGTTTCGAGCACTGCTTCATAAAGACGACGAGGAAGCCGCAAGACCTTTCCTGGAACGAGTACACCTCGACCACCCGGAAACCACAAAAGACTTCCTGGTGCAGCAGCTGCTGCTGATGGAGCTCGAGGAACGAGGTCTGCTGAAAGTCAGCTAACGCCGCGGGAAGCGTTAGCGGCTACTGGTTCACGTAGCCGATCGGCTCCTGACCCGGCGTGATCACAAACATGAGTGGCCAATACTTGCCGGTAACCCATAGCTTGCCGTCTTCCGCCACCGCAATGCCATTGAGAACATCCACCCGCCTTCCGGCGATATGCTCCGGCTTGAGAAGCCCGGTTAGATTGATCAAGCCACGCACTTGGCCGCTTGCGGGATCGATTTGGGCAATGTAATTCGTTTGCCAGACGTTGGCGAGGATCTCGCCGTTTACCCATTCCAGCTCGTTGAGGTAAGGCAGCGTCTTCTTCCCCAGCTTCACCGTGATACGCCTTTGCTCCTCGAAGGTTTCAGGATCCAGGAACCGCAGCTCCGAGGTGCCGTCACTCATGATCAGCGACGTTCCATCATGCGTGAGGCCCCAGCCCTCCCCGCCATAGCTGAAGGTTTCCTGCAGAGCGAACGACTCGAGCGCCCAAACGTATCCGGTGCGTTTTCGCCAGCTCAGCCCCAGCAACCGGTTCTGCCAGGACACGATGCCCTCGCCGAAAACGCCTGAGGGAAAGTTTTCAACCCTTATGACCCGACCGGTCTCAGGATCAACTTTCCGAATGGTCGATTTACCAACCATACCGGTGCTTTCGAACAGGAACCCACCATTGAAAAAGAGGCCCTGGGTGAACGCAGCCGGATCATGGGGATAGGTCTTATGCAGGTTGTAGCCAAAGACCGGAACACCCTGCGCGTGGGCGCTCAAGCCGGCCACACCTGCGACCGCAACTAACACGCATTGCAGCCACCTGCGCAGCTTGTGGGTTTGGGTCAAGGGCCTGCTCAGGTACATGGGGTTTCCTAAACTGCCAACGGCCTGCGGAGTTTCGATTAAGAGGCCGGACTCCGCAAGCGTTGTCCTTATGACACATCTCAAGCAAATCCGTTCAGCGACTTAAATTGCGGTGCTGCAGCTTACGGAGCAAGTCTCGGATGGTCAGCCGCCTCTCAAACAGGATCCTCAGGTTCCGGTTAGAACCGTTCCGCGAAGCAAAATCGGTGTGCTGGATCTGATCATGCGGCAATTCAATGTCCAGTTTTGTACTAACGTTACGCGATATAGGCCAGGAAACAGGGAGACTGGAAATGATGGAAGCATTTCGGCGAAAGGCACGGACACGAGTGTGGGGGGTCGGTCGAGAGACGCATGGCAGCGGTTCCGCGGCTTGCTGGCTGGCACTATTGCTAGCGTTGACCGGCGGAGCGCGGGCGCAGACTATCGGCGAGCTGGCGGTCTTTGGCGACAACGTTGCGGATCCAGGCAATATCCCAGCGCTGCTGGAGGCCGGCAACCAGGCAGGACTCGGCCCGGTGGACACCAATTTCCCGCCCTCTCCGCCCTACTTCGGCAATCGCTACTCCAACGGACCGGTTGCGGCTGAACTGCTGCCCGGCCTGCCGGGGATCGAAGCCGACTCCGTTGTGAATCTGGCGGTTGGCAACGCGTTTTCCGCTCAGCTGCCGGTCAGCCTGGCCGGCGGTGTGCTCATCGGCAACGGCAGCTCGATTCCTGGGCCCATCGGCCGGGGACTGGCCGCGCTCAACGAAACTGACATCACCAGCCGGGTAAACGCGTACCTCAGCAGCCGGCAACAGTTTGCGCCCGATGATCTGATGCTCATTTACATGAGCGCCAACGACGGCGCACTGGCGCTGAATACGATCGGCCTGACGGGGCTGACGGGTGCGGAGGCACAAAACCTGATTCTCCAGGGGGCAACGGCCAATGCCAGAAATACCGTCGCGGCTGCGGGTCAGCTGGTCGCCGCCGGAGCGCAACAGGTCGTGTTGGCGAATCTGCCGGATATCGGCGCGACACCCGCGGCGGCGGCCGGTGGCTTAGCCGGCGTCGCCGCTGCCAGCGGCTTCAGCCAGGTGGCGAACGACGCCCTCGCTCAGGGTGCGGCTCAGCTGGCAACCGACACCGGCGCCGTTATCACCGTCTTTGACAGCTTCACGCTGCTCAACGACATCACCGCAAACCCCGGACGCTACGGGCTGACCGATACCACCAACCCCTGCCTCGCGGTTCCGACCTGTGTGGGAGACCCAAGTCAGGCAGATCAGTTTCTATTCTGGGACAGCTTTTTCCCCACCGCTCGCGTCCAGTCGATCGCCGCGGCGGCGCTGGCTGACACGATCAACGCGCCTAAGACGCTGGCGTCGCAGGCGGAAACCACCCGCTACGCGGCCGAAAAATTTGCGCAAAGCCTGCTGTCTGACCTGGGCAGGCAAGACCATGAACAAACTCCCGCCGGCTGGCGACTGCGCTTGGCCTATGATCGGTTTGACTGGCAGCGAGACGGCGAAACGTTTGCGTTCGGTTATGACGCGCAGCTCGACCGGATCACGCTCGCCGCCGAGTTCATCGGCAGCGAAATGACCGCGGGGCTCGCGCTGAGCAGCGACCGAGGAGACGTCGATCACCGCGGTATCGCCGCAAGCCACGATTTCGACAGCCTTCGCTTCGGCGCCTTCCTGGCGAGACATGGCGAAAACTGGTCGATTGGCGTAGCGGTGCATTTTGCGGACGAGGAGCTGGACAACATTCGCCGCGTTACGGGCGTCGCTGGCCAGATTGCCACCGGAGAAAGTGACGGAGACAGCCTTTCGCTGCTGCTGCAGATGCAGCGCAGCTACGATTGGAACCGCTGGCGACTGTCGCCAACCCTGCGCCTGGGCTATAGCGAAAGCGAGCTTGATGAGTACCTGGAAACCGGCGCCGTGGCCATGAACCAGCGGGTAGGTGACCGGCGTGCAACCAACAACTTTGCCGAAGTTGGGATCAGCGCCTCGTCGGCGTGGTCGACACAGAGCGGCGGAGGTTGGCGGTTACGTCCGCTCGCCAGCCTCTTCTACCGCAGTCAGCTCGGCGATCGCAGCCAGGAGATCAACAGCCGGCTGGCGACCGTGCAGGAGGTGGTGCGGACATTCGCCATCGATACGCCCGATGACGATTACTGGCGTCTGGCGCTGGCGCTTGAGGCGGACCTCAGCGAGAGGTTGAGCCTTCAGCTGGGTGGAACGCTTGAGGAGGGTGCCAACCGGCTCGACGGCTATAGCGCCGGCCTGAGCCTGCAATACCAGTGGTAGCGGCCGCTGCCGGTCGGTTACGGCCGGGTTTCAGCGTCTGGCGCGGCGCCGGTGTGACGAAGCTCACGGCGGACAAACCAGCGTACCAGGCGGGCCATGCCGAGGCGCGCCAGGAGCGGCCGGGTGATCACAAAAAGTCGGTAAATCCCGTGTACCACGGGCTTGAACGCTCGCGAACCCCAGAAGCGCGCCATTCGGGTCATACCGAGCCGCTCGTAGATTCGGGCGAACGCCGCAGGTCCGGACACCCACTCGCCGTTTTCGCGAATGTGCAGCGCCTGCATCAGGTCCGCTTGCTTCGGAACGCCGTCGGGTGACCGGGACTCAAAGCCCTGCGCGGCACAGTTGACCATCGACAGAGCATTGTCCCGGTCACCGCGGCTCAACTCGTCAATCTCTGCGACACAGATTGGGCAGTTCCCGTCGTAATAGACTTCGATAGCGTTGTCGTTGCTCACCTTGCCATCTTAGTACGCCTGCGCGTGAGGGAAACGCCAACATTTCGTGTCTGCAATCCAGCAGCACAATCGAATGACGGTGACAAACGATTCAGCCGGCGCTTGAACCCGCGCGATCAGCCCGCATACTGTTGAGCAGAGCCGATTTCCGGCAGCGAGTTAGGAGAAACTGATGACCGAATCCACACAGCAGCGAGCCATCCTTGCCGGAGGCTGTTTTTGGGGCATGGAGGAGCTGATCAGGCACATGCCGGGCGTCATTGCCACGCGCGTTGGCTACAGCGGTGGCGATGTGCCTAACGCGACCTATCGCAATCATGGAACTCACGCTGAGGCTATCGAGATCATCTTTGACCCCAAGCAGATGAGCTACCGCACACTGCTGGAGTTCTTTTTCCAGATTCACGACCCGTCCACCTTGAATCGGCAGGGCAACGACCGCGGCACCTCCTATCGGTCGGGCATCTATTATGTCGATGAGGAACAGCGGGCCGTCGCCGAGGACACGATCGCTGACGTCAACGCTTCCGGCCTGTGGCCAGGCAAGGTGGTGACCGAGGTGGCGCCGGCCGGGCCCTTCTGGGAAGCAGAACCGGAGCATCAGGACTACCTGCAGCGTATTCCCAATGGCTACACGTGTCACTTCATTCGACCTGATTGGCGGCTGCCCAAACGCAAGGCTTCTTGAAGGAGCGCAGCTTATCGGGTGCCAAGGCTTTGGGCGACATGCCCGAGCGTGGCGCAACCTACCAGCCGATCGCGTGCGAAGACTACGACTTTGTCGAGATCGCCTGCCTTGATCGCTACGAGGTTGCCGTCGAGACCGCCTCGGGCACGCTGCTTGCCCGCGCTGTCACTACCGAGGTGAACCAAAGCGGCGAGTTTCTCGTTCTCACGGACAAAACCGGCCAGCAGCAAATGGTGCGTCTCGATCAGATTGAGACCCTGAGAGTGATCACCCAGCCTAGCCGCTTTCGCGAGCGCACCTTCGCTCGGTCCTGACCGCAATCCAAACCCCAAGCGGTCAATGCCTTACAATGCGGGCATGAACTCCGTCTCCCGTTCGCTTCGCCATCAGCCTAAAGTCACCCTACTCTGTTGGGCCCTTATCGCCACCTCGCTCCTGGGGGCCACCGCGCTGGCTCAAAGTGAGGTGACCGATCCTTATGAGACGCAGGCGCAGTCGCTGCACCAGCAGATGCTGTCGATCGATGCTCATGTCGATATTCCCCCTAACTTTGCCACCGAGAAGGCGGACCCCGGCACCGAAACCCGGGGCCAGATCGACCTGCCCAAGATGGACCGGGGCGGCTTGAGCGGCGCGGTGTTTGCGGTATTTGTCTCGCAGGACGTCAGAAGCGCCGAGAACTACCAGCGCGCAAAACAGGACGCACAAACAAAACTGGACGCCATCTGGCGTATGGCCGAGCAGTACCCGGACCGCATCGGCGTTGCCACCTCGCCCGAAAAGGTAAAAGAGCTACATGACAGCGGACGTCACTTTGCCGTGGTCGGGATGCTCAACGGATTTCCGCTCGGGCCGGAGGCCGAGGAGCTGGACGCCTACTTTGAGCGAGGCCTGCGCCAGCTCGCATTCAACCATGCCGGGCACAACGCGCTGGCGGACTCCTCGAGACCTCGCGATCGGTACGGTGACGCGCCCGCCGAGCACGGCGGGCTGTCCGACCTGGGCAAGTCGGTAATCCGGCGCATGAACCAGCTGGGAATCATCGTGGATGTATCCCAGCTAACGCCGGCGGGCGTGCAGCAGGCGGTCGCCATCTCCGAAACGCCGGTCATCGCTTCACACTCCGCGGTTGCCTCGCTGCTCGAACACCCGCGAAACCTCTCTGACGCAGACATAAAGCTGATCGCGGATAACGGCGGCGTGGTGTGCATCGTTGCCTTTGGTGGTTATCTGATCGACGTTGGGATGGACTTCAACGCCGAAATGGAAAAGGTCCAGGAGCGTTTTGGCGTCGCCGAAGAAAGTGAGGTGGCCGCGTTGCCAGAGGCGCAGAAAAAGGCCTACCAGGGCGAGATTTTGTCACTCCTTCGATCATTACCCAAGGCGAGCGTCGCACAGTACGTCAACGCCATCGATTACGCCGTCAAGCTGGTGGGCGTCGATCATGTGGGCATCGGCACGGACTTCAACCACGGCGGCGGTCTCAAGGAGTGGACGAACGCCGGTAACTCATTCCAAGTGACCGCGGAGCTTCTGCGGCGCGGCTACGCGGAAGACGACATCAGAAAGATCTGGGGCGGCAACTGGCTGCGGGTCTTTAGCGAAGTAACCCACCACGCGCGCGGCGTCGGAGACGCAGGCTGATTCAGGATTCCTGCGGCAAACTGGTCAGCAGATCGCGAAAATCCAGGGCCCATCGGCCGATCTGAATCTTAGCGTCACCCAGGCGGGTGAAGCCCGCGCGCAAGACCCGACTCCCCGAACCCCAGCGGACGACCGCCAGCAGTTCCGCACCTGTCTGCGAGTCGCTGACCTCCATCTCGATGGCAACGCCGCCAAGACCCGCGCCGGTCGCTTTGGTAAGCAGCGACACGTTCAGCACGCCGTCGGTTGCATCCAGGTCAGTGACCACGAACCGGACTCGGGCGGTTTCCGGCCCGGCTTCCTCGACCACTTCAAAGCCAGGCTCGTCGACCAGCCGGGCCGAAAACTGTTCGACGGTATAGTCTTTGAGCGACTCAAGCTCCTCGGCGGTGAATTCATCGTCATTCTCACCCGGCTGGTAAAGCACGATCGGTCTTTCAACGATGAATCGGCGATAGTCAGCCAGCGCGGGATTTAGCGATCGCAGGTGATTATCCGCAATCCGCTCCAGCGAACCGTAGTCTCGAAGAAAACCGCTGGGCTCCGGCTCCCGGATTGGGGCGGCGCAGCCAGCGAGTGCCGCCAGCAACGCCAGCAGCAGCCCGGCCGTGGCTATACGGTGTAGGGTTTGAGCCACCCGACGGCTCACCGGTTGGGGGATTCATGACTGAGCACACCGCCATTTTTCAGCAGTATCCCGGACTTGATGGGCCCAATAATGCTCAAACCGGGTGCAAAAAGTGCGCGTTTTACGTATCTGTTAGTGAACCGTCGTTTTTTCGCCGCCTGCGATCGAACGACCGGGACGGGCTGGCGCCGGGACAGACACCGGGGCGAGCGCTATAATTTGCTCAACGAACATGAGGTGTTCGCGATGAAACTAGCAGCCATTGCTGTGCTGTTGACGGTTGTGCCAGGGGCTCTGGCTCAGTCTTCCGGCGGCGATTTTGAAATTACCCGCTCCGTCATCGGCGCTGGCGGAAGCAGTTCGGGGGGAGACTTCACCCTCACCGGGACCATTGGCCAGCCTGTGGTCGCCACCTCACAGGGCGGTCAGTTCTCGCTGTCAGGCGGCTTCTGGACTCCGGGCCAGCGCCCCGACCTCCTGTTTAGCAACGGATTTGAGTAAAAGCTGCGCGGTGCTGCCGTTGTCCGGGCCACTTCGCCCGACAACCCTGACATTGCGACCCCCCAAGCTGCTGGCGTTTTTGCTGCTCATTTTTCTGAGCCTAAACGCCCATGCGCAGCCCAACTCGGCTGACCCGGGCTCGGAGGCGCTGCCAAGCGACGTCGATTTCCGCTGGGGACTGCAGCTTCCAATGCGCGATGGGGTAAAGCTTGGCGCCACCCGCTATCGACCGGCAGGTTCCGCGCTGGAGCCGCTGCCGACCATCGTCACGATCACCCCCTATATCAGCGATCGCTATCACCCGGACGCGCTGTACTTTGCCCGGCACGGCTTCAACTTCCTGGTGGTCGATACCCGGGGCCGGGGCAACAGTGAGGGCGAGTTCAAGCCGCTGGGGCTGGAGGATGGGCTGGACGGGCACGACGTGGTTCAGTGGATCGCCCAGCAGCCCTGGTCAGATGGCAAGGTGATGATGCGCGGCGGGTCCTACGGAGGCTACAACCAGTGGGCGACGGCACGCTATTTCCCGTCGAAGCTGACGACGATTGTCCCCATCGCGTCTCCCTATCACGGGGTCGACTTCCCGATGAACGACAACGTCCCCTACCCCTACTCCATTCGCTGGCTGACCTTAACGGCAGGAGTGACGCCTCAGGGACGCATCTTTGGCGACAACGCGTTTTGGAACCGAAAATTCCGCGCCTATCACGAGGCCGGCATCGCGTTTGCTGAGCTTGACGACTTTGTCGGCCACCCCAATCCAAACTTCGATGAGTGGGTCGCCCACCCTCACAGCGACGACTACTGGGCGGCGAGGGTTCCCGATGCCGAGGCGTTTAGCCGCTTCGACCTGCCGATCCTGACGATCACCGGCTATTACGACGGCGATCAGCCGGGCGCCATGGAGTACTACCGCGAGCACATGAAGCACGGCAGCCCGTCGGGAAAGGCACAACACTTCCTGCTGCTGGGACCCTGGGATCACAGCGGGACGCGGATTCCGCGGCAAACGTTCGGCGGGCTGACCTTTGGCGACTCGATGATGTTCGACGCTTTTGGGCTGGATCGAGATTGGTACAACTGGACGCTCGGCAGAGGCGACCGGCCCGCATTCATCAAAGACCGGGTGACGTGGTTTGTCGCTGGGGCTGATCGGTGGAAATCGGCCGCCAGCCTCGACGCGGTGAGCAACGACGAACAGGTGCTCTACCTCACCTCGGTCGGCGCCACCGCGGACAGCCTGTTTGAATCCGGGCAGCTGGCGAGTGAGCCGGCAAAGGCCGTTGATATCGATCAGTACCGCTACGACCCGCTGGACACCCGCAAAGCGCAGCTTGATCCTCCCGACGCTTACATCACCGACCAGACCGAGGTGGTTCAGATGCAGGGAGACGGGCTCATCTACCACAGCGAACCGTTTTCGGCGCCGACAGAAATCAGCGGCTATATCGAGCTGGAGCTATGGCTGGAGCTGGACGTGCCTGACACCGACATCAACGCGACGCTCTACGAGATCACGCGGGACGGGCAGAGCATCGCGTTAGCGGGTCAAACGCTACGAACCCGCTACCGGCACTCGAGGACTGAACCTGTTTTGATGACGCCCGGCCAGGTGGAAAAACTGAGCTTCAATCGGTTTTACTGGTTCTCTCGTCAGGTGGCGGAAGGGAGCCGGCTCAGGCTGTTCCTTCGCCCGGCCAACGGCGTGGCGCAGATGCGTCACTATAACGGGGCAGGACCGGTGGCCAGCCAAACCGCTGAAGACGCCCAGACGGCTCAGATCCGAGTTCACATCGGCCCCGACACACCCAGCCGACTCACACTTCCCCTGGTTCGCTAGCCGCTCGCCGGAATGGAGCGGAGGGCTGCTGCAAGCGCCTGACGCTTGGCCTATACTCTGCTCCCCGACCGCAACTGCCCCTCTCTGGAGACTTCATGGCGTCCCGTATTTCTGTGGAAAAACCGCTGGTTGTGCTGCACGGCGACGAAATGGCGCAGGTGGCTTTCGAGCTGATCCTGGATCGTTTTGTAACGCAGCGCCTGGACCTCAAGCTGGTGGAAATCGACCTGACGGCGGAGAACCGGCTGCTGTCCAACGGTCAGGCGGTCCGGGACGCAATCGAGGCACTAAAGATTCACGGCGTGGGCATTAAGAACGCGGGAATGACGGTCAACCGCCAGCAGCTCGATGAGCTGCTGGAAAAGCACCCCGCCATCAAAGAAGGTGAACTCGACCGTCTCGCCACCAAGTCGCCCAATGGGGCAATCCGAAAAGGCATCGGCGGCAACATCACCAGAGAAGATATCCAGTTCACCAACCTCAAGATTCGGCGGCCCGGCTGGCAGGATCGCGACATCACCGTGTCGACCATGGACACCGGCGGCATCAAACACAGCGCCAACGCGCTGTCGACAGCTTCCGGGGTGGCGAAGCTCGTCTTTGTCGGCAGCAGCGGCAACCCCGAAGAGCTGCATCGCCGCTTCATCAACAAGGGTGACCCCTGGCTGCTGGCGACCAATGAGCTGGACGCGGTTGAGACCTGGGCGCACGAGTTCTTCCAGCTTGCGATCGAGGAAAAACGCGATACCTATCTCGGCCTGAAAGACACCGTCATTCCGGGCTACGACGGGGTGATGCGAGAGGCCATCGAGGACATCTTCAAAGAACACTATGAAGCCAAGTTCAAGGAGCTTGGCCTCAGCTACCACTACGAGCTGATCGACGCGCAGGCCGCGCGACTCGTGGCCAATCCGCCGGAACGCGGTCTCTGGGGCGTGCCGGACAACACCTCGGGGCGCAAGCTCTACAAGCTGGTGAAACAGCTGAAAAAGTTTGGCATCTCCGATCGAGAGGCCCACGTGTCCATCTCCCGCATGAGCGCGGGCGGCGGTGATCAGTACGGCAGCTACAACGCCCCAGCTCCAGAAGACGGCATCGTCAAGGTCATCGTGGACGGCGACGAGAAACACGCTCGTCACGTGCGTCAGGGTGATCCGATGCTGTTCATGTCCAACGACCGGCAGGCGATTAAAGACTGGGTGAGCCAGGTGTTCCGCGACGCCTCACACAAGGACAAAGAGGTCTACTTCGGTCTCAAACGCGAATACATGGCCTACGACGACGTCTTCAGCACGATCATTACGGACGTGCGACGGGAGCTCGCCAAGCAGGATACGCCGCCGCCATCGTTCATGATTATGCGGCCGTCGCGCCAGCTCGTAAAAATGGTGACCGACCCGCCGCGCAACGCCCTGTATCCGGCGCAAAACCTCGACGGCGATATCTTCTCCGACATCTCAGCCGCCCTTGGCGGCAGCCTGGCAACGGCCAGCTCGGTGATCGAAAGCACCGACGGGACCATGCTGTTTGAAGCGCCCCACGGTACCGCTCACGATCTGTACCTCAAGTATCTGGAGAGTGACGGCGAGGTGGCGCTGTTCAACTCCTCAGCGCTGCTTTACGCGCTGGCCAACGCGCTAGAAGCGCTGGCGACCCGCGAGGACAATCCGGCCCTGCTGGCTTACTCGGTCAACCTCAAGAACGCGCTCATCGAAACCGTTGGCCGGGGCATCATCACGGGTGACCTCAAAGGCAAAACGATTGACCCGGACAGCGAGCAGATTGTCGACATGCACGGTTTCCTGGATGCCGTAGAGTCAGTGCTGGACGAATCGGGTAGCTGATCGATCGGGCGGCGAGTCCATCGCCGCCTCTTCAACCGGCACGTGACAGGGGCTGTGTGGCGCCCACTCCCGCGATCGGGCCGCAGACTCGATTGCGACCTGCCGCTTTAGCCTGATACAGAAGCTGGTCGGCTCGCTCAAAAAACGCCATAGCACTCTCGCTTCCGCTGAGCTCAGCGCAGCCGCACGAAATAGTCACGGCAACCTTTTCGCCTTGAAACCGGAAATTGGCCGCCTCGATGGCGGCCCGAATTTTCTCGGCGGCCTGCCTCGCGTGCGCGCCCGAGCTCCCCGGGAGGACAACCACAAACTCTTCGCCACCATAGCGCGCCACCAGGTCGTCCCGGCGAACGCTTTTCGCCAGGACCCGGGCCACCGACTCGAGAACTTTGTCACCAGCATGGTGGCCGAGCGTGTCGTTAAGCTTCTTAAAGTGGTCGATATCGCAGACCACCAGACCGAGGGGTGCATTGGCATGCCGGCTCTCCTCGATCAGCTCGTCCATCCGAGCGTCGTACGCCCCGCGGTTCAGTAGGCCGGTCAGCGCGTCTACGGTGGCTGCCTGCCGGGCATCGGCCAGCTCTGACTTCAGCTCGCCTGCCGAGGACTCCAGCTCGCCCACCCGGCGCCGCAACGCGTTGAGCTCCTCATCCTGCGCAACGTGACGCTCTCGCTCGTGGTCGATAAAACCCTGGAGGCGGCTATGAATCGCCTCCGTGCGTAGCTCCACCAGTTCCCGCAATTCGGGTAGATCGGTGGCCTGTGCCACGTCGCTGCTGAGCAGACCCAGGTCGCTGTTCACCGACTCGGCCATGGCTTCACCACGCTTGAGGTTTTCGGCGAACTGATCCTGGGTGCCCGCCAGCGATCGATCGATTTCCTTGAGCCGGGAGGTCAAGCGATGCAAAAACCCCTTGAGCTCGCGAACCTCACGCGACTGCCGGGCGGCCGCTTCGGTGATGAGCTCAGCGATCTGCCGGAC
>JBCDKA010000092.1:0-15602 GCA_038747195.1 Pseudomonadota bacterium
CCGCCTCGACATGCTGTGGAACCATTCTTTTGAAGTATCCATGCTGGCTCGCGCCATTTGCCGGCTGGAGGATGGCTCAAGCGCAAACGCGAGCCATAGTTTTTTGGCTGGGCTGCTGCATGACATCGGCCTGATCGTCTTGTTTCAGAACGAATCTGCCGCCTACCAACCCATGTGGGCTGATTGTGCGGGCGATGAAAGTGAATTGGCTCGGCTGGAACGCGAAAATTTTGGTATCTCCCACGGTGAGCTGGGTTCGATGGTGCTGACGCTCTGGAATTTGCCGGACCCGGTGGTGGACGCTGTCGCCGCCAGCCATGCGGAGTCGTTCAACGAACCACTTTCGATTGTTTCGCGATCGGTGCTGGCCGCCGAGTGGCTGCTGAGCCGCAACGGTAGCCCGGAGCCGGACGCGTTACCGCCCGCGCTGGGTGAGGTGTCCCGCGAGAGTCTGGCGAGCTGGATCGAGGCTCGTGACGGCCTGGCGACCCAAGAATAGGGGTCTGCGATGTATCAACCTGATCTACTGCTCGAGTTCCTCGACGTTTTCCGCCACCTGGCCGGCGCCAGCCAGGCGACGCTGGCGCTGCATCTGGAGCCCCTGGAGCGCCGATCCCTATTTCTGGCAAACGCCGGCGATGCGGAGGCCTTGCCGGAGCTGATCGACGAGGACGCTGCCTGGCAATTTGTCTCAGGCCATCTGAGCACCGAGCCCGACGAAAATCCGGTAACGGAGTTTGCGAGCGCCGAAGCCGGCGGTACGCTCCTGCGGGTTTCTTTCCGACGTCGGCTGCCACCGCCCACCTCAGCCCGCCGCGAAAGCGGCGAGCGTCGCCAGGATCCCGTGGTTCGTACCGCACCACCCTGTGACGGCGCGCTCTGGATCGGCATGCGCGACGCCAAGCAGGCGGCTCGCCTGGTGGCCGAGCTGAAGCACGATATCGAGGACGGTGCGAGCACCGAGGCGGCGCTGGAGATGTTGACCGGCGTGTGCTTCCGCATGGCCTGGAGTGTCTATTACCTGTCGAGCCTGACGCTGGACCCGGTGAGCCGTTTACCTGGTCGCACCCACATGCAGGTTTTTCTCCGCCGCGCGATCAGCGCTATGCGTAGCAGCAGTCGGGCGATCTCGCTGATGCTGATCAACCCCGATGATTTTGCCATGATCAACTGCCGGCACGGCCGGGGCCGTGGGGATGCAGCGATCCGGGAAATAGCCGGTAGCCTTGAAGCGACGCTCCGGTCTACCGATGGACTGTTTCGCTACAGCGGCGCGGTGTTTGCCGCCGTCCTACCGGCGACCGACCTGGATCAGTCGCGCGTCACCGCTGAAAAGGTTCGGCGGGAGCTCTCCTCTCACGGCTATCTCGATGACGATCTGCCGCTGACCTTCAGCGTAGGAGCGGCGGTAGCGCTGCCTGACGATCTGGAAAATTTCGACGACCTGGAACGCATGCTGTGTGACGGCGCTGACGCCGCGCTCAACAGCGCGCGCCTGTCCGGTGGTGCCCAGAGCCGCGTCACCGGTCTCAAGCTGGAGGATCATGAGCGTGCCGCCATGAATCCTTTGACCGGGATCTTTGCGGCTGACACGGAAAAAGACTACCGCAACATGCTGCTGCTTTGGGACACGGTGGCCCTTGTGTCGACCCAAAATGAGCCGGCAGCAATCGCTGCCGCTTTTGTCGACCGGCTCGCCGTGGCGTTCCGGCCCGACCGGCTCGGATTGCTGCAGCGCGGCGAAGAAGGGTTCGAAACGATGGCGAGCAGTTTGCGCGACGAAACGGCTCCGGATAATCGGGTTGCCGGTCGGCCGCTGCGGCTTAACGAGCGCAGCGTGAAGCTGGTTGCCGACGCGATCGATACCGGTCAGGTTGCCCGCTCTTTGCCCAACGGATCCGGCGCCGCGGCCTACGCGGTACCGCTGGTATCCAACAATCAGAATCTCGGCTGCCTGTTTATGGACGGCCGGGCGGATACGCTCAAAATCGATTCGTCCGACGTCGTATTCCTCAACGCGCTCGCCTCCCAGATGGCGGTGGCTATCGATCGTGCCGAGCTGGCGTCGCGCCAGATCGAAGAAAAAGATCGCGAAAGCCGCAGCCTGCGTCGGGAGGTGCAGGGTCTGCGCAAGGCGTTGAACCACAGCAAGCTGGTTTATCAGTCGGATGCGATGCACGACATACTCCAGCTGCTCAGCCGCGTTGCGCCCACCGACGCAACGGTCCTGATCATCGGCGAAAGCGGCACGGGTAAAGAGGTATTGGCACAGTCGGTTCACGAGCTGAGCAATCGTCGGGATGAGCCGTTTGTCGTGTTTGACTGCGGCGCCGTGGCGGCATCGCTGCTGGAGGCGGAGCTGTTTGGCCACACCAAGGGTGCCTATACGGGCGCAGATCGTGCTTCCGAAGGCCACATAGCGCGAGCGGAAGGCGGCACGCTGTTCCTGGATGAAATTGGTGAACTGCCCCTGGCCATTCAGGCCAAGCTCTTGCGATTTGTGCAGGAAAAACAGTTCTCGCCGGTCGGTAGTGCCAAGACCCGCAGCGTGGATGTTCGTATCGTCGCCGCGACAAACCGGGAGCTGGACAAGGAGGTGGCGGCCGGGCGTTTTCGTGCGGATCTCTACTACCGATTGCGGGTGATTGCCGTGGACGCGCCGCCGCTTCGCGAGCGGCCGGACGATATCCTGCCGCTGGCGCACTACTTCATGGAAAAGTTTGCGGCGCAGAACGGCAAACCGGTGCACGAGCTGGCTGCAGATGCGGCGCAGAAGCTTCGCCAGCACCACTGGCCCGGAAACGTGCGAGAGCTGCAGAACACCATCTTACGCGCGGTGCTCACGCACCATTCGGGCACGCTGGATGCAGCGAGTATCGACCTCCAGGCCAGCGGCACGCTGTCGGTTGCGCCGGCGCCGTCCGCTTCACCAGAGCCGTTGCCGGCACAGCCCTCGGCGGTGTTTCCCGAAGCGCCTGCCCTGGCGGCCGCCCAGCCAGCAGCCGAACCAGCACCGACCCACATAGCGCCAACCTCCGCGGCTCCGATACCGGCCGGTGACCCGTGGCATTCGCTGCAGCAGGAGCTGGAGCGTCAGGTAGAGCTCGCGGTGGCCAACAACGAACGTCGACCGGCGCCGCTGGGTCGCTGGCTCAGCGAAGACCTGATCCTGCACGCGAACGAGGTCTGCGGCAGCGTTGCCCGCCAGGCCGCGCAGCTAGTTCAGGTGCCCGAGTCCACCTTTCGGAGACAGCTTGAGAAAGCCAGCGCGGACGCCGCCAACGGCGTTCAGGTTCGTTCGGACAGCTGGGCAACCGTCAGACCGCTGATCCGCGAGGTTGTGGAGAAAGGTGGTCAGAAAGAAGGGGAAGACGGCAACCTGCTGGATCGCTCGAGACACACGCTCCTGCGCTGCGTTCGATCCAAAGTGGGTGGCCGCACCGCCGCCGCCGCTTCGCTGATGGGCGTGACGCCCATGACCTACAAGCGTTGGCTGGCCGATCAGGAGAATCGATCATGAACGCTCGCTCCCGCGCCGGCCTTCGTGCTGGTCTAGCTTTGGTTGCGCTGCTGTTTAGCAGCTACAGCGCGGCGCTGACGCTCGAGTCGGCGGCTCGCAACATCCGGTTTGCCAATCTGTCTACCGAAGACGGGCTGTCGAGCGAGTTTGTAAACGACGTTGTGCAGGATGGACGTGGCTACATCTGGTTTGCGACCCAGTCGGGTCTCAATCGTTACGACGGTCATGAGGTGAAGGTTTACGAACACCGGCCCGATGATCCTCGATCTCTAAGCGACAATTTTCTCCGGGCGCTGATGGTGGACAGTGACGGTGAGCTCTGGGTCGGATCGGGGCGTGGCCTTAATCGCTACGATCCGACCACCGACTCCTTTGATCGAACGCCGTTTGGTGGACAGCTCGCCTTTGCCCGGATCCGGGATGTGATGGAGGACAGCAACGGCCGGATCTGGGTTGGCACAGTCGCCACCGGACTGGTCGGCATCGAGCGCGATGGAAGCGACATTCGCTATTACCGCAACGACCCCGAGCGTTTCGATTCGCTGCCCGACGACCGGGTGATTGCCATGGCGGAAGATCGGCGTGGATACCTCTGGGTAGGCACCGACGGCGGAGGCCTGGCTCGCCTGAATCGGGACAGCGGCTCCTTCACGCGGTTTGTCCACGACCCGGAGGATTCGACGAGCCTCGGTCACAACGAGATTCGGTCTCTGTTTGAAGACTCGGAAGGCCGGCTGTGGGTCGGCACCAGCGAGCGTGGCATCAGTCGTTTCAACCCGGATACTCAGCAGTTCGATCGATTTCAGCACGACGACGACGACCCCAACAGCATCGGTGCAGGCCAGGTCCCGGCGATATTCCAGGACAGCGCCGGCACGCTTTGGGTGGGCACCGAGTCAGGGCTGGCGGAATGGCGACCGTCGATGGCTGCTTTTCTGACCTACAAACGCGACCCGGCGAACCGGTACAGCGTCACCAATGACCGCATCAACGCGATCATGCAGGACGCGTCCGGTGTTCTGTGGGTTGCAACTCACGGAGGCGTGAGCGTGTGGAACTACGTCAGCGACACGTTTGCGCAGTACGGAACCGAAGGCGGGTTCCTCAATGCCGACATCGTGACCAACATCGCCGAGGAGGTCGACGGCACGGTGTGGGTCGCAACCTATGGCGGCGGTCTTTCCCGGATTAATCTCGACACCGGTGACGCTCGCCATTATCGGCACCGGCCCGATGATCCCAACAGCCTCGGCGATGATCGGGTGATGGCGGTCCACGTAGACGGGGCGGGCACCGTGTGGGCTGGAACCCGCACCGGTGGCCTTTGCGAGCTCACGGGTGATGACTTTTTCACCTGCTACCGCTCAGACCCGGAGAACCCTCGGTCACTCAGCGGCAACGCGGTGACCAGCCTGTTTAGCGATCGCGCCGGCAGTCTCTGGATCGGTATCTGGGAAGGCGGTCTAAATCGCATGAGCATGGAAAACGGCGAAGCCGTCTTTGAGCGATTCCAGCATGCCAGCGACGACCCGCAATCGATCAGCAGCAACCGGGTGCTGACCATGGCGCAGGATTCACAGGGCCTGCTCTGGGTGGGCACGGAAAGCCACGGCCTGAACCGTCTCGATCTGGCCAGCGGCCAGGTCCAACGCTTCGATATCGAGGAATATGCAACCAACGAGGGTGTCGACCCCGTCAGCGGTACCCCCTGGGCTATCCATTTCTCCGCGGACGGGGATATGTGGATCGGCACCATGGCGCAGGGCCTGCTTCGCTGGACACTCCGAGATCGAGTGGCGGGGTTGCCGAAGTTCCAGCGCTATGGCCTGGCGGATGGTTTGGCGTCGGGAATTTACGGTATTGCCGAAGGTGGCGATGGCCGGCTCTGGCTGAGCAGCAGCCGTGGCCTCTTTGGCTTTGATCCCAGACGCCAGAGCGTGCGGAAGTTCGATCGTAGTAACGGTCTGCGCAACAACGAGTTCAACCAGGGTGCGCGCCTGGCCAGTCAGTCGGGCCGGCTGATCTTCGGCGGCACCGCAGGCCTGGTGGCCTTCTCACCGCGCAACCTGCCGTTTAACCCCCATCCGCCGGCGATCGATCTGGTCGCACGCTCGCGAACCGAGCGGCTGGCAAGGTCGGGCGCTGACAAGGTGCCGCAGGTCGAGCTGTCTTATCGTGACCCGTTCGTCGCTTTCGATTTTGTGGCGCTGGACTACGTATCTCCCGACAAGAACGCGTACCGCTATCGGCTGCAGGGCTACGACAACGAGTGGAACGAGTCGACGGAGATGCGAACCGCGATCTACTCCAACGTCTCGCCGGGCAACTACACGTTTCAGGTGCAGGCCTCCAACAGCAACGGCGTCTGGAATCAGGAGGGGGCGTCGGTCATGCTGACCGTCACGCCACCGCCCTGGCTGACCCCGCTGGCGTATGCCCTGTACGTCACCGTCGTGGTCCTCGCGCTGGCGCTATTCATCCGTAACCAGAAGCGTCAGAAGCAGCAGGAGGTCGCGCGACGACTGCACCTGGAACAGATCGTGAGCGAGCGCACCAGCGAGCTGGCTGCACGGAACGAGGAGCTCATATCCCTCAACCGGCAGATCGAAGACGCGAGCTTTACCGATCAGCTGACCGGGTTGCGCAATCGGCGGTTTGTCCATCGATTCATCGAAACGGATCTGTCTCGGCTCAGGCGCCAGAACCATCCGCATGACGATGCGGCAGCGGAGTCGACGTCAACGCAGGGCCGGCTGCTCTTTGTCATCATGGTAGACCTCGACGGCTTCAAGCCCATCAATGATCGCTTCGGGCACGAAGCCGGAGACCAGGTGCTCAAGGCCGTATCCGATCGCCTGAGCGCGTGCTGCCGGGCATCCGACGCGCCGGTCCGCTGGGGTGGCGATGAGTTCCTCCTGTTCGGCTATTCCGATACCTTCGCGGGCATTGAGACGCTGGCAGAAAAGGTGCGCGCGGCGATTTGTAACACCCCCTATCTGCTGCCCAGCGGCGATACGGCGATCCTGTCGGGCTCCGTCGGCGCCACGGCCATGCCTTTCGTTGAGAGTGATCCCGAGCTCGTAGGTTGGGAACAGGTTGTGGCCGCTTCGGATGTCGCTGCTTACCTGGCGAAAAACAACGGGCGAGACGCCTGGGTCAGCATCCGCGGCTCTTCGCTGTTCACCCAAAAAGACCTTGTGGACATGAAGGAAAACCTGCCGCGTTTGGTCGACAGCGGCAAGGTGATTCTCGACAGCTCCACCGGGTCCGAGCTAAGCCTCGAAGATCAAACGGTTGCCCGCATAACTTCCGTCGCCTGACGGCTGCCCGCCAAGTTCTACTGATTGAGGCTCCTGCCTGGAGCCCTGAGGCTTTCCGACTCGTCAGCGTTGCGCGCGCGGGCCTATCCATCCGCCGGTTTTTCCCATACACCCGAAATTTGGTGCAGCCGCGCCGAAATGTTGCTGCAGCCAAAATAATGGTGCGTGACGTGACGTTTGCAGCTTGAGAGAAATGTTTAACTTATTGAAATATATAGATGTTTATAAATAGAGGGCCAGTGTGGCCCTTTTGGCATAGCGCTTGCTACCTGTTGGATAGGCAGAAAACTGAGTAAGCGCTATGGCTCACCAACACAACATCCTATCGTTTCCCACGCCGACCGCTTTTGAGGCCGGTCACATGAGCGCCGACCTGTTGCGGGCTGACGCGGCCAACCCGGCAAACGCATTAAGATCGCCCAGCGGCGCGCTACGTTCCGTCCACACATCGTCGTATTCGATGAGCATGGAGGACGTGAAGCGAGCGCTCGAGGACAACCGCCTGGTTGTGCATTACCAGCCGCAGTTCGATGTAGAGACCGGCCGCCCGGTAGCCGCGGAAGCGCTGATTCGTCTGCTGGACGAGCAGGGTGAACTGGTGATGCCCGAGCGGTTCCTCCCGGAGGCGGAACGGGACCGGCTGATTGTGTGGCTGGGTCGAGCTGTCCTGCGCCAGGCGTTCGCCGATATGGCCGACATGCGACAGCGCCGGATCCGGATCGACCGTGTCGCCGTCAAGGTTACGGCGAGTCAGGTGGAGCTGGATGTCTGGCTGCCTGACTTTATCCAGAGCGAGCTGGCCGGCAACGGCCTGAGACATATTGATCTGGAGCTTGAACTAACCGACGGCAGGAATCTGTCGAAGACGGGTGGCGCCTTGGAACGGCTGACGGTGCTGTCTGATCGCGGCTGCCGAATTGTGCTGGATGAGGTGAGTGTTGGACACACCTCTCCCGACGTCCTTCGGCAACTCCGCCTTAGCGCGATTAGGCTCGATCCTTCGCTGCTGCAAGAGATCGAAGCGAACCCGCTCAAGCAAGAGACGCTGCAAAGCGTGATGCAGCTTGCGGGCAGTCTAGGCCTGGAAGTGATCGCTGAAGGTGTCGAATCTGCGCGGCAGCAGATTATGCTGAGGCAACTTGGCTGTGATCTCGCTCAGGGGTTTGGCTACGCCCGCCCCATGACCGCAGCGGCATTGATGGGTTTTATGGTGGCTAACACGAGCCTGGCGCCATGAGTGGCGTGGGGCACAGTCACCGTCCGGCAATGCTGGAAGACGGTTTGCCAGACGGCGCTTTGGCTGAGGGTCAGTCGTTGCTAGGTTTCGTGCCCGATGAGCTTGAACGGGAGTTTGAGTTTTGCCGGCGGCCCTTCACCGGACGCTTGGCCGCTCCGCTACATATCCCTGACGGCTTCGTCAACTCAGGACACTAAGCGGCAACCGGCTTGAACTCCCGCAGCGCCTGGATGGCTCGGTCCAACGCCTCCGGCAGCTGCTCGAGATTTTTCTTGATCTGATCAACGTCGCTTTCCCGCGCGGCCAGCTCGATAGACTGGCAGAGCTTCTTGACCGAGATCACACCCAGGCTCGCGCTGGTCGATTTCAGCTCGTGGGCGCACGCGCCCACCGCTTCCATGGTGCTGCCGCCTAAAGCCTCGCGAATCCTTTCGACGTTGCCCGGTGAGTCGGCGATGTAAGACTGGACGACTTCCTCAACCCGACTTCCCATCACCTCTTCCAATTTGGTCAGAATGCCTTCATCCAGGTCGGTGTCGGGCTCGTCCTCAGGCCGAGCGACTGGCGCCGCCGTTGACTTGGAAGATGGCTTCATCGCCGGCTTGGGGGCAGCCTTGGTCGCAGGGGCTTTTGTGGCCAGAGCCTCGCCCATGCCGTCCTCACCGGCCAGTAGTCGCCGCAGCGTGTCGGCAATCAGGTGACGATCCAGCGGTTTGGACAGATAGGCGTCCATGCCAGCGCCAAGGCATTTTTCCATGTCCCCAGACATCGCGTTGGCGGTCATGGCGATAATCGGCATCCGCTTCAGCCCGTTGCGTTCCTCGATCTCACGCCACTTGCTGGCGGCCGTATAGCCATCCATCACGGGCATCATGCAGTCCATCAACACCGCATCGAAGCCGCCTTTCTCCATCATGGCCAGCGCCTCCTGACCGTTCAGCGCAACGTCGAACTTCAGCCCCAGCGACTCCATCAGGCTGCTGGCAACATTGAGGTTGATGTGGTTGTCCTCCACCACCAGCACCTTGGCGCGGATGGGCTCTTCTTCGGTGAACTCGGCCGTTTCCAAGGCTCTGGAAGCGGCGGTCGCCGGCTTGTCCGGTGCGGTTTTAACGAGGCCGCTAATCGCTTCGGCCAGCTCCTCGGTTGAGCAGTGTGAGGTGACCGCCGCAATTTTTGGCACTTCCTCCAGGGCCGGCGGCACCTTACCCCCGGCGTTCATGATCAGACAGGGTTTAGCGATCTTGGGATGCGTGCCAAGCTTCTTGGCCAGCACCAAACCCTGAGGACCGACCGAGGTGGCGTCGATCGCCAGCAGATCGAAATCCCAGTAGCCACCATCCTTATGGCCCTTCTTGACCTTCTCCACGGCCTCTTTGGCGCTGGTCGCAAGATCAACGTTGCAGCCGCTGTTCTGGGCAAAGCGGGAGGTGCGCACCTTAAAGGTGTCGTCGCTCGATACCATCAGCATCCGCATGCCGGCAAGCTGCCGGGCTTCCGGCGCGATGTCGCCGACCGCTTTTTTCAGGGGAATTTCGAACCAGAAGTCTGAGCCTTTACCGACGGCGGACTTGACGCCGATCTCGCCGCCCATGAGCTCCACCATCTGTTTGCAGATCACCAGCCCCAGGCCACTGCCGCCAAAGTTTCTCGTCACCGAGGCGTCCGCCTGGGTGAAGGGCGTAAACAGCTTGTCCAGCGTCGCCTCGTCCATGCCGATACCGGTATCGACGATACGGAACCGCAGCCGGTACTCGGCAACGGTTTCGGCCACCGCTGAAACGGTGATCCGGACGCTGCCCTCTTCGGTGAATTTGACGGCGTTGCTAACCAGGTTAGTCAAAACCTGGCGCAGCCTCACCGGATCTCCTCGTACGGCCACCCGAACGTTCGATTCAAGCTGACTTTCCAGCGCCACATGTTTGCGCCGGGCTGATCCGGACAGCAGCTTAGTGACGGAGTCGAGTAGATCGCTCAGATTAAAGCCGACGGTTTCGAGCTCTAGCTTGCCGGCCTGCATCTTTGAGTAATCGAGCATGCTGTCGATGATCGACAGCAAGTGGCGCGAAGAGGCGAGAATGGTGCTCATGTGCGCACGCTGCTCCTCGTCCAGCTTGGAGCCTCGCATGAGGTCGAGTAGGGGAATAATGCCGTTCAGGGGCGTGCGAATCTCGTGACTCATGGTGGCCAGAAATTCGTCTTTGGTGAGCGCCGCCTGCTGAGCCTGGCGATTGAGCTCACCCATTTCCTCGCGAATGGCGTCGCGCTCGCGGGCCATGCGATGGCGTGCTCCCTCAGCCTCGCCCATCTGGTCCAAGGCGGTCTGTACTTTCTGTTCCTGGTCCTCGGTTTTCAGCCGGTAGGCGGTGCGCTCATCGAACAATCCCTTCTCCCGGCTCGTAACGGCCGCGATCACGCCGAAGGCCACCAGTGTGGCGACCGCGCCAAGGCTTGTCAGGAGGTCATCAACAGAAACCCGGATCAGCAGCGGCAGCAGGGCAGGGAGCAGAAAAGCCAGCTGGGCGAGGAAAGAGAAGGACAACAGCACCACGCCGCCGGCTACGGCCGCGAGGGTCAACACCGAAACGAGGTACAGTGACTGCGTGCTGCCCGGCTCGACCAGCAGCGCGCCGCACGCGCCCCAACCGATGCCCGCGCAGAGCGCGTAACCGAGCACCTGCTGGCGCCAGAGGTCAACGTCGGGCAGGCCCGTTTTGTCGCGTTTCGCCAGCTCCCGAAACACCAGTACAGCGCCGCAGAGCGCCAAAAAGTAGCCCGCCGCCAGTCCGCCGTAAAGCGGCGTTCCGGCCACCGCAACGTAGATGCCCAGCGCGACGCCGGGGAGCAGCACGGCAAGGTGAAAGAGAGCAAAGCGCCGGCTCCAATGAACGGCGTCAAGGGCGCGTCGATCAGCCAGATCCAGCTGATCTTTGTCAGAGATTGTTGTATTCAAGAGTCTCCCCCGAGCCTCGTTGGGCGTCCGGTCAGACGGCGCCCGATAGGGTTTTCATCATATTGGCATCGATCCTAGCGCCGGGCTTGAGGGCTTCGCAAGAGCGGCTGACATAGGTTCACATTTGCTTGCTGCACAGCAACTTGCGTGATTTCTCTTACAAATGTCGGCGCGGATGGTCGAAAGTTGAGCACGCCTGAGGGCCGTGCGACATCAACTCAGCCACCCGTCATTCGTGGTGCGCGTGGGAAGGGTCAGTTCGCCGCGTTGATAATCTGACTGTTTCGTTTCACGGTGAGCGGGTGATAACCGGCCTTGGCCGCTTCAAAGATCCGTTCAGCCTCATCGCGCTTGCCGGCGTCGACCAGCGCCTGATACAGCGGGCGCAGAAACTTGTTGCGCCCGATGGTCGTGAGGAAATTTTCCAGCCGCGCGTCGGCGGGCGCATACTCGTTACGAACCGCGATCATCAGCCAGCTGAAAGCAATCTCGTTGTTGCTCGATTCGGTCAGAAGAAAGGTCTCGTCCAGCTCGGTGAGCTGGGACTCCGTCAACGTTTCGGGCATACCATCCAGAAAGTGTTTCCACTGATGATAGGTCCAGCCGTCGCTGGAGATCAGGGATGCACTTTGCTTGCCCTCAAGCCAGGCGGTGCGCTGGGCGTCGATCGGGCTGAAGGCATCCGATTCCGGAGCGGGCGAACCCGCCGGCAAACCCGGCTCGAAAATCCATTCCCTGATTCGCTCGCGATCCAGCTGGTCGGCGTGATCCACCAGCAGCGTTTTGTCCAGATGGGCGAGAAAAGCGTCGGTGTTCAGGCTCTGGAACTGGAAGGTGTTGAAGTAGTCGAGCAGGAAACGGTCGAAGGCTTCGCGTCCGATCTGCTGTTCGATCTCGTAGAGCATCAGCGCCCCCTTCTCATAGGGAATACCCGAGAAGGCTTCATCCGGGTCGCGGCCCCGAACGTCGAGAGCGAGCAGCTGATCGAGCGTTTCCATGTCGGCCATTTCGGCGACCAGCTCGCTGTAACCCAGCGCCATCTCCATGCGATAGCGCTCGTCGCCGTAGACAAACTGCATGATCCGGTTGGTCAGATACGTGGTAAATCCCTCGTTGAGCCAAAGGTCGCGCCAGCTCGCGTTGGTGACGAGGTTGCCGGACCAGGAGTGCGCCAGCTCGTGGGCGATCAGGGCAACCAAACTCTTGTCGCCAGCGATGACCGTCGGGGTGATGAAGCTCAAGCGCGGGTTTTCCATGCCGCCAAAGGGAAAGCTGGGGGGCAGGATCAGCAGATCGTATCGATCCCACTGGTAGGGACCATAGCGCTCCTCGGTGGCCTCCAGCATCGCTTCGGTATCGGCGAACTCAGCCGCGGCGGCCTGCAGGATTTCCGCCTCGGCATAGACGCCGGTCCGCTGGCCCATGGCCTGGAATTCCAGATCGCCCACCGCCAGTGCCAGCAGGTAGGACGGAATGGGCTGCGGCATGGCAAAACGGTAGACGCCCTCAGCCGAACGCTCCGGACTGTTGTTGGCGCTCATCACGGCCAGCAGCGCTGCCGGCACGCTGATGGTGGCGTTGTATGTAAAGCGTACGGCGGGCGTGTCCTGCAGCGGGACAAAGCTACGCGCGTGAATCGCCTGAGCCTGCGTGAACAAAAATGGGTGCCGTTTGCCCGCGGTTTGCGCCGGCGTCAGCCACTGCAGCCCGGACGCGCGGGGCGACGTTTCGTAGGCGATTTCCACCAGCGTTGCGCCGTCGGGCATCTCAATTCGAAGCGCTGAGCCCAGTATCGGGTCGGCTTTGCCGACCGAAAAAGGCACTTCAGCGAGCCCCTCCATACCTCCAGCTCGGACTCCGCTCACGCTCAGGTCCCGGGTATCGAGTACCAGCTCAGTGCTGTCTTCTCCCTGTCGCTCCACGGAGAGCGTGGCGGTGCCGTGCAGGACCCGCCGTCCAAAATCAACCGCCAGGTTGAGGTCGAGATGCCGGATCAGGAATTCGTGAGTTCTGGCATAGGAGTGATAATCGGCGCGTGGGTCCAGCGGCTTGGCCTCATTGGCGTCACTGTCCTGCTCAAAGCCCGACTCCGTCATGGGCGCTTTTGCCGCCGCGTCGGCTGCGTCAGCCGTCGTCTGCGTCGATTGATCGTCGGTACAGCTGGTGATGAACAGCAGCACCAGCAGCAGGCTGAGAGCGATGGCACTTCGGTGGATCACGCGATACTCCTGGAGGGTTAAACGCAGCGGCAGAGGGTAACAGATCGCCGGCTAGAACCGGATAACGCTAGCCGGTCATAAGGCCATCCTTGGCCTTCTTAGTAAGCTGCTAGTCCTCGTAGCTATCGTGAAAGATGTCGTCGGATGGGGGGGCAGGTAGCTCGAACAGGAACGCGGCGCCCGCCTCATCGACGGCAGCAGGATCGTGGTCCGGCGCACCCACCACGCCGAGCCCATCGCCCAGGGTCACAGCAAACCCGGCGCCGTCGAACGCAGTGCCCGCCATGGGCGTGAGCTTGTCCACCTGATTCCAGCTATCGCCCCCAAGCTCACGATGAAATACATAGGCAGCGCCCGCGTCTTCGCCGCCATCATCGTCGTTGAGTGCTCCCAGCAGCGCCTCACCTCCGGCCAGGGCCACGGCAAAGCCAAACTGGTCGCCGAGACCGGCATCCAGGGCGCTAAGTTTGTCGGTTTCCAGCCAGACATCGCTACCCGGCTGGCGTTGAAAGACGTAGGCGGCACCGCCGGTATGATCGGGATCATCGTCGAAAGGTGCGCCGACCAGCGCCAGGTCACCGTCGATCGCGACCGAAAACCCGAGCTGATCGAGCTCGTCACCGTCGCTGGCCGCCAGCGTCGCCACCTCCAGCCAGCCACTGTCCGTACGTCGGAAGACAAACGCGGCGCCCTGGTTGTTGACGCCTTCGTGGTTGTGTTCCGCGGCACCGACCAGCACCGTGTCCCCAGAGATGGCGACCGCGCTGCCAAAGCGGTCACCCCGCTCGCCGTTGCCTGCGGTTAGCTTGGCGATCTGGAGCCATTGTTCCGTACCGGGGTTTCGTTCAAAGACGTAGGCTGATCCGCTCTGCGTGCCCAGGTCATCGTCTTCGGGCGACCCGACGACGAGCAGGTTTCCGGAGATCGCCAGCGCGCTGCCAAAGAAGTCGCGAAACGCGCCGTCGTCGGCGAACAGTTTGGCACTTTGCGTCCAGGCGGCCCGGCCGACGGCCGTTCGCCGGAAGACATAGGCCGCTCCCCGATCGTTGCCCGCTTCGTCGTCGAAAGGCGCGCCGGCAAGCAGCCAGTCGCCGTCGATTGCCACCGCAATGCCGAACTGGTCGCCGGCAAAGTCGTCATCGTCCGGGATCAGCTTGATCGAGAATTCCCAGGCGCTGCCGTTACCATTCTGCTCGTAGACGTAAACCGCGCCGGCGTTAGCCCGCACGCTGTCGTTTTGCCAGGCGCCGCTGACCAACGTCGGACCCGAGACCGCCACGGCGTAGCCAAAGCTATCGTCAGCCTCACCATCGGGCGCGGTGAGCGTCGCGAACTGTGCTGATGCTGCCGTCGGCAAGGCCAAAACGAGCAGCAGGCCCCGGAGCACGGGGACAAGTTTTTGATGATTCATAGGCGTGACTCCTTCTTTTGCGGGCGTTAGCGGGGTCGATGGAACGACCCGAACGCGCCGTTAACACTGTCGGTTTCCCGGGTAAGCGAAATTGCTGACCGGAAACGACAGCGGCAGAAGAAGAAGTAGAGCTTAGCGGGGTGGGCCGAAGCCCATCAGGGCGGCCAGGGTGTACCTTGGCGGGTGAGTGGTCTGATCTTTTCGGCAGAGCGGGTGGCCTTGGCGCGAGCGGTCTCGATCGAGCTATCGATGGCCAGGCACACGCCCATCCGCCGCCGACCCTTGACCTCGGGTTTACCGAACAGGCGAAGGTCGGTACCCGGTTCCGCCAGCGCGGCGTCGACACCGCCGTAGACCGGGGCTTCGCCGTCACCCTCCAGCAGCACGACGGCCGAGGCTGAGGGTCCTAGCTGGCGGATCTCCGGGATCGGCAGGCCAAGGATGGCGCGGACGTGGAGCGCAAACTCCGATAAGTCCTGGGAGATGAGCGTCACCAGGCCCGTATCATGCGGTCGGGGTGAGACTTCAGAAAACAGCACCTCGTCACCGCGGATGAATAGCTCGACGCCAAACAGCCCGTGGCCGCCCAGCGCCTCGGTAATGGTTCTAGCGATGTCTTCCGCTTTGTGCTGAGCGAGGTCGCTCATTGGTTGGGGCTGCCAGGACTCGCGATAGTCGCCCAGCTCCTGGCGATGCCCGATGGGCGCGCAGAAAGCGGTACCGTCTCGATGGCGCACCGTCAGCAGGGTGATCTCGTAATCGAACTGGACGAACCCCTCAACGATACAGCGCCCGGCACCAGCGCGTCCGCCGCTCTGCGCATAGTCCCAGGCCTCCTGAGCCTGCTGGGCATCACGCACGGTGCTCTGACCTTTCCCCGACGAGCTCATCACGGGTTTGATCACAAACGGGAAGCCAAGCTCTTGGATCGCCTGCTCGTAC
>JBCDKA010000093.1:0-15488 GCA_038747195.1 Pseudomonadota bacterium
GCCAAACACCACCGAATGAACGGCGCCGATGCGAGCGCAGGCGAGAACGGCAAACGCGGCTTCCGGCACCATCGGCATATAGATGAGTACGCGATCGCCGGCCACCACGCCGCTGCGCTGCATCGCACCGGCCAGCCGCGCAACGGCCGTCTTCAGTTCGCCGTAGGTGTAGCTTTCCTGCCGACCGGTCATGGTGGATTCAAACAGCAGCGCCGGCTGGTCGCCGCGACCACCGTCAGCGTGGCGGTCGACCGCGTTGTAGCAGGTGTTGAGCCGAGCGCCGGGGAACCAGCGGCCGGCTCCTTGGCTTGGGTCAAGCACCGACGTCCAGGGCTCGACCCAGTCGATGCCGGCCGCTGCCTCAGCCCAGAAAGCCTCGGGGTCCCGGCGCCAACGCTGGCGGACGTCTGCGTAACTCACTGGCTGGACCCCTCGTTGAACAGGCGAGAAAAGTATCATGATACGTAGGGGCCGGCGTATGCGCCTGGTGTATGGCGCCATTCTCGAAAATGAGTAGCTCGCCGCATTGCGAACGATCAGTATGGGCGGCCATCAGTTATGGAATCGCGCCATGGCGAAAGACCCCAACGAGCCCTGGTGGGCGGTGATCGGCCCTGACGAAGGCGAATCCTGGTGGCAGCCCATGCCTTCCAGCGGCTACGTCACCCTGAAACTCACTCCGGAAACCATGCCCTATGACGGGTTCACCAGCGGTATCCAGGTGCTGCCGCCGGGGCACCGCGTTCGTGAACACGGCCACCGCGTGAACCACGAGCTGGTGTTCATCTATGAAGGCTCCGGGCGCGTGGAGATTGAGGGCAACAACTATCCTGTCGAGAAGGGCGCGACGGTCCTGTTCGGTCGCTACGCCTGCCACATCATCGAAAACACCGGCGATGTGGATATGAAAATGTTTTGGGTGTTTATGCCGCCAGGTCTCGAGCACTGGTTCCGCGGCATCGGCAAACCACGGGAGGCTGGTGATCCGATGCCCGATCCGTTCCCCAGGCCAGACGGCGTGGAGAACATCATGAAGATGCTGCGGTTTGTGCCGCCGCCGCCCGACGCCAAGTAAATGCGCATCATTAACCGTCAGGCGCTCGCCAGCTGCCTGAGCCATAGCGATTGTGTCGAGGCGCTGGCGCCAGCCATGCAGATGGTTTCGGCCGGCCGCGTCGACATGCCGCTGCGCCAATACATGCAGATTCCGGAAACCGGCGGCGGTAAATTCACGTTGATGCCCGGCTACCTGGATGACCCACGAGGCTTCGGCGTCAAGATCGTCTGCAAGTATCCTCGCGAGGCCGACTCCCTCTATGGCTCGCACGTCGGTGCGGTGATGTTGTTCGACGCCGAGCTGGGTATCCCGCTGGCGCTGATCGACGGCTCGGAGCTCACCGCCATCCGCACGGCAGCGGCCAGTGCTTTGGCCACTCGCGAGCTGGCGCGGGAAGACAGCCCCGTGCTGGCGATCCTCGGGACCGGGCTACAGGCGCTCCACCATATTCACGCGATTCGCGCCGTTCGCCCCGTTGACAAGGTCCGGATCTGGGGTCGCAGCACGGCTAATGCTGACGCCCTAGCGCAAAGCCTTACGCTCCCGGACGGCGTTTCGGTCGCAACGGTTGGCACCGTTGATGAGGCGCTCGAAGGCGCTGACATCGTCTGCACCACCACGTCGGCCAAAACGCCGATTCTTCGGGGCGATCAGCTGGCACCCGGTCAGCATGTCAATCTGGTTGGGGCGGCCATCATCGAGGCTGCGGAGGCTGACGCTGAGGTCGTCAAGCGGAGCCGCTTTGTGATCGACTACTGGCCTTCAGCCCGGGATCAGGCGGGTGAGCTTGCGGCAGCGCTGGCTGGCGGCCTTACCGAGGACGAAGCGGTGGCGGGCGAGATCGGTCAGATTTTGGCCGGTCAATTAGCCGGCCGGCAGGACCGAGAGCAGATTACCGTCTATAAGTCGCTCGGAGTATCCGCGCAGGATCTGGCCGCAGCCCACATGGCTTATCAACGCGCTAGCGAACAGGATCTCGGTGTTGTGGTGGACTGGACCTGACGATGGGCGCTCGCAGCTTGCAAACCCTGCTCGACCGGGGCGCGCCGGTGATCGCGCCGGGTGTCGCCGACACGCTGGCCGCGCTGGCGGCGCAGCGGGCCGGCTTCGAGGCGATTTTTGTGTCGGGCTCGGCGGTGGCCCAAGTTCACCTGGGGCGGCCCGACATCGGGCTGACCGATGCCACCCTCCTGACCGACGTGACCCGCCGAATTGCTGAGCGAGTCAGCATTCCGGTGTGCGCGGATATTGACACCGGCTTCGGCAACGCCTTTAACGTTTACCAGACGGTGCGAGCCATGACGCTGGCCGGCGCCGCCTGCGTCCAGCTGGAAGACCAGCAAACCGTGAAGCCGAGTGACCGGGCGCTGGAGCGGCCGGTCATCCCGCTCGCCGACATGCTGACCAAGCTGCGCGCTGCGCAGGACGCCCGCGGCGATTCCGAGCTGCTGATCAGCGCTCGCACAGACGCTCGCTATACCGAAGGTGTGGATAGCGCCATTGAGCGCGCGGCGGCGTATGCCGAGGCGGGCGCCGACCTGGTGTTCGTCGAGGGCTTGCGGGATGCCGCCGAGCGAGCAGCGCTCAGAGACGCGCTCCCGGCTGATATGCCGAGGGTCTTCAACACCGCTATCTTAAGACAACCCGACGCCGAGTCGGTTTCGATGGCGGCAGTCGAGGGCTATCGCCTGATTCTCGCGCCGACACGGGTAACCGCGGCGGCGGTGGGCTCCATCACCCGGTCGCTTGCGGCGTTGGCCGACCGCTGCCCCGAGGGCAGTGTCCAGGCCGCCACCGCCGAGCCGACCTCCGACGTCTCAACCGTGATCGGCGCTACCGATCATCTTCAACGTGCAAAACAATGGGAGTTGACCCATGAATGACCTGACGGCTGCAGCCAGTTTTGATCTCAAGCCGGGTACCACAGCTTTTCTCAGCAAGCGTCGACACCAGCTGCTGATCAACAACGAGTGGATCGATCCGCCAAACCTGGACCGCATCGACACGCTCGATCCGGCAACTGGAGAAGTGCTTGGCGACATCCCCGAAGCGGGTAAAGCGGAAGTTGAGCAGGCCGTCAGCGCGGCCCGGGCAGCGCTTACCTCCGACGCCTGGCGTGGACTGACGGGCTCAGCGCGCTCGCGCCTGCTGTGGCGGATGGCCGACCTGATGGAGGAGAACATCGACGAGCTCTCGGAGCTCGAGACACTCGATCAGGGTAAGCCGCTAGGGGTTGGCCGCTGGGCCGAGATTCCGGGTTCCGTGGAGCAGTTCCGCTTTTTTGCCGGCCAGTGCAATCGGCTGGAGGGAACGCAGATCCCAACGTCGATTGCGTACCAGCCGCCGGGTAAGCGCATTCACGCCTATACGCGGAAGGAGCCGGTGGGTGTAGTCGCCGCCATTGTGCCCTGGAATTCGCCGATCATAATGGCGGCCATGAAGCTGGCCCCAGCGCTGGCCGCCGGCTGTACGGTGATTCTAAAGCCTGCGGAGGACACTTCACTGACCGCGCTGCGGCTTGGCGAGCTGGCCATCGAGGCCGGGTTCCCGCCGGGTGTGATCAACATCTTGACCGGCCGCGGTGAAAAGACGGGCAAAGCGCTGGCCAAACATCCCGGCATCGACAAAGTGGCCTTCACCGGTTCCACCGGGGTCGGCAAGCAGATCTTGAAATATGCCCGCCACAACCTGAAGCGCGTCACCCTCGAGCTGGGCGGCAAATCGCCGGTCATTGTCATGGGCGACGCAGACATGGAGGCGGCGATCGGCGGCGCGGCCAACTCGATCTTTTTTAATGCCGGGCAGGTTTGTGTGGCCGGCTCGCGCATGTACGCCCATCGATCGATCTACGATCAGCTGGTTGAAGGTGTGAGCGCCTACGCTGACGGGCTGAAGCTGGGTCACGGTCTTGACCAGACGACGCAATGTGGTCCGCTGGTCAGTAAAAAACAGCAGGCCCGCGTGCTGGGCTACATCGAAGAGGGCCGCGAGGATGGGGCTGAGGTGGTCACCGGCGGTAGTGCGCTCGACGACCCGGGCAGCTTCGTCCAGCCAACGGTCGTGGCCAATGTCGGTCCGGAGATGTCGATCGTGCGCGAGGAGATCTTTGGCCCGGTCTGCGTGGTGACGCCTTTTGACGAAACGGATGAAGTGCTGGCTCTGGCGAACGACTCCGACTACGGACTCGCCGCGAGCATCTGGACTGAATCGCTCAGCACCGCCCACCACATGGCGGAGGATCTGCAGGCCGGCACGGTGTGGATCAACAGCCACTCCATGTACGACGCAACCCTGCCGATCGGTGGGCTTAAGCAGTCTGGCTGGGGACGGGAAAGCGGTCAGCAGGCCGTGGAAAACTACCTGGAAACCAAGACGGTGTGCGCGGTTCTATGACCGATCTGGCCGGTAAGGTCTGCCTCATCGCCGGCGCCAGTACCGGCATGGGGCGACGAACCGCTATCCACGCCGGTGCCTGTGGTGCCACCGTCATCTGCGCGGCCCGGCGCGTGGATCTCTGTGAGGCGGTAGCAAATGAGATCCAGGCGGCCGGCGGCGAGGCGACTGCGCTGCCTTTCGACGGCGTCGATCCGGCCTCCGTTGACAAGCTGCTGGCCGACGTTGAGGCCAGCTACGGCCGACTCGATGGCCTGTTCAACAACCTCGGCGACACGCTGGGTGCGTCGACCATCGACGAAACGCCCCTGGAGCGCTGGGAGCAAACCCTGGCGGTCAACCTGAGCTCCGTGTTCTACCTGCTGCGTGCCGCCATCCCGCTGATGAGAGCCAGCGGCGGCGGGTCGATCGTGAACAACAGCTCGACGGCGGGCGTCCAGGGTATCGCCACCATGGCCGACTACAGTGCCGCCAAGTGGGGGTTGATCGGGCTCTCTCGATCGGCGGCGCTGGAGCTTGGGCCGGACAATATCCGGGTTAACGTGATTGCTCCAGGAATTATCCAGACTGAGAAGATGGAGGTCTTTCGGGAGCAGTCGCCGGCAATCTTCGACAAGCTGTTGGCGGACGTGCCGATCGGAAAATTCGGCGACATGCAGCATGTTGCTGAACTGGTCACCTGGCTGCTGTCGGACGCGTCAGGCTACGTCAACGGCGTCACCCTCCCAATCGACGGCGGCCGCACGGCCTGAGGCTGGCGTTTAGAGGTCGATGCCTTTGCCGAGCTTCTTGCGGCAGCGGTCGAAGGCGAGGCTGACGCGCGTGGTGTTTCGGATGCGCTCGATCTCCGGCCACACGGCGCGTCGGCCCGACAGCACCAGCCGCTGAAACAGGCGAGGGTTCGGGTTGGAAAAGGTCCGCACGTAGTCTCGCCACTGCGCTTTTGGATGAATGGTCACATCCCCGCTGTAGGTCTGCGAGGAGATAGCGTGTGCGTGGTTGATCAGGGACTGTAGCCCCGGCACCTCAAGATTCTGCTGGGCCGCTTCCAGGATGTGGGTGATCTGATGGATCGGTCCGGAGATCAGGAGCTGCTTCAGGAAAGGAACCACTCCCCGCTCTTTGTCCTCATCACCCATAAACGGCACCACGTGCGGGTTCGCCTGGCTGACGATGTAGTGATTTACATTGTGCATTCGGTTGATGTGGGTCTTCGGGACGTCGCTGTGCACCGAACCATCGATCCACGTGCTTTGGGGCATATAGCGTACGGTTCGACCGCTGAAGTTTCGGGCCGTCAAAACCACCGGCGGAAACAGCCCGGGAATGGCGCTGGAGGCCAGCGCAGCGCGCCGGACAAAAACATGCGGTGCGGTCAGATAGTTGAGCAGGCGCGGAAACTGATGTGGGTCTGAGGGTGAGACCGAGATATTCAGCTTGCGACCGGTCCGGGCGTAAGCGTCCTCGAACGTCATCTTGGGAATGTTGCGGTCGATGGAGCGCTGCAGGACCGCCGGGTCGAGCACGCCCTGGCCCTTCATGATGTTCTGGAGCTTCATGATGCGCGACCACTCCAGGTCGAGGTAGGCCGGGTCGAACAGGTCGCCAAGCTCCTCATCCGTATGACAGCCGACCACGCCGGCGATGATACTGCCGACGCTGGAGCCAGATAGAACCCGGGGCAGCAATCCCTGCAGCCATAGCTCCTGAATGACGCCCAGGTGAAACAGCCCGAGCGTAGCGCCGCCGCTGAGCAGCAGCGCCGAGCGCCCGAAGCTTTGCGCCGCCCGCTTGAAGAAGACCCGCTTGCTGTCTTCGCTCAAACCTTCGAAGCGCCCGTCGCACAGATGGTCGAGCGCTGACACGACCTCGTCCAGGTAGTCGGTAATCGCCTTCTTGGTGCCAACCCGCGCCACCTGGTAAAGCGCCGGGTTGGCGATGTTACCGAGGTTTCCGTGCAGCTCCTCCCGCAGGTAGAAGGTGAGACGGTCAATCTCATTTTCGCGACGCAAGCGCCGGAGCAGCGACGTCCGAGCGGCGATCAGTCGGTAGTCGTAGAGCACGCACTCCTTCTCGCGCTTCCACTCGTTGTGACCGGCAAGCTCGTCGAACTCGCCGGCAGCCTGCCGCCACTCCTCAAAGGTGAGCGCCCGCTCCATGGCGGTTTCACACCGGGCCAGATCCTTCTGGGTCATGATTGTCGAAACTCGGACGGCTTACTGGATCAGGCCCTCTGCCTTGAGTCGATCCTGCAGGTCGGTCAGGCGCTTCCGATTGGCGCCCATGTCAGAGTGTCCGACACGGGAAGAGGAGCGCAGCGCCAGCTGGCCGCTGCGGTGATGCAGCTCCAGGTCGTCAACATAGCCAAACAATGGGGTGCGTGCCTCCGCGCGAAGGTAGTCAGCGGATTCTTCGGTCACGGTGACACCGTCCGTTTGCTTCACCTGAGCCACAATCGCGCTCCACTCGGCGTCGGCGGTCAAAGCCAGGGTGGGAAAGCCGTGGTCGGGCCCTTCCGCGTCGCTGGACACACAGTTAGGGCTGTCCGGGCAGGCGGCAAACTGATTGTTGGTAATGCCGAGGGCCGGTGGGTTGCTGCGCGAGCTGAAGGCCATGTAGACCGATGAGCCGAGGATGAGAGCCACCAGAATGATGATGATATAGAACACAATTTTCATGATTTCCTCCAGACCTGCCCAACTTAGGGTGCACAAGCATAGTCGACCCGGCAGAAGTGTGCCGTAAGTATTTTCTTTAAATCCAGCTTCTGTGCGGCCGGCGGGTAGGCGTAAACTAGGCTCACGGTCGAACCAGAGGCCGCCCATGATCAGAAAAGCCACAACCATCGATATAGAGTCAACGCTTATGACGCATGCAAATTTACCGCTGAGCGCGCCTCGCGCAGGCACCGCAATCCTCACACTGCTGCTGAGCCTTTATGCCGGGAATATCGTGGCGCAGGACTCAGCCGTCCCGACGCTGGTTAGCAAAGACGGCAGCTATCCGACCGTTCCCCTGGAAAAAGACACGGTGGTGGTGAAAGTCATTCAGCACGGCGTGCAGAACCTCCAGGAAGCTGAGACGGTGGCCAAGGGGCTGGAGACCAACCTCGCTCGCATGGTGGAGCTGTCGGAAAAGGCCTGCAGCACCGGTATGAAGCCTGACTTTCTGCTGTTCAACGAGTTTCCCCTGACGGGCTATTCGACCGGGACCCGGGAGGAGAAGCTGAAGTTCACAATCAAGATCCCAGGTCCCGAGACCGACGCGCTCGGCGAGGTGGCAAAAGACTGCGACACGTACATCATCTTTGGCAGCTACGCGAACGATGACGACTGGCCCGGCCATATCCTCAGCATCAACGCGGTCATCGGCCGTGACGGCAAGGTTGCCGAGCGCTACTGGAAGACCCGCAACGTCAAGCGCCTGGGCAGCGACGGCGAGATCCCGACAACCACCATCGAAAACGTGCGCGATCGTTACCAGGAAATGTACGGCACCGAAGCCATGTTCCCGGTGCTGCGCACCGAGTACGGCAACATTGCGGTGAGCACGGTGCAGCTCGATCCGTTTGTGTTCGCGGCTTACGCCATGCGCGGCGTTGAGATCATGTTCCGGACCTCAACCCTTTTCTCCAAAGAGGACGTGCGGGCCACAGCGTTTTTCAACCGCTTCTACTCGGCGATGTCCAACATTACGTTCCCGCCGGACGGCCCCTACGCCAAGTATGGTGGGGGATCGCTGATTGTCGCCCCGGACGGCAAGGTGCTGGCGGAGGACCCAACCAACAACGAAACCATCATCCAGGCGGAGATTCCCATCGCCGAGTTTCGCGAGGGGCGCTTCATCCCTCGCTACCCGCTGGAGGTGGTGGCGCCGGTATTCGAGCAATACCAGCAGGAGCTGCCGCTCAACCATCTCGATATTCCGGCCGAGAAGCTGCCCAAGACCCGGGCGGATATGAAAACGCTGATGGATGAGCAGAGTCGCTGGCTCAACTCAGACTCAAGCGAGTAACCAAAAAAATGTAACCTCGGCAGCCGGCGCACCGGTTCGGCTGTCGGGTTTTCTAGCGGCGATTCGTACCTTAAGCATGCAACCCGTGTTTGAGGTCCATCATGAAATGTGTTTTTTCGACGCTGATCCTGGGCTCGATGCTGCTGACGTTACACCCCAGCAGCCTTCGAGCGCAGGATCTGGCCGCTACCGACGAGATTTTCCGCAGCGATATTGACCTGCTGCCCGGCACCGACCAGGGCTTTGCCAACGCTGTGGTCATGGACGGCGACTTCGCCATGGTCGGGGCGTCTCTCCATTTCAGTCAGGAAGGCCAGGTCTACCTGCTGCGGTATGAGGAGGGTCCGGCACCCAACTGGCGATTTGTGAAGACTCTCGATCGCGCAGCGGAGCCCGGAAACATTCGTCGCCTCGGCGCTCGGCTGGCGCTGGACGGCGACTGGCTGGCGGTGGCGAGCAACAATGTCGGCACATTCCTGTATCAGCGAAACGCCGGCGGACCAAACAACTGGGGCTTCAGTCAGCAGGTGGTGCTAGAAGACAGCGCCGACCGCCGGGACAGAGATCTGGATAACGATGTGTCCATCTCCGGCAACTGGATGGCGATCGGCGCGGGGCGGACCGATTGGATTGATCTCGGCAGCAATGACGGCAATGACGTGGGCCAGGTGCTGCTTTATCAGCTGAACGGAGCCGACTGGGGCCTGAGCCAGGTGCTGGAAATCCCGGCGCCGGACGTCCAGCGTCTGGCAGGTTTCGGGGCGCGGGTATCGATCAGCGGTGACGTACTCGTGGTCGGCCTGCCCGGCTACCGGGTCGCGGACATCGGTGAGGTGGGCCGGGCTTACATCTATCAGAACGGTCCAACCGGCTGGACGCTGCGCCGGACCCTTGAGCGCTCTGAAAACGTCAGCGTGGCCCGCTTTGGGATTGCGGTTGCGGCGACCGGGAGCGTCGTCGCTGTCGGCGACCTGCAGGGCGGCGGTGACGAGACGCCCTCGGTGAGTAACGACGGATCGATCCTGATTTTCGAACGCAATCTCGGCGGGGTGGACAACTGGGGTCAGGCGATCAACCTGCTTCCGAGTCAGCCGGAATTCATCAGCTCGTTTGGCCAATCGATTGGGCTGGTCGGCAACCTCCTGTGGGCCGGTGCCCAGGACGCCGGTTACCTGTTTTCCCGCAGCAGCGGCCTTTGGCGAGAAGTGGACCGGAACCCGGTACCCACCTTTCCAGCGCCCAGCAACGTACGTGAGTACGGGTTCAGCGCGGCTCTGGCGGTGCGCCAGGGTGGGCGACAGATTCTGACCGTGGCCGGCGACATCACCGCGGAAGACGCCAACGACGTGCGCACGGGTGCCGCCTTTTTCTACGGCTATGACGACGTTTTGTTCGCCGACAGTTTCGAATAGGCGCGCCAGGAGCCCTGGTTTGGATAAGTCGATCGAATCGGCAACCTTTGTCATCGATGGATTCACGTTTGGGACCGGCCACCGGTGGTAATATTCATGAATGGATCGCACACCGCCGGGCGCTGGTCGCCCTGGCGCGGCCGAGGGGGCAGACGAGGATGTCGACCCGGCCGCGGACAACGCAAGCAATCTGGCTTCAGGACTGCCGGCCGATTTGTCGCTGGACGATCTGCTGCCGGTGGCCTATGCCCGGCTGCACCAGCTGGCGGCCTCAGCGCGTCGGTCTGTGGGACCTTCGCCGACGCTCAACACCACCGCCCTGGTCAACGAGCTTTTTCTCAAGCTGGTGGCCAGCCGCTCGCTCGACACGTCCGATGAAAACCGCTTCTACGCCTTGTGTGCCCGCACCATGCGCAACATCCTGATCGACCGGATCCGAGCCCGCAAAGCCGGCAAGCGAACGCCGCCGGAGCCAGCCACGGCTGATGGGCTGGTCTCCGATCAGGTGGAGTCGCTGCTCGCCGTAGACGACACGCTGAAGCGGCTCGCCGGCCACTCCGAGCGCCTCGTGGAGCTGGTGGAGTGTCGAGTGTTTGGCGGCTACACGCTCGCGGAATGCGCCGACATCTTCGGCGTGACCGAACGCACGGCCCAGCGCGACTGGCAGAAGGCCAAAGCACTGCTCGCCATGGGCATGGAAGGAGCGCAGCCTGAGTTCCTGGGCTGATATCGAGGCGCTGCTGGACCAGGCGCTCGATCTTCCCGAGGCAGAACGCGCAGACTGGCTGCGTTCGATCACGGCGCAGTACGACAGCGAAGTGGTTGGGCAGGTTGAGGCGCTGCTGGGTGCGTTGGCGCGGCAAGGTGGCGCGCTGGAGTCCTTGACGCCTGGCGGCGTACTCGCAGACCTGGAGGAAGCTGAGGCCCTCGATGAGCACCAGCAGATCGGCGCCTGGCGTGTCGGCAAGCCGCTCGGCAGCGGTGGCCAGGGAACCGTCTACGCCGTTACCCGCAGCGGGGAAGGCTTTGAGCAAAGCGGCGCCCTGAAGCTGCTCAACAGCCGATTGGCCAATCCGAGTGCCCTACGCCGCTTCGAGCGAGAGCGCCGGCTGCTGGCGAGCCTTGATCACCCGGGCATTCCGACGCTGCTGGACGGCGGGGTCCTGGAAGACGGTTCCCCGTGGCTGGTGGTAGAGCTGGTGCAGGGCGATACGCTTTCCGCAAGGCTCAGGCAGGCACCCTTAGCGCAGGATGACGCTGTGGATCTCGGGATCAGCCTCTGCGACACCCTCTCACACGCGCACCAGAAGCTGATTGCGCATTTGGATCTCAAGCCCGGCAACGTCATGCTGGATTCAGGTGGCCGGGTTCGGCTTCTGGATTTTGGAATTGCCCGGCTGGTCGACGACGCTTCGCACGCGCTCGCGCAAACTGGCCCCGCTTATACCCCCGCCTTTGCCGCGCCGGAGCAAATCAATCAGCAGCCGGCCACCACGGCTACGGACATCTATGGCGCCGGGGCCGTGCTGCTCGCTGCCCTGACCGGTCGCCCGCCGTTTTCCGCGGACAACGTTTCAGCCCAGCTGGAACAGATTCTGCGCGAAGAGCCTGAGCTGCCATCCAGTGTGCCAACCGATCTGGGTGCCATCATCCTGCGCTGCCTGCGCAAAGAGCCAGCACAGCGCTACGCCAGCATCGACGCCCTGCAGGCAGACCTGCAGGCATTTCGTGATGGCCAGGCCGTTACGGCACGAGCTGGCGGGTGGCGGTATCGGTTCGGCAAGCTCGTGGCCCGGCACCGGGCGGCCAGCGCGGCGCTGGCCCTCCTGCTGCTGGGGGTGCTGACCAGCGCCGGCGTTTATGTCAGCCAGCAAGGTGAAATCCGCGAGCAGCGCGACCTGGCGCAGCTTGAGGCGGAGCGCGCGAACAGCATGCTCGATTTTGTGGAAAAAGCGCTGGCCGGGCTGGATTCGAACCTGAACGCGTCACCAACGGTCGGACAGTTTCTGCGTCAAGCGGTGGATCAGTCGGAGGAAATCAGTGATCCCGTAGCCCGGGCTCGCCTCCTGAACCTGCTGGGCCTGGCCCTGCATGGTCAGGGCGAAAAGGCCGCGGCTACCGAGGCTATGGCCCTGGCTTTGCCTCTGTTGGAAAGTACCGAACTGAGGGGCGGGGATCTCCACGTCAATGCACTCCTAGCGCTCTCGGACGAGGCGATTGCCAATGGGCGGACCGCGGAAGCTATCCGACTGTCTGAGGAAGCTTTGGACCTGGCCCGAATGGAAAACAGTCCCGTGACGCTCGAGTACGAGCTCGCCGCGGTCGGGCAGCTTTCCTGGGGCCTAGCCGAAAACGGGGAGAACGATCGGGTGAGAGAGCTCACCGCCCCTTATCTGGACGCCATGCAGGACATCGCCAACGATGAGGAGCTCAACGCGTACGGCATGCTCTCGATCATGGCGGGGCGGGTAGCGGAAAGCGATGAGCGTCGCTACGAGCTTGCCAGCCAAATGCATGACGCGGTGCTCGAAGCATTCCCCGATCGCCCCGCGACCCACGTGAGGGAGAAGGTGGTCCTCGGTCGAAGGGCGCTGGCGCTTGGCAGCGTTGTCGAGGCGCTGAAGCTGTTTGAGGATGCGGAGGCCGCTGCTCGGGCCGCCACCGACGGCGAACCGTTTGTGGCGTCCTACGCCATCATGCAGCAGGCGGCTATTCACCGAACCCAGGGTGACTTTACGCGTTCTGCTGAGCGGCTGGCCGTGGCGGCGCCGCTGACGAGCAGTCAGGGCCAGCGCATGGTGCAGCTGCTGGCGGCAGAGCAGATTCTGCTGGCCGTGGACGCCAACCAACTCGACGAAGCCTCAAAGCTACTGGCTGACCAGGAATCGTCGTGGCCTAACCCTGGCACCAGCGCTGCGCAGGCGCTGGGGGAGGCAAAGGCGCGCCTACTGTTGGCTAAGGGCGAGTCGGCTGAATCCGTGATGGCGGCAGCGCCCGGTTCACTGACCGCCCGTATTGCGGGGTTGAGAGAGTCCTGCAGTCTTGTCGAAGAGCCCGAGCCGCAGGCCTCAGACCTGCCAAGTCTTAGCTACCGGCTGTGGAAAATGGCCAGCGCGCGTTGTGCCGGTGAGATTGCCGAGGCAGGCCAGTTGCGCGACCAACTGATCAGGGTATTGGGCGCGGCGCACTGGATGGTTCAATAGGTGGGCCCGCTTAACAAGCTAGACGCCAGGTAAGTGTCTTTGATCGGCGCCCTCGCAAGCCTGGATCAAATCGGCGCCTGGCGCATCGGCGACCGGCTGGGCAGTGGTGGTCAGGGGATGGTCTTTCATGCCACCCGCAGTGGCGAGGGCTTTCAGCAGCGTGGCGCGCTTAAGGTGCTGGTTGGCCGGTTGGCCAACGACAGCTCGCTGCGTCGCTTCAAGCGCGAGCGCCGACTGCTCGCCAGCATTGATCATCCCGGCATTCCTACGCTGCTTGACGGTGGTGTCCTCGACGATGGCTCCCCCTGGCTGGTGGTCGAGCTGGTCGATGGTCAAACCCTGTCTGACCGATTGAAGCACGGCGTGCTGTCGCCGACCGATGCCGTTGATCTGGTGATCAGCCTTTGTCGCATTCTGTCGCACGCACATCAGCGGCTGATCGCCCATCTGGACCTCAAACCCGGCAACGTTATGCTTGAGCAAGGTGGCGGAATCCGGCTGCTGGATTTTGGGGTAGCGCGTTTGCTGGACGACACCTCAGATCACACCGAACAGACCCACTCGGCGTTCACGCCTGCATTCGCGGCGCCAGAGCAAATCGATCAGGGCCCTACCGGTACGGCAACCGATATCTATGGGGCTGGCGCGTTGCTCTTTGCCGCGGCGGCCGGTCGTCCGCCGGTCAGCGCGGACAACGTCTCAGCACAGTTCGAGCAGGTTTTGTGGGCAGAACCCAAGATTCCTGCGAGTATTCCGACCGATCTTGCCGCCATCATCCGGAGGTGCCTGCGCAAGGATCCCGTTAAGCGCTACGCCAGCATCGACGCCCTGAAAGCAGATCTGCAGGCCTTCCGACGAGGTCAGCCGGTCAAGGCTCGGGCCGGTGGCTGGCGATACCGCCTCGCGAGACTTGTTGCGCGGCACCGGGCCGCAAGCGCCGTGCTCGGTGTCCTGTTGCTGGGGATGCTGGGCACTGCCGGTGTCTACGTCGGTCAGCAAAGCGAGATCCGCGAGCAGCGTGACCTGGCGGATCTCGAGGCAGCTCGTGCAAACCGCATGCTGAGCTTTCTAGAGCGGTCTTTAACCAGCCTCAATTCCGATTACAGCACCTCGCCTACTGTCGGCCAGTTCTTGAAGAAGGCGGTCGATGAGGTTGGGGAAATCGGCGATCCGGTCGCCCAGGTTCGGATCTTAAGATTGCTCAGTTCGGCGCTTGACTACCGAGGCGAAACGAAACGCGCTGTGGATGCAATGGCCATGGCTCTTCCGCTGATCGAAAAAACTGAACTGCGGGGCGGCGCAGAGCATGTCAATGCCCTGCTGGCAATATCGGATGGGGCGATAGACAACGGTCGCCTCGACGAAGGTGCGCGGCTGGTAAGCGAGGCCCTCGAACTGGCTAACCAGTCGGCAGGCAGCGTGCCGTTCGAGTTAGAGCTTGAGGCCGTGGGGAGGCTGGCGTGGGTGCTCGCCGAGCAAGGAGAGGACAAACGGGTCAGAGAGCTGACCAACCCCTACGTGGAAGCTATCAAAGATATCTCGAATGAAACTGAACTGAACAGCTACGGCATGATTGCTGCCATCGCCGGCCGCGTCGCGGAGAGCGATCAGCGCGGCTATGAGCTGGCTAGCCGGATGCATGATGCGGTGATGAAGGCATTCCCAGATCGGCCGGCGGTTCAAGTGCGTGAAAAGGCCATACTTGCAACCCGCGCGCTGGATCTGGGCCGACTCCGCGAGGCGCTGGTGCGGTATCGGGAGGCGGAGGCCGCAGTTCGTGCCAGCACGGACGGCGAACCCTACCTGGCGTCTTTCGCCATCATGCAGCAGGCGATCATCCATCGGATGCAGGGAGACTTTGCCCTTGCCGATGAAAAGCTGGCTGAAGCCGCGCCGCTGGTCGTTCCTCAGGGAAAGCGGATGGAACACCTGCTGGCGGCCGAGCAGATTCTCCTCGCCGTGGATACCGGCAGGCTGGACGAGGCGGCGGGTCTGCTGGCAAAACATGACCAATCGCCGCCGCCGCCCGGAACCAGCGCCGCTGGGGCGCTCGGCCAGGCCAGGGCTCGCTGGCTGTTGGCCTCTGGCGCCCCGGCTGCAGAAGTGAGTGCAGCCGCACCTGCTTCGATGGAGGCCCGCATCGCGCGACTTCGGGAGTCGTGCAGCGATAACGAAGCTTCTGAGGTTCCGAGCCCAGAGCCGCCCAGCTTGAGCTACCGGCTTTGGGAGATGGTCAGCGCTCGTTGCGCAGGCAACAGTGACCTGGCTGACCAGCTGTACGATGGGCTGGTCGCTGACCTGGGCTCATCCCATTGGATGACTCGCTAGCGCTCCGACGAATTACGGCTCAACGTAGGTGACCCTGGCTGACCGGATCTGTAGATTAAAGTCGCTGGCAGTGAACACAGA
>JBCDKA010000094.1:0-15223 GCA_038747195.1 Pseudomonadota bacterium
ACGGGATCGTAGATTCCGCACGGAACGTCGCAATGTGCTTCGGCTTCTTTCACCTTTAGCCAGCCCTTCATCGTTGCTCCCCCTGCTTGACGCGAAGTGCTCGCTGGCGGTGATGGGTAACGCCCAAGGCCAGCAACGCTAAGCCCGCAGCCAAGACACCGACACCTGCTAAGGTCATCGATCCATTCGAAACAAGGTGTTCTGGCCCGTGATGAGCCCAGACCGGCTGCTGCGCGAAAAGCGCTGCAACCACGAATCCAACCGTCTTTTTCACAATATCTCCTTTCGAAAAAAGCCCCTTCCCCGGTCTCAAATCCAAGCCAAGAGCCCCGACCGACCGGCTGAAAAAGCTTACACGTTTGACGGTCGTCGCGCCTGCAAAATTCCGAATTATCTTGCGCAAAAAGACGAGGTGGCCGAGTCGATTACAACCTGCAGGCGGCAAAGTGGTGGCTGGTGATGTCGAAGCCGTGGCGCAGATAGAAGCGGTGCGCGGCAAAGCGCTGGACGCCCGAGTCGAGATGCAGCTCCTGGCACCCGAGCTCGCGGCCATAGGCTTTGAGCCAGCTGATCAGCGCGCCGCCGGCACCTGAGCTTCGATGGGTCTCATCGACGACCAGATCATCAACGTAGATGTGTTTACCCCAGGCCAGCTTTTCGCAGACCACAAAACCCGCTACGCCGATGATCCGGCCGGCTGTGCGTGCGCAGGCGACCTGGTAGCCCGCCTCTCGCTGTTTATCGATCTGCGAGCGCAAACCCGACTCCGAGTACTGCGGCCGAAGCTGCGAGAGCACGCTCGCAGCTTCAGCCAAATCGCCCTCACCAGATGCGAGGTCGACGTCGATCGGTTGTGCGCCCACGTTCCCGCTGAAGCCAGGTTTGCTACTGAAAGATGCCCCAGAGCGCCTGCGGCAGCAGAACGTTCCAGCCAGGCTGCCACGTGACCGTGGAGAAGCTCGCCATGCCTTCTTCCTCGTTCCACTCGGCCCGATCGAGCACCGTCAGCGCATCCAGGCCGGCCGCACCCAGCTGGGCGTTCACGTCCTGAAGCTTTGACACCAGCAGGGAGTCGCTGGCTTCCAGCGCATCCGTCAGCTCCTGCCCGAGGGTGTCGCGACGGCTCAGCTGTGTGGCGCTCGGGCGGCCGTCATAGCTGGTCACGTTGCCGTACAGCGTTCCGAGGCGTTCGCGAAGCTGTTCTTCCCCGCTGATCATGCCGCCCTTGCTGGACGACAGCGAGGTCCGGAGCGTTTCAAGCTCATCAGCATAAGCTTCGAGCGCCTCAGCCAGCGCTTCGTCCGCGCCGTCAGCATGTTTCATCGCCTGCGACCGAACCTCAATCAGGTTGTCCGACAGGAACGTTAGATCGTTGATCATGTCGTAGAGCTCCAGTGCCAGCGTTTGCTGAGCGACTCGATCGCGCTTCGAATGGGGCGTCCGGGGATCAGCCACCAGCTGTACGCTCGTCTCCAGCGTTTCTTTCCCTTTGGTCAACACCGCCCGGTATTCACCCTCCGGGACGCGCGGCCCGAGAAAACCCGGGACCAGATTGGTGGCCGGCGGGAACTTGGGCGCCTTAAAGCGCATAGGCCATTCCACCCGGTTCAGACCAATTCGCTTGCCGCCCGGCAGCGTGGCGATCACGCGATCGTTCTCGTCGTACACGTCCACCTTGAGGTCGCCGAACAGGTGACGCTTTTTCAGGTAATAAACAATCGTCGCGGACTGCGGCGGATTGCTGCCGGTGAAGGTGTCGTTGGCGCCAAACGTCTGCAGCTGCGCATTCAGCACCATAGGCGCTGCGCGGGTCGGCAGTATCGCCACGTTGGCATCGATGATCTCCTGAGTCAGCCCGCGAAGCGGCGTGATGTCGTCGATGACGTAGACGCCACGCCCGTGGGTTCCGATAACCAGGTCGTGTTCGGTGGGATGAACAACGAGGTCATGAACCGCCACCTTCGGCAGGTTCTGAGAAAAACGCGCCCAGTTTTCGCCGCTGTCGAGGCTGATGTACAGACCTCGCTCGGTGCCGAGGAAAAGCAGTTCGGGGTTCACCGGATCCTGCTTGACCACCCACGCATAGCCTTCGATGGCATCACTCGCGAGGGCCGTCCAGGACTGGCCAAAATCGGTCGTCTTGAACAGGTAGGTTTCCATGTCACCCCGACGGTGGCCGTCGAAGGTGACAAACGCGGTGCCTTTGTCGTGGGGGCTGGCCTCGACGCGCGATACCCACGTGCCAGCCGGCACGCCCTCGATGTTGTCCGCCACGTTTTCCCACGCGCGACCGCCGTTGCGTGTGAGCTGGACGTTACCGTCATCGGTACCCACCCAAATCATGCGGTGATCCAGCGGTGATTCGCTGATCGAATAGATGGTGGTGTAGTTTTCGGCGGTGGTGTTGTCGACGGAGATACCGCCGGACTCGGCCTGACGCTGACCTGCCGGATCATCGGTTGTGAGGTCGGGGGAGATCGCCTCCCACGATTCGCCGCGGTCGCGGCTCCGGAACAGGTACTGCGCGCCGTAGTAGATCGTGCCGGGCTTGCTGGCACTCAGGTGCAGCGGCGTATTCCAGTTGAAGCGCAGCTGCTCCTGGCCTTCTTCTGGCGCCGGCTGGATGCGCTTGATCTCAGCGGTCTCCCGGTCGACTCGCTTGAGCTGGCCGCCCTGATACTCGGTGTACAGGATGCGATCATCCGTCGGATCGGGGAATGACCAGAAGCCGTCCCCGAAGCCGATGTTCTGCCAGTGCCGGTTCTGGATCCCGCCCGGTGCCTGTGACGGCCCCATCCAGGAGCCGTTATCCTGGAGCCCGCCATACACGTTATACGGCCAGCGCGAGTCGACGGCCACGTGATAGAACTGGCTGACCGGCAGGTTTGCCACGTGTCGCCAGTTGAACCCTTTGTTCTCCGAAACGTATACCCCGCCGTCGGTCCCCAGGAAGACCTGCTGCGGGTTGTTCGGGTTGATCCACAGCGCGTGGTGGTCGGGGTGGATGGACACCGAAAAGCCCGCCCCGAACATGCCAGAGAAGCTGTCCCCGCCGTCAACAGAAACCGTCAGGCTGAAACCCGGCTTGTACACGCGATCCGGGTCACTCGGATCCACCACCAGCTCACCAAAGTAAAAAGGCCGCATCTGGATGTTTCCGGAGTCGTCCTTTTCGGTCCAGGTGTCACCGCCGTCGTCGGATCGATACAGCGCGGTGTTCTCACTTTCGATCGTTGCATAAACCCGCTCGGGTTCAGACGCCGCAACGGTGACGGCAATCCGCCCTTTCTCGCCTTCGGGAATCCCGTCCGTCATCTCCTCCCAGGTGTCACCACCGTCGGTGCTCCGATAGAGCCCGGAGGACTCGCCGCCCGATTCGAAGAAATCCGGATAGCGCTGGACGTACCACATGCCGGCATAGAGCGTGCCGCCGTCGGGGGTCATCGCCAGGTCGGAGCAGCTGGTGGTGTCGTCGATCTTGAGCACGTTGTCCCAGGTTTGTCCGCCATCCTGGCTGCGGAACACGCCGCGGTCACCACCCTCAGCCCACAGATGGCCGAGCGCGCAGACAAACACAACGTCGCCGTTTTCCGGATGCACTAGCAGCTCCGCGATGTGGTCGCTGTCCTTGAGCCCCATGTGCTGCCACTTGCTGCCGCCGTCGGTGGAACGATAAACACCGTCACCGGGAGCAACCGTGTTGCGCACCCAGCTTTCGCCCGTGCCGACCCAGATGGTCTCAGCGTTGCTGGGATCGACGCGCACCGCACCGATCGACTGCGTGTGCTCGTCAAAAATCGGCTTGTACACAATGCCACCGTCATCGGATTTCCAGACTCCACCACTGGCTGTGCCCACGTAGAGCGTCACCGGCGCTTCATCGCTGGCCACCCCGTCGATGGCCGAGATGCGGCCACTCATCACGGCTGGCCCGATGCTTCGTGCGCTTAAACCCCCAAAAGTCGATGACTTCAGCTCAATGGCGCCCTGCGCCCCCGTGGCCAGTGCCATGGCCGCGACACAGAAAGTGGTGCGGATGCTCATAGGTTTCCCCTGTACGTGCTCAAAAACCGCGGTTTGACGCCCAGCAACTTGTCAGGCGCCTCCCGGCCAGTGCCCCCACTTGGAAGGGGCGATGTGCGTGATCGAGTGTCGGTTCACTCGGTGGTGGTGGCGGGCTCTTCCACCTCGGGCATCGCGAAGCGATCGGCGTTGATATCGCTCACGTTCAGCTCGGTCTTCTCGATGGTGATGGCCTGCTGCATGGGAGCCGCACCCTCGCCGATGCTGGCGATCATGGAGTGCGCCATCACAATTTCACCGACCTCTTTGTAGTCACCGATGGTTTGTGAGTAGGCCATCGAGTTGCCCTGAATATCCCGGGTTCCTTTGGAAAGAAACGGCAGGCAGTACTCGGTGTCCAGGTAGTAGGTGGCCACGTCTTCGCTGCCGGCCCGCACGACCTTCAGCGCATAGGCTTCGGTACCTTCCACGTCTTCGGTGCCGATCAGCTCAACGGTGTGGCCCTTTTCCTGCCAGTCGACCAGCGGACCTTCCCATTCAGCCATTTCCTGAATCTCTTTGAGCTGGTCGTCAGCCATTTCCTCGGGCGTGGTTTTGCCCATGAACGGCATGATGGCCCAGCCCTTTTCGCCGTCGTAGGCCTGCACGGCGGTCATACCCTGAACCTCAAACTCCAGACGTACGCTGTTGGGCTGCTGAAATTCGATGGTGAAAGGCGCCTGCATCGGTCCCATGGTCATGGTTCCGCTCATCCGAGCGGACTCCACTGACTTAATGTTATCGATGCCGCCCATCGTCTCGTAGTTGCACGAGAGAACGTCGTCAAGATCAGCGGCGGCAGCGGATCCGGCCAGTGCAAGGGCCGAAACGGTAAGGAGCGTCTGTTTCATAGCAAATATCCGTAGTGAGGGAAGCTGGCGCTCAATTCTAGCCGATCGCAGCCGCGCCACTACCGACAAAAGTCACATAAAAATACGAGGTTTTTCGTGGAGTTGCCGGCTTGCAGCGGCCCGGAAGACGGTCAGGCAGCTTCAGGATCTGTCTGCGACCGAGACCCGATTTCGCCCGGTTTGCTTGGCCACATAGAGCGCTTCGTCCGCCAGCTTGAGCAGTTCCTGCAGGTCGGTCTCATCAATCAGGTGCGCGATGCCAATGCTGGCGGTAAAGCTGACCTGCCCATCTGGAACGTCGAGGCGAATCTCCGCAATCTGTTTGACCAGCCGCTTCGCGGTGTGCTCCGCACCCTCTCGATCCGTGCCGAACATCAGGGCAAACTCTTCGCCGCCCACCCGGCCGAACAGGTCGCGATCGCGGATGAGGGTCATCACCTCTTGGGCGAAGGCCACCAGCGCCCGGTCTCCGACGTCGTGGCCGTATTTGTCGTTGATCGCTTTGAAGTGGTCGATATCGAGCATGGCTAGCGACAACGGCTGCTTCTCCCGACGGCACCGGTCCAGCATCTGCTGGCCCTGGGTAATGAAACTGCGCCGATTGTCGACGCCGGTGAGAGTGTCCGTGCGGGCCTCAACCTCAGCCGCGTTTTTAGCCGCCTCCAGCTCGGCGGTTCGCTCGGCCACCTGCTCCTCGAGCAGTTCCTTGCTCTGCGTGAGCTGCGCCAGATGCGCCCGCTCGGCCGCCTCCTTCAGTCCGCGCAGATCGCGGATGCGAACGCCCATGGCGATCAGGATGACAGCCATCTCGGCGTAAGACCCCACCGCAGGCCAGTAGTAGTTGACGAAGTTGTGCTCAACGACACCAAGGTCCCGAAGCGCCTGGGTAAACAGACCGATCACCAGGATCGTCCAGGCAAAGGTAAAAATGGCCGCCTCCCGCGCGCCTTGATACCAGCGCACCAGGCCCACAACCGACACAATGGGATAAAGCAGCAGCGCCAGTGTGATGGAAATGATGGCCAGGGTGATTTGGCCAAAAACCGCTGAAAAAAGCAGGAAAACGCTGTTCAAGATCAAGAACAGCAGCAGATAGTCAAAACCTCGGGTGTGCTGTCGGGTCTGCAGAAACTCCCTCGCGAAATACAGGCCGGTCAGCAGGCTGATGGCGCCCGTTATGGACATGTAGCGCCAGTTGAAGCTTTCGGTCAGCAGAAACTGATGGGTAAAGCCAAATACGGTGTACCAAACGGCGATGGATGCAAGCGCGTGCAGCCCATAGAAGTAGAAGAACCGGCCGCCGGTTGCGACTCCGGCGACAAACGCGATCAGCGCCATCACGAGCAGGCCGCCGACAATCAGGTTGATGACTGTGAGCTCCAGACCCTGTGACTTCGCGAGAGAAGCGGGAGACCAGATTCGGAGCTCGGGGAATACGAAGCCCATGTCATGCGAGCCGTACTGAACGAAAAACTCGGCGGACTCGCCCGCAGCCAGCGCAACAGGCACCACAAATCGATGGTGCGGGATGGGCCGCTCCGAGAATGGCCGCTCAAGGGACAGGTCAACCAGCTGCCGGAAGGTCGCCTCACCCGTCGAAGCCTGGAAGGCCCGCAGAAAGATCAGCTGATGATCGATGTATTCGAGACGCAGCTTGATCGGATCCGATGAGGTATTGCGGAGCTCAAATTGGCTCCAGAACGCCCCGGGCGCCAGGCCGGTTGAGCCGCCGCCCTCCGGTAGCGTGAACTCTCCGGCTTGGAACGCTGTGCGGGCCTGCGCAACATCTGCAGCGCCCGTCGGGTCATGCCAGATGGTGAAGCTTTCTCCGAGCGGCGCCCCCGTTTCCTCGCCGGAGACTGCGATCGGAGAGACAGCAGCGGCGGGCAGCACCCAAACGAACGGAATAAGGAATGCGACCAGCGCCAGTCGCCAGGAACTTTTCAAAGCGGAAGTTAGGACTCGTAACAGCCGACAGCGGAACGCTGAAACTTACCCTGTTTAGGCGCCGCAGACTATCCCCGGGCGCTGTTGGTAGCCTGCACGGCGTTTATGGCTGCTCAAATCCACTGGCAAACAGAATTTGTGCTTTTGGCCGCACTACGACCTCAACTGGGGGCGGCGATTCGAATTCACCGACCGCCTCCACCACAACCGGCAAAGCCTCGAACAGCGGCGAAACCACCGTCAGCGTGGTCTCGACGCCAGGGAGAAAGAGGAAGCGAAAGCCGCCAGACGAAGGGCTGGAAAAGGACAGGCGCCCATCATCGTTGAGGAGCGCCACGCTGACCGGGTCGCCTGTACCCTCCTCGGTGACGGTACCAATTCCCACGGCGCCGCCTAAGATTCTGTCGAATTCGATCACCTCAAGCAGAAAGTCGTAGCGGACCGGTTCCTCCACATCACAGTTACGCACTCTGACCAGCGTGCCCCCCGACGGATACTGCCCACTCAAGGTCAGCGTGCCTGGCGGTCCGGCACAGTCGCCCAAAGTCATCAGCGACGGTACGGACGCATCGCCAGCTCGCTCGCCCGGGAAGAAGTCAACCACGGCGTGGAATTCGGGTTGATCGCTGCTCACGGTCAGCTCCACGGTTTTTGGCGTCGCGCCGTAGAAGATCCAATCCTCGTCGTTCGATAGGTGAAAGGAATGCACCTGACGCGTGGCAAAGTTCTCGCCGAGAAGCGCGATATCCTCTGCCAGAAACGAGGCCGTCAGGGGCAGGTCGTCGTTTTCAAAACGGTCGAACGCGGGAAAGGGACGCGGCTCACCGCCACCGTACACCCTTCCAAACAGCTCGTTGCCGTCAGTCGGTTCACTCAGGTCTTCGATCAACACCTGAGCGATCTGCTCATCTGACCAAAAGCCAGCAAACTGATCCGGCGCAAGGTTATTTAGTCGCTGAACACGCAGCAGAACCTCATCAATCACCTCAGCCACCGGGCATCCGTTTCCTGTCGAAAAGACGACTCGGCATAGCGTGATGTTGTAGGCAGAATCGGCGGCCTCACCGTCGAGCCTGGGCTGATCCGGACCGATTGCGCGAAGCTCGAGACCAAAGCTGGAAACCGGCGACGCAAAAACGATGCTGAACACATCCTGCCCGTCTACCAGGAGCCGGAACGGGTCTGACGTTTGCACCAGATCGCCCTCCGGCACAAACCAGGGGCCAAACTCCAGCGCCGAGGGCGAATCGGTCTCGAAGGTGACCTGACCTACCGTTTGCTGCGAAACCAAGCCGCTCACTTCCGGCAACGGACCCGTGAGGTCCTGCGCGCCAGTCGCTTCCTGGAAGACCGCCAGATCTTTAAACGTATGGGTTGGCGGCACAAAACCCTGTGCAAGAGCTATGCTCGGCAGCAGGGCCGAAAGCAGCAGAAAAGTCACCGAATTGCTGGCGAGAACCCGTTTCCTCCAGAGGCGACGGATTGGGGTCAGTTGGATCATTACAGACTCCGCTGGCCGTACTTTCGGCAAAAAGTGCCACTTGACCGTGTGAATCAGCGTTTGAATCGGGCGATTAAGCCGTTTTTTGTCGAAAACCTGTGACCCAACGCACGCTATCACTGGCCGTAAGGGGGAGCCTGCGTCTCCAGCGAGCTGGCGTTCTGCCGGCACCTTCGATCCCTCGCCGCCGAACTCATCGGCCTCCTGCTGCCGCTGAAGCCGTGGCTCAGCCTTCGGTCAGCCGCGCTGCAACGATCTCGCGCCCACCCTGATACAGCGTCAGCTCGCTGGCGCGTCCGTCGTCGCCAACCGCAAACTCGACCTCGGCAGGCACCTCCCGCAGGAAGTATCGGTTGGCTGACGCCGGCAAGAGACGGAACTTCCCCTGTCCGGTTGCCTGGGACATGAGCGAATCACCCTCACGAGTGATAGTCAGGTTGAAACCGGGCTGGATCTCATACACGCCGGCCCACAGGTCGAAAAGCTCGGGCGACACTGCCGCCACGGCGCGCTCCTCTTCTTCGGCCGGGCCAACGCGCTTGGCAACGTTCGCTTTCTTGGCGCCGTTCGGATGGAACAGCATCCGCACGACCTCACCTTTGCGGTTGCGATCAAACACAATGTGCGAAAACGACCCTTCGTAGTAGAGAGTGTCTTCGTCAGTTGGAAAGATGGAAAAGCGCTGGCCGCCAGTGCGCTGGCTGAAGAGTTTTCCGTCCTCGAAAAAGATCTTCCGGAGATCACCCTCGGCGACCTCATAGGCGCCCGTGTACTCCTGCAGCGTGGCTGCGTCCATCTCGATCGGCTGCGGATCATGCGGGCGACCCATAGCCAGCGAGGAGAGGACGTCAGCGGTGTAGCTGGGCGACTTAGCGTTCGTGTTGGTCAGGATCGCGGTGTAGATGTTCTGGTCTGGCAGGTATCGCTGCTGGGTGGTGAAACCATTGATGCCGCCGCCGTGCGAAACCGAAGGCTCACCTCGAAAGTCGTCAATGGAGAATCCAAGGCCATAGCGCGACAGGCTGCCGTCATTCAGCTTAAAGGGTTTGATCATTTCCTCGACAGACGGCTCCGTCAGCAGTTCCCCCGCAAACAGCCCCGCATTCCATTTTGCCAGGTCGTCCACCGTGGAAAGCAGTGAGCCAGCAGCATGAGGCTGCGTCATACTGATGAAGTCCGCATTAACCGGCCCCTCGCCACCGGCGCTGTAGCCCGATGCCCTGCCCTTGATGAGCTGAGTGCCGCCGTAGTGACTGTTTTCCATGCCGAGCGGATCAAAGATCCGCGCCTGGACAAAATCGGCATAGCTCTGGCCAGAGACCTTTTCGATGATGGCACCGGCCAGGACGTAGCCAGAGTTTGAATAGCTAAACCGCTCTCCGGGCGCAAAATTCATCTCCAGGTCGGCAAACACCTCAATCAGCTCTTCGGTCGTGAGGTCAGCGCGGGTACGACCCTCAGCAAAATAACCGGAGATATCGGTGTAGTTGAAGATGCCCGACGTGTGCGTCAGCAGATGGCGAGTGGTGATCGTGTGGCCATGATCCGGATAGTCCGGCAGGTATTCCTGGATCGGCGCATCCAGATCCACCTTCCCTTCTTCGACCAGCAGCATCACGGCAGCGCCGGTGAACTGTTTGGTAATGGACCCGAGCCGAAAGACGTGGTCAGGCCGCAGCGGAATTCCGAGCCCGATATTAGCCATCCCGACCGCGTCGCGAAAAACCACCTCGCCGTTCTTGACGACCAGCACCGCAGCGCCCGGCCCGTCAGCCGGATAGGCGCTTTCAATAACATCCCGATAGGAGGCGGCGGCGTTGGCAGACAGCGCCGCAACCAAAAAGACGAAACCCACAGTCAGCTTCCGCATGGCATTACTCTCCGCAAAGATCGCGCCGAATCGTACCACCGGCACCCCACACCTTTGCGCCTGCCATCAGTCCTGTTCGAACTGCCTGCCAAGAGCGCAGCGGCGTCTGCTAGGCGGGTTGGCTTTAGTTCAAACGAACGACAAACCGGGCCTCGCCGAACTCAGTGCCCTCGAGCCAACGAAGCACAGAATCAGCGGTGGTTGTATCGATGCGGCCAGTGAATCTCAGGCGGCTCGGGTGATCGTCGAAAGCGACGTTCGCTTTGGTGACTCGCGCACCGAGTCGGGTGAGCGTTCCGAGCCGCAGCCGATCGGCCCGGTAGGACTCGGCCATGAGCCACCGCTGCGCCTGCCTGCGGGTGCGGATCTCTGGGTTGAGCAGCATTGCCAGCGTCTCCAGGGCCCACTGATTCGACTGCTGGTAGCGGGTGCCCCAGACGTACGACACCATGCTGTACCGCGGCTCGTGGAGCCCGGTGAGGAGCTTCGGATCGTCCGTTAGCGCCGGGAGAATTTCTTCCGCGAACTCTGGCGTCAGCGGGACAATCGCTGTTTCCCAGTCGAACGGGCCATCGGTGAAGAACTCGGCCAACCCTTGCCGATAAACGTTTGCTCGGTCTGAGCCGCAGTCGTTCAGCTTATGCACAACGCGCCAGATGGGGTCAGCCCCTGGCTCGCTGCTCCGGTAAACCAGACCGATATGCGAATAGCGCTGCTGCCATTTGCTGAGGTCCTGCCCCATCCGGGCGATGACGCCGACGCTCACAGCCTCCCGATCCAAAGCCCTGGCCGTTCGAGACGCCAGCTCCATCCCATTACTCAATTGCTCAACGGTGTGACTGCGTTGTTCGCAGGGCTGGCCGGCCAGGGCGGGATCGGCAATCAAAAGCGTTAGGACCACGGCAAGAGCGGCAGCAATGCCGCTAAACCTCAGCCAGAGAATAGAGATCGGATTCAACATCGCTGAGTCTTTCCCGCTTCGGTTGCTGATGGATGCCCGAAGGTTCAGGGAGTCAGCCGCTCATGAAACAGCAGCTTCTGACCTGCTTCATCGGCCAGCAGCGCAATCGCCTGGCTGCCGTCGTAGAGCAGAACGCCTCCTGCGACCGACGCGGCTTCGAGAACCGTACCGGCGCCCGCCGCAAACCCCGCGGCGCCGTCGATCGTAAAACTGACTGCCGTCACAGCCCCGTCTACCAGCGCTTCTGCCACGACGGCCGTCCCGACCGCTGACACCTCGATAGATTTGACGGTGATATGCGTTGCTGCCGCCAGCGTTGTGGCGGCAGAGAGCCCGGCAAACGCCACGGGCGCGGCGACTGAGATACCGCTTGCCGCGCTGGCGTCATGGATCGTGCTCTGGGCAGTCGCTGCGCTCGTGAATACCACCGCACTCATCGCCAGCACGATGCCAGGAAAGAGACGGAACCAAGGGCGTTTTGCTCGAATGTCGATCATGGTTGGTGTCCTCCAGCCAAATGGTGCTTGGGTGTTTGAAGCAAGCTGGGTGCATCGTGCCTCCGTGAATGAGCAGTGAAGGCAATTTCTGCCAAAGTATCGCGAGGTGAACGGGGCGGTAGCGACGAGTGATACTTTGTCGCGTTTTGACCGAGTGAATTAGGGGTTTCGGTCGCCGGCGAGCGTCCGCTTGTTGCGGACGTGTCTGGCATAGCGCGCTGGAGATGTCCGATAACCACTCATTGGGGTTTACTTGAAGACGATACGGCACATAACCGGCGCGATCCTGGCAGCGTTTTCCGGGCTCTGTAGCGCACAGACCACGTACACCGTTGAAGTGGACCCCATTGGTGACGACCCGCAGGAATCGGGCTGCAGCTTGCGTGACGCCGTCAGCGTGGCTAACGCCGCAATTGCTGAGGGGCTTGGCTGCACCTATGCGCAAGCCGGCTCCGGTCAGCCGGCGAGCTATGTCATCACTCTCCCCGCGATGCGGTATCAGCTACTCGGGGACTCAGACGCTGGCGAAACAGGCGGTGATATCGACATTCAGGCGACGGTCACGATCCTGGGCGCCGGCCAGACGCTGACCGTAATCGAGGGTAACGGGCAAGACCGGGTGCTGCACGTCACCAGCAGCAATGCCAGCCTCACCCTTCGTGATCTTGAGATCACCGGTGGTATCGCATCATTTTCGAGGAACGGTGGCGGCATATTGGTTGAGCGAGGCGATTTGGATCTGGAACGGGTCTTGGTCCGCGGCAACAGCTCCGAAGGTTCGTTCGGAGATGGTGGCGGCATCTCAAATCAGGAAGGTCGACTCCGTATCGGCCAGGGAAGCCTCCTAACGGAGAACACTGCTACCCGCGCTGGGGGTGGCGTTTACTCCATCGGCGAAATGGCGTTGGAAGGTGCAGAACTTCGTGCAAACTCCGCCCTGTTTGGCGGTGGGATGAACGCGCAGGGTCCAGGTATTACCCTGTCCGACTGTCTCGTGATAGAAAACTCCGCGGATTCATCGGGTGGAGGTCTGGCCCTGCAAGGTGATGGTGCGGGCGTCGCTGCGGTCGAAAACTGTTCGATTGTCCACAACAGCGCGTACAGAGGCGGTGGCGTAACCGCAAGTCTTCTCGATCTCGCCAACAGCACGATCAGTGGCAATATCGCGTCAGAAAGGGCCGGCGCCTCGTTGACCGGATCACGGTTGACGAATGTCACCATCGTGGGCAACCGTGCAACTAGCAGAGTTGGCGGCTTTTTTATGACCGGCGTTTTGGCCAACTCGATTATCGCCGGCAATGAAACTGACTTATTCTTCCCCGATTGCGGCCCCAGCTTCGGCCGCAGCGGCTCAGTTGAGGTACGTGGCGTTAATGTCATCGGCAATAATCTCGGCTGCACCGAAGCCTTTGATGGAGGACTGCCCAACAGCGACGGAGACTATGTTGGCTTCTCCGAAATGCCCCTCGACCCTCGTTTGAAACGCCTGGGAGGCGTACCCGCTGTGATACTCCCCCAAGCAGACAGCCTGGTAATCGATCAGATTTCCCGTGAATCCTGCGTTTACGCGGCGGGACCCGGCAACGGCCTTTTCAGCGATGGAGAGCGCGTTGAGCGCGATCAGCGGGGCGTTGCCCGGGAGGGGCTATGCGACATTGGCGCCGTTGAGAGCGACCTGGTTTTCGATGCAGGTTTTGAAGTCACGGATCCCTGACCAAGTCACCCGCCGCGACGCGGTTTAGGAGGTGTTGCGAGGCTTCTGAATCGTCTCCGACCGAATCCACCGTTTGGCCGTACCTTGGCGTCACAGGCGAGCAGCGATCGGTAGGTCCGGCTCCGGGGGCGCCCACGGAATCAGGCGATCATCCTCAAAGCCCAGCCGACCGGTCTGAACCGCATCGCGGCGGATTCCGCGGACCGGCGCCAGCATGAACAGATCGCCATTCCTGCCCAGCAGCTGATGAGGCACGCCGATTTCTTTGGCCAGCCGCGCGTTCGCGTCCATATGCACAGCCTCGCCGTGTACCGGGATAGCCACCTGCGGCTGAACCCAGCGATACATGTCCGCCAGTTCGTCTCGGGCCGGATGGCCTGAGGCGTGAATCGGCGTCGCGAAGCTGTCCTGAACCACCGTGACGCCCAGCAGCCGAAGGCGCGCCTGCAGTTCCTCGACCGCCTCTTCGTTTCCGGGAATCACGCGCGAGCTGAGGAGCAGCTTGTCGCCTGCCTCCACCAGCATATTGGGGTGGGTCTCTGCGGCAAGCCGGCTGAGTGCCGACCGCGGCTCACCCTGGCTGCCGGTGGCAATAGCCATCACCTCATGTGGCGGCAGATAACCCAGGTGAGCCGGGTCAATGAATTCCAGCTCTTCGTCCCAGACGCCAGCGGCTCTGGCTGCCGCATGGTAATTCTGCAATGACCGTCCGAGCAGCGCAGCACGGCGGCCGGTGTTTTTAGCGATCCGGGCCAGCGTCACCAGCCTAGCGATGTTGCTACCAAAACAACCGACAATGATGCGCCCCTCTTCGCCCTGCACTTCGTCAAATAACGCCTTGTAAAGCTGACCTTCACTACGCCCGCGGCCAGGCACCGTCGCATTCGTCGAGTCGCAGACCATCGCGCGAACGTTCAGGTCAGCGATCTGCTTATAGCGGTTCTCAGAAAACGCTGGCCCCACCACCGGCTCTGGATCGAGCTTCCAGTCGCCCGTGTGGAAAATTGAACCTGCTTCCGTGTGAATGAGCAGCGCCTGCATCTCGGGGGTCGAATGGGTGAGGTCGATCCAGTCGACGGTGAATTCCCCCAGCTCGAGCCGAGATCCTGGCGACACGATGTGCACCGGCACCAGGTCCGCAAGGCCTGCGCGCAGCAACTGTCGGCGCAGAATCTCCGCGGCAAAAGGCGTGCAGTAAACGGGGCACTGCAGGCGCGGCCAGAGATAGGCCACCGCGCCGAGATGGTCCTGGTGAGCGTGGGTAACGAGCAACGCGCTGAGCTGATCGCGGCGGGCTTCGATAAACGAGGGGTCCGCCATCTGAACATCAGGGCCGGTTTCGTCCGAGCGCGAAAAGGTTACGCCACAGTCCACCATCAGCCACTGGCCGGCATGGCCGTAGAGATTCATGTTCATACCGATTTCGCCGCAGCCGCCGAGCGGCAGAAACCAGAGTTCGTCTGTATCGGGAGTCATTGCTGGCCAACGTTAAACGCTCGGAACGGTAGCGTTCAAGATGTGGGGCCGAGGTGATGACAACCGCGCCTACACTCTTGCCGAGGGAAACACTGCGCAGCGAGCCATACCACTTCAGAGTCGCCCCGAAATAGTAGGAACTCCTAAGTTAGCCGGTCATATATCCCAAGTCTCGCTGGTCAAACCGATTCAGATTCGGAAACACCACGTCCAGGTCGGATTCCGAAACGCCATACCAGCGCATGGCCGGCGCCAGAAACTCCTCCAGCGCCAGCGTTGGAATGAGTCTTCCCTCATCCGCATCGTCGGGCCCGCCAATGACAAGCGTTGGCGCCTGACCGTAG
>JBCDKA010000095.1:0-15188 GCA_038747195.1 Pseudomonadota bacterium
GCAAATGCAACACCAAAGCGATGGTCGTAATGGACAACTGCGAGACCTGCCTGGCCTGCGGCTACTCTAAGTGCGGGTGAGCTAATCAAAAGCTTTGCGGTTGTTCGCACAAGCTGCGAATTGGACTCCATTGGCTGCAACCTATGACTCCATAAGCTGCGACCAGCGAGATTAACTTGCCCGGAGATACCCCTTTCTGATTTGGGGCCCCTCTCCGGGCTATTTTTTGTTTCCTTACCTAAGAGGAATACTTTGCGGGAGTTGTGAGGGTCCGTCGTCGGCCACAAGCAGCCTCCGAGCACCTATCTCTGGGCGAGCGCCAGCCTGCCCTTGTCCTGCCGTCGTTTGAATGTGAGAACTATCGCCGGCCAGATCAGGAAAGGCCCGAAGAACGCCACAGCCGGATGAACAGGCAGCTCGTCGGCAAACGTTACCAGGGGTGCGTGGACCGCTATCGCCAACGTAAACGCCATCCTCGAGAAGTGACGGGACAGTCCAGCGCTGCTGCGCTGTTGCTGGTTCAGGCGTAAGAACCGAATATCACCAATGAACAACCCAAGTGGAAACAGGGAGTACAACAACGGCGGCAACCACAGGCCGCTCTCGATCGACATGACGACACCCAGCGTCAGCCAGAGGAACGACAAGCCCATTAACGTTGTGGTCAGTAGCTCCCCCCATAAGACGACGCCGCGCTTCTGCCGTAGAGCGAAAAGCGCCGCCCCCAATGCGCTGAACGTCATCACGCTGCTGGATATAGCGGCCCCTGAAAATTCGGTGAAGCTGAACACAACTGCGGTGGTTGCCGCGATTAATGCCCCGAAAGCGAAGAGCCTGCCGGCCCAGATGTGTTTCCCAGAACCTTTCAGAACCGATAGCGCAACGATTGCGCCGAGTATCCCCAGACCTCCCAGGATCGTGTGGAAGAAATAGCTGAAGGGATCAAAAGGTTCCCAGATTCCCATCCCCTTACCTCACAGTGACCAGTTGCTTAGGGTCGCAGTATAGGGATCTGTTTAGCCAAAGCACACGAATTCGTTGTTCGATATCTACCGTTTGCCGTTCGCGAATTAGTCTCCCTAAGCGTTAAGGTCACGCATCCACTGCCGGACGCAAACGCCTTGACTCGGCCTGGAGCTGCCTATCTAACGCTAGCTCCCAGCTGCCTTCGGACGGCGCTTCCCGGCTCGCTTGTACTTGCGTTGGTATTCGCGCCTTTGCTTAGTCACTTCATACAAGACAATGCCTGACGTGGTCCCAAGGTTCAGGCTCTCAATCAATCCGAACATCGGCACGCTCACGCACATCTCACTCCGCTCCACGGCAAGATCGCTGATGCCCCGCTTCTCGTTGCCGAACCAGACGGCCAGCTTCGTGTAAACACTAAAGTCCACCTCATCAAGAAGTTCATTTTTCTTGCCCTTGATATGTGGCGAAGTGACAACCGAAAGGAAGCGGTTTTTTTCGAGGTGCTGCAGGCAATCTTCTGTGCTGTCGAACCGCTTGACGAAACTCCACTTCACTGCCGAGACAGACGTTTTCGACAGCGACTTTCGCTCTCGCATTTCCTGCCAATCGTCGGGAAGTGCACCACGCGGATCGATCACATAAGTCTTTTCGACCCCTAGCGCGTTGACATTGCGGATCACCGTGCCGATGTTTCGAATGTCAGCAGGCTCTTCGATGACCGCGATAAGGTTCTTGCAGCGGTACTCCCGAATTTCGTCAGCGCGCTTTCGCATGGCGCTTTTTTGAGGCATGGCTTTTTCCATTTCGAGGACAAGATCGCGGAAAAAAAAAATTAGAACCTTGCGAAAATACCACCTTATAGGCCACCTCCGATGGAAGGCTAAGCTTTCGGGGTGACTCAGTCGCACCTTTTAGCGGGCCGCGCCCCGGGGCGTGGCCTTTTTTGATTCCGTACTTTCAACCTGAGCCACCGAAGATCTTCGCCGGGTCGTCGACCAACATTTAGCTCTAGGCACGCTTGGCCATGCTCTAATGTATTGAAAATCAGAATACTCTTATCTTTTTTGGCTTATTTATTTCGAATTTAGATAGAAATAACATCTAAATCCTGCTGGCAACTGCGCTAGACGAAACGCAGAAGGATTTAGCAATGAGCACATCAGCTTTGGTGAACTATCACGTGAGGAGTGAGGCGCGGCAGGCGTTTCGCTTCGACGTGGGTGGCGTCATTGGCAATCTCGAGTCGCCGGAGCTAGTCCCGACGAGAGTTGAAGTTGACGACCTGCGGGACGGCACCCGCACGGTTGATTTTGCCGCCGACGGTATCACCTTCGAGCAGTTTCCCAGTGCCGAGAGCCGTTTCGACAACTCCCGTGACTGGGAGGCTGCCTACGATTTGGAGCTGACCAAACTCCTGCGAGGCCGAATCAACGCTCGCGAGGTCATCGTCTTCGATCACACCGTTCGTGTCGATGACCCCGGCGCTCCGCGCAAGCCTGCGCGAAACGTACACAACGACTACAGCACCGCCGGCGCCAGGCAGCGCGTGATCGATTTGGTGGGTAGCGAAGCCGCAAGAGACTATGAGGCCGGGCACTACGCCTTCATCAACGTCTGGCGGCCCATCGAGCGACCGATCGGCTCCTCGCCGTTAGGATTTATTCGCCCGGAATCGATTGAGCCTGACGACTGGATGACGATCGATCTCATTTATCCCGACCGCGTCGGCCAGATTTTAGGCGTTGCGGCTAACGCGTCGCATAGCTGGTTCTACCTATCCCGGATGCGGCCGGACGAGGTGGTGATCTTCAACATCTATGACAACCGTGGGCGCCCCTTCCTCGGGCACAGCGCGCTCGACATGATCGAGCCTAAAACGACGCCCACACTCAGAAAAAGTATTGAGAGCCGGACGCTTGTCCGCTTCGGATAACTGACGATGACGTTTGCCCAAAAACTGGATCTCGGCCAGCGCTTTGCGCAGATCAACCTTGGCTACGCTTCCGTGTTTTCACCGGGCGAGCTGTCGCTGGGGCTGGTGGTACCGATCGAGTCGTATCCAAACGGCCCGGTCCCGCTGATGACGGACCACGTCAAACGCGTGCAGCTGGCCGAGACCTTAGGTTTCTCGGCGGTGTGGCTGCGCGATGTGCCTTTCAACGTGCCGGCTTTCGGTGATGCGGGGCAGACCTTCGATCCGTTTGTCTATCTCGGCGCGCTCGCCATGCAGACTCAGTCGATTGCTCTGGGTGCTGCCAGCATCGTGCTGCCCCTGAGGCACCCGGCTCATGTTGCTAAGGCGGCAGCCACCGCTGACGTGCTGTCGGGCGGACGCCTGATTCTGGGCATCGCCTCCGGCGACCGGCCGGAAGAATACCCGGCCCTCGGTATCCCGTTTGCCGATCGAGACGTGCGATTCCGGGAAGCCTATGAATACATCCGCGGCGTGGCCGAGCGTCAGCCCTCGCTGGACAGTGGGTATGGTCGGGTCAGCGGCGGCATCGACAGCCTGCCGAAACCCGTCGGCGGAAAGCTCCCGCTGCTGATCACCGGATCGAGCCGTCAGTCACCCGAGTGGGTGGCGGCAAACGGAGACGGCTGGATGACCTATCCCCGGCCTGCCGCAGCTCAGTCGAACCTGATCCAGGCGTATCGGGATGGTGTCTTGGCCGTGAGCGAATTCGACAAACCGGTCATGGAACCGCTTTACATCGACCTGGTTGACGATCCGACGGCAGCGCCTCAACCGATTCACCTGGGCCTTCGGCTCGGCACTGACGCACTTCGAACCTATCTGGAAAGCCGAAGGGACATTGGCGTCAATCACATTGCGCTTAATCTGCGCTTTTGCCAAGGCAACATTGAACGCACGCTCGAAAAGCTGTCGGTCGAGATTTTGCCTTACTTCAAAACCAGGAACTCATGATGAACAAAACCATTTTGCTCACCGGCGCCACCGATGGCATTGGTCTTGAGACCGCCAAACGGCTGGCCGCTGATGGCCACACGCTGCTGATCCATGGACGCAGCGACGCCAAACTCCGCGCCACCGCCGAGCTCCTTTCTCAGATACCGGGGGCCTCAGCAATCGTGACGCAGCAGGCCGACCTGTCTCGACTCGAGGAGGTCAAGCAGCTCGCAACGGCCCTGCGGCGCGACTACGAGACGCTCGACGTCCTGATCAACAACGCAGGCGTCTACGAGGTGGCAAATCCGCTCACGCCCGAAGGTGACGACGTCCGGTTTGTGGTCAACACGATTGCCCCCTACCTGCTTACGCAGGAGCTGCTGCCGCTCATGCCCGCTACGGGAAGGGTTATCAATCTGTCGTCAGCTGCACAGGCGCCCGTCGATCTCGCTGCGCTGGACGGCCAAAGACGCCTAGGCGCCAGCGACGCCTACGCGCAAAGCAAGCTCGCCTGCACCATGTGGACCTTCCATCTAGCCCAGCACTGGCCCACCACCGCACCCTCGATTATTGCGGTGAACCCCGCGTCGCTGCTCGGGAGCAAGATGGTCAAAGAAGCCTACGGTATGGCCGGCAAAGATCTGAGTATCGGCGCGGACATCCTCTGCCGCGCGGCTTTGAGCGATGAATTTGAGGGCATTACGGGTCGTTACTTCGACAACGACCGCCAGCAGTTCTCCCAACCGCACCCCGATGCCCTGGACCCCAACAAGAACGCTGCCGTGGTCGCAGCCATCGAAGCGGCGATCGGCCGGCTAAGCCGTTGATCGATCCGACTTAACCCTGACGCAAAGGACAACAGCATGAAATATGAAGGCTTTACGACATTTTCGACCGAACAGCAGGACGGCATCCTGACCGTCACGTTCAACTTCGGGTCGGTCAACGTCCAGGGGCAAGAGATGCTCGCGGACCTGAACAGTCTAGCCATGCGGCTGGAACGCGATCGCGAGACCAAGGTTGTTGTGTTTCAGTCAGCGAACCCGGAGGTGTGGGTTTGTCACTACGACACCGAGCTGCTCAAGGACATGTCTGATGAGGCGGTATCTCGCGAGGAGGCGCAGCTACTGGACCTCCAAGCGGTGTGCGAACGAATCAGCAAGGTACCGCAGGCAACCATCGCCAAGCTGGAGGGTTTTGCCCGAGGCGGTGGCCATGAGCTGGCGCTGGCGCTCGATATGCGTTTTGCGGCCCGCGGGAAGTTTAAGTTCATGCAGATGGAAGTGGGTATGGGCATTCTCCCGTGCGGCGGCGGCGCGTCGCGGATGGCCCGCCAGACCGGACTGGGCCGGGCACTGGAGATCATCCTGAGCGCGCGCGACTTCGACGCTGACGAAGCTGAAGCGATGGGCACCATCAACAAGGCGCTAGAGCCCGATGAAATTGGTCCTTACATCTCGCAGCTGGCCCAGCGAATCGCGAAGTTTCCCGCCGAGTCGATCAACGCCTGTAAGCAAATGGTATACGAGTCGATCGACCGCCCCATCGACGACGCGCTGAGGGCCGAGGCGTATTGGCTGTACCAGGCCACCAGCAAGACCCCTGCCCTCAAGCGGTTCCGCATCGCCGATGAGCAGGGCCTGGAGCACGACATGGAAAACCAGCGGAAGTGGAATGATCTGGTGATGCAGGTGCAGGAGATCCAATGATCAGGTGCTCTGGAGAGCCTTAGCTCGCTATACCGAGGCTTTGTCGATCGCCTTACGGAATAAAGCTTCCAGAACCAACTGGGCCTGGAAGCGTTCGAACCGATAGACTAAGGGTCGCTCAACGCACGCAGCTCGGGCCGAGGTATCGGTGCATCCACCGGGCTGGTCGGCGCGCACCGATGCGGCCTTGGATCCCTACGGCACAGACTTCGCCAGCTGAAATGCCAGCCAGAAGGCCAATAGACTCACGCCAGCAATCGCACCCGCCAGGCCGGAAAGGGCCGGCGCTGCATGGTGCTCCATTTCGGTGACGGCGCTACGGGGGTAAGACCGTAAGAAGACAGCGTAGGCAAAAAGGGCAAGGAGGACGCCGGCGACAAGATCGACGAAAAAATGCTGTTTCGTGAAGAGCGTTGATACGGCCACCAAGGCCGCACAAATTCCGATGGGCGGCCGGAACGCCGAAAGGCCTCTAGAACTGCTCAACGTGGACATGGTTCTCCTCAATCCCAAGACCAGACAGCATGTCGCTCATGGCACCCAGAAACGACGCAGGTCCACAAAGGAAATAATCGGCCTGCAGATCGCCGACGGCATGGCGAATCGCGTCGCTGTCGATGCGGCCTTCAAGGTCGTAATGCTCGCCAATTCGATCCTCGGGCAGTGGCTGGCTGTAGGCGACCAAAGTTTCTAAGTTCTTATGGTTTTGGCTGATCATGTTGACCTCCTCTCGCATAGCGTGGAGGCGTCCGTTGCGCGCTCCGTGAATAAAAACCACCGGCCGCTCCGGGTCTCGGGCGGCCAGCTGGTGCAGCATGCTCAGCATCGGCGTTACCCCAATGCCTGCACTGATCAGAACCACGGGCCGCGACCCCTCCGGCAGGGTGAAGTCACCCGCCGGATCCCGGCCGTGAATGATGTTGCCAACCTGGAGCGAGTCGTGAAGCGCGCGCGACACCAGCCCGCGAGGCTCCCGCTTGACGCTGATCCGGTACACGCCCTGTCCTGGACCGTTCGACAACGAGTATGTCCTGCCTACGGGCGCCGAGAAGCCTTCGATATGGAGTTCCAGCGGGAGGTGCTGACCCGCTTTGAAGTCGGGCAGATCACCATCATCTCGCGACGCGAAGTAAAACGACACCACGTCATCCGACTCCTGGCGACGATCCACGAGGCGCAGGTCGCGAACCATGGATTCCGGCGGAGAAAAGCGCATGGGGAGGACGGCGTTCTGCTGGACCGTCTCTTCGATGTCGATGATGACCAGACGCTGGGCTCCGGCATGCTCGCCTACCGCATCGGAATCCCAGTCGATCGTCGCCCGACCGGTGATCTGCAGCAGGCTCCCCTTTTCGAAGTCCACAAACAGCAGACCCACTCGCGGATCTACCAGCAGATTACCGATGGTATTGAAATGATTGTTGCCAGCGTAGTCGGGAAACACGATTCGGCTCGGGCTCTGCACTTCGACGAAACCGCTTGGACCACCGCGGTGGGATGCGTCCAGACCGTTGGCCTGACGGTTGTCGTCATCACTGATGCCGCTGCCGATGAAGAAAGTACCAGCGTTTGCGATCAGCGCCCTTTGGTCCGCGGTGAGCGTCTGACCACGCACCGATGTCCCGGCCACGGGGGCGGTCGCAGGTTTCCAGTGACGTTCTGAGATGTATTGCGGACAGTTGCCGAAGGTTTGGCCGACGTCGAAGCTAAACCCATCACCGCGCGTGGCCGTGATCGTGCCGTTGACCCGATTGCGTCGCCGGGTGGCCAGCTCGATACCCAGCAGTCCGAGCTGGGCACCTTCGGTGAGCGCTCCTCCGAGCGCGTCGCCCGCCGGAAGCCTCACCGAGAAATCCATGGTGGTGACGGTCGGCGAGGTGAGAAAGCCAGGCTTTCCGGTGAGTACCGTGACCCAGGGTCGGGCCTGGCCATCGCGCGCCGCGGCAATCACAAACGGCTGCTGGGCATAAAATTCTTGATGCTGCTCCGGCAGGTAGTCGCGGACCACCTTGCTGCCCCAGGTTTTCACCGATTCATAAACCCCCTGGCGGCGCTGTACTTCCTCCTCGCCACGGTGAAAGGGTGTGCTGGCGTCACTGCTGATCGACATGGGCTTTCTCCTTTCCTCAGGCAGAAATCGGTTCGAAGTGAATTCCGCCGTTGCTGCTGGTCAGTCTGCGATGGGACATCAAATGAATAAATGGACTAAAATTCATTTGATTAATTACATTTACTGATATATCGAATGGACGTCCTCAACGCGATGCGGGTATTTGTGACCATCGTTGACGCCGGCAGCCTGACCGGCGCCGCGGATTCGCTGGACCGCTCCCAGCCCTCGGTGGTGCGATCGCTGGCGAGCCTGGAAAAACATCTGGGAACCCGGCTTCTTGCGCGAACCACCCGCCGAATGTCGCTGACTACCGAGGGACGCGATTTCCTGGCACGAAGCCGCCAGATCCTCGCGGACGTGGCGGAAGCCGAAGGCGCCGTCAGCCAGCAAGACGCAGAGCTGCGTGGTCTCCTTCGGCTCACCGCGCCGGTTCAGTTTGGCCAGCAGCATGTCGCTCCGATCGTGAGCCGGTTCCTTGCGACCCACCCGGAGCTGGAAGTTGATCTGCTGCTGCTAGACCGAAATATTGATCTGGTGGAAGAAGGCATCGACCTGGCGCTGCGCATCGGCCCCCTGCCGGACTCCAACCTGGTGGCGGTGCCGGTCGGAACCGTACGAAGGGTCATATGTGCTGCACCCTCGCTGCTGGCCCGGGTCACAGAACCCACGTCGCCGGCTGAACTCGCCAGCCTGCCGTGTATCCGAATCACCAATCTGACCCGACCGGGAACCTGGCCTTACCGCGACAAGAACCGCGATCGCACCGTTCAGGTCCGGGGCCGCTTTCAATGCAACCAGGTTGGCGCTGGCCTGGCAGCCTGCCTGGCCGGCGTGGGGTTTGGGCAGTTTCTGTCCTATCAGGTCAGGGACCTGATCGCCCGTGGAGAGCTACAGCCCGTCCTCGAAGCGTTCGAAGTCGCGCCGCTGCCGGTGAGCCTGGTCTACGCAGGCGGGCGGCTTGCATCAGCGCGACAGCGGGCACTCGTGCAGTTCATGAAGGAGGCACTCAGCGAGAGCGAAGTGTTGTGAGCATCAGTACCGGTGCGAGGCGCGCTATCGCGACCGCCGCTGCCGGAGCCGATTGTTTTCCCGGGTCTCTTCACGCATCCGCTTCTTGGTGGCGCAGAAGGAGCAGATCGGACAGTGCTCGAGCACGTGAAAGCGGGCCGGGCAATGCTCGCGACCAAAGAAAATGATCTGCAGATGAAGCTTGTTCCACAGCTCTCGGGGAAAAACGCGCTTTAAATCGCGCTCCGTCTTGTCGACGTTTGACCCATCCGACAGCCCCCAGCGGGCCGCCAGCCGGTGGATGTGAGTGTCCACAGGAAACGCCGGGACGCCAAACGCCTGTGACATCACTACCGATGCGGTCTTGTGCCCGACGCCCGGCAGCGCTTCAAGCCCTTCAAAGGTCTCCGGCACCCTGCCTCCGTCTGCGACCAGCATCTCAGACAGTCGCTTGATGTTTTTCGCCTTCTGCGGAGCCAGCCCCAGCTGCCGGATCAGCCCCAGAATCTCCGGCACTGGGAGCCTGGCCATCGCAAACGGATCCGGGCCGCGCTCAAACAGCGTCGGCGAGACCTCGTTGACCTTTTTGTCGGTCGTCTGGGCTGACAGAAGTACGGCAATCAGCAGGGTAAACGAGTCGCTATGGTCCAGCGGGACGGGGGTCTCAGGATAGAGCTTCTCCAGGATATCGATGATCTTTGCTGCTTTTTCCTGCCGTCGCATAGGTTCCCCGAATTTGTTCACGTGGGTGTCGAGGGGCAGAGTAAACGGGATTCTTGGGGTCGGAGTAAAGGGGCGGGACAAACACCACTTCGGTGATCCGTTTCCGGTGCCCCTTGCGCGTCATTTCGACAACTGCGGCCCAGCCCACCTGCTGGTGCCTAAGACGCTTTGTTGTAACGTGGTGAACACTATGCAGTTTATGAAAAGACTCCGCGATCCCGTCAGAAATGGAGAAATCACCCGAACCGTCCGCATCTGGAAGTCGCTCCGCGTCAAGGTCGGAAACCGCTACCTGCTGGAACCCGGCCATATTGTGGTGGATGCGGTTCACTCGATTGAGCTGAGCGACATCACGCCAGAGATCGCCCGCGAAACCGGTTTCAAGGGTGTGGTCGATCTGCTCAAAACCGCCAAGCACGGCACCGGCGATCAGGTCTTTCTGATCGACTTTCACTACGTGCCGCCGGAAGCTTAGCGGGCCAGACCTCACGCCCACAGGCGCAACGGCAGGAGACCGGAAACGGCGAGCACCGCGCACCACTGGAGCACCGACAAAGCCGCCACCGCGTTGACCCGCTGGACTCGCGACGACCGCCAGCGACGGATGGACCGAACCGCCGTCATCGCCATACCTACCGGTAGCAGCAGGGTGACGGTCGCCAGCATGATGCTCGCGGGCGTGACGTCTCCAAGGGCCATGAAAGACTGGGTGGCAAATAGCGGAGCGGGCAGAACCAGAGCCGCTGCCGCCAGGAACGCCGGCGCTAGCGGATCTTTGAACAGCCGAAGACGCTGACGAACCATCACCACGCAGCCGGCGATCAGCACCCAAAGAACACCGAGCAGGCCCACCGTCAGGCTGACCCAGTGAGCATAGAGATCGATCGGTGAGGTCTTTTGGTAGGTCTGAAAACCATCGCTGAACCGATAAGCGCCGTCGTCACCGCGATAAAAAACGTGCGACGTCGTGGCTCGGTCATGCGCCGAGTAAAGGCGGTCACCTACGGGCCTGAGCCTGCGTTCCGGGCGCTGCAGCGTTGTCAGGCGAATACTCTCTTCAGCAAAAGACACTCGGGTCGCGCCAAAGACCGTGTCGAGATAGGCAAACGTCTGGAAACGGTTTGGGGCGAACGTGTACCAGCCCGCCCAGTCCACCATGTCGGGCACTGGCTCCGTCGACGGGGGCTCCGCCGCCGGCACAACACCGAGCGTCTCGATAAAAAGGCCGTCCAGGCGGCCGTAGTCGGCCGTTTCGCTGTCGGTGTTCACGCTGTAGGCAAACGCCTTGTTCTGTTCCGGATAGACGCACAGCATCGCCGCGAAGCCCACGATATTGCCGCCGTGGCAGTAACCGATCACACCATGGCGATCGCGCCGCCCCAGGCCGAGGGCATAGCCTGCAATCAGGTCCGCTTTCGCAGCTTCGGTTCCCGCAGGCCTGCCGCGCGCGCGCATCACCTCAGGGTCGATCAATGCCTCGCCCGCGACAGCGCCATCGCTGAGTAGGAACTGAGCGAAGCGTGCCAGGTCGCCGGCTGTGGTCGTCAGCTGCCCGGCCGGGCGCAGAAACATCGGGCTTGCTGCGTACCGCTCGCCTCCGTCGACATGCCCCCACGCTAGCGAGGGGTCGGCTCGCTCGCCTTCCTGCGTCGTGTAGCCAAAGGTGCTCTCTGACATTCCCAGCTGAATGACGACACCGTCGTCGAGATACCGCTCGTAGCGAGCTCCGCTGACCGACTCGATGATCATGCCGAGCACCGTGTAGCCCATATTGGAGTAAGAGAAGCGCGACCCGGGCTGCGAACGGATTCGAAGCTGCTGGGCAGGGTCCGGAAAGGCGGTAGCCAGCGGAAGATCCGGGGCAGCGCGCTCGCTGAACATTTGCCACAGATAGGCATCGTTGATGCCTGCCGTGTGGTCGAGCAGATGCCTGACAGTCACCGGCCTACCCGGCGCCCAAGGATTGTCCATAGGGAGTTCCGGCAGATACCGCTGCACCGGCGCATCGAGATCGAGCAACCCTTCCTTAGCCATGCTGAGCACGCCCGTCGCCAGCACCGCTTTGGTCAGGGACCCGACGTGAAACCGCGTTTCTGCACTAAATCGGGCGCCGCTAGCCTGGTCGCTAAAACCCGCGCTGCCGACGCTGATCGACCCAGCATCGCTGATCAGCGCCCAGGCGATACCCGTCAGCCCCTCATCCGCCAGGATCCGCTCGACGCGCTGCTGAAGCTCTGGTACCTCAGCGTGCGAGACCTGGAGCTGAGAAACCACCATGGCTGCGAGTACCAGCAGGCAGTTTCCTGCAACCCGCACCATCGATCGGCGCCAAGACCGCGAAGCCTGAGGACCACGTGGTAGGCGGACAAAAGCCGCGACGCCCTGACGGACCGATGCGTGACCCAGTGGGCGGGTAAAATGTGAAACATGCTGCAAGGGTGGGTGCCTCACATGGCGCGGTGGCGGAAGGAGCCTACGCTACTATGCTCAGCAAGGGTTCCCCAGACCCAAAAGATTGGCTGATCAGACGACAACCCGAAACGAGAACGTTCACCATGGCCACGAAGCTTTCGCTGCGGCGAGGGTCGATTGTTGAACCTTCGGATACCCCGGAGACGTCGCGCCACGCGGAGAGTGGAAGAACCATAACGGGAAAATGTGATCTCGGCGACATCAGAAATAAGCATCCAACCATGTTGATTATGAAGATCAAAACTCTGGAGGCGGTGGCATACTGTCCCGCTGACTGATCCAGGCACCCGACAGGCAATCGGCTGCAGCCACGCCCTGATGGACGGTCGAACGCCGGCGTGGCGATTTCCAACCCAACGACCGCAGGAGAAACAAGCATGGCCACCTGGCTCAAGCGCGGCGCGAGCGCCGAGGTGAAAGCAGACACCGACCGACAGGTTCGGGACATCGTTGAAGCCACCCTCGCTGACATTGAAAAGCGAGGCGATGAGGCGGTTCGCGAACTGTCCAACAAATTCGACGGCTGGGATCGCGAGGACTACCAGCTCACCGACGCGGAAATCCAGGCGTGCATCGACAGCCTGTCAGCACAGGAGGTCAAGGACATCGAATTTGCTCAGGCGCAGATTCGAAACTTCGCCCAGATTCAGCGCGACAGCATGAAAGATGTCGAGGTGGAAACCATGCCCGGCGTGGTGCTGGGGCACAAAAACATTCCGCTCAACAGCGCAGGCTGTTACGTCCCGGGCGGCAAATATCCCATGGTGGCGAGCGCTCACATGTCGGTCATCACGGCCAAAGTCGCCGGCGTACCGCGAGTCGCAACCTGTGCACCGCCGTTTCAGGGTAAGCCGGCTCCCGCCATTGTGGCGGCCCAGGCCATGGCAGGAGCCGACGCGATCTATGCGCTGGGCGGCATTCAGGCGGTCGGCGCCATGGCGCTCGGAACCGAGAGCATCAAGCCCGTGGATATTCTCGTTGGGCCGGGTAACGCATTTGTGGCGGAGGCCAAGCGACAGCTTTACGGTCGTGTGGGGATAGACCTGTTTGCCGGACCGACCGAAACCCTGGTCATTGCGGACGACAGTGTGGACGCCGAGCTTTGCGCCACCGACCTGCTCGGCCAGGCTGAGCACGGCCCCGATAGTCCGGCAGTGCTGCTGACCAATTCGCGCGAGCTGGCCGAGGACACCATGAAGGAGGTCGAACGGCTGCTGCAGGTGCTTCCCACCGCCGACCACGCCGGCAAGGCCTGGGCAACGTTCGGTGAGGTGATTGTGGCCGACAGTCTCGAGGAAATGGTCACCATAGCCGACGATCTAGCCTCGGAGCACGTCCAGGTCATGACCCGCGACCCGGACTATTTCCTCGACAACATGACCAACTACGGCGCGTTGTTCCTGGGTCACCGCACGAACGTCTCTTATGGCGACAAGGTAATCGGCACGAACCACACGCTGCCTACCAAAAAGGCCGCGCGGTATACCGGCGGCCTTTGGGTAGGCAAGTTCATCAAGACCTGCACCTTTCAGCGGGTCAATACGGACGAGGCGTCGACCCTCGTGGGCGAATACTGCAGCCGTCTCTGCGCGCTTGAGGGATTTGCCGGTCACGGCGAGCAGGCCAACATTCGCGTCCGCCGGCTGGGCCAGCGCGACGTGCCCTACGCCGGCCAGGCTGAACCGTCCGAGCTGACGCGGGCGGATGGCTGAGACGCTCCCCAAGACCCCGAGCTTCGATCTAGCCGGTCGGCGCGCGGTGGTCACCGGCGCCGGCCGCGGCATTGGCCTGGCGGCCGCGGCGGCGCTCGCTGAAGCGGGTGCCGAAGTGACGCTTGCGGCCCGGACCGCCGTGGAGATCGAAAAGGCCGCCGAGGCCATTCGTGCTGCAGGCGGGACCGCTGCGGCCCACACCCTGGACGTTAGCAACCTGGCGGCGGTGGCCGAGTTCTTTGCCGGCAGGCCCGCCTTTCATGTGCTGGTCAACAACGCCGGCACCAATCGCCCGGGTCCAATGGTCGACGCCACCGAGGCGGACTTCGACGCGGTGATGGGGCTGAACGTCAAGGCCGCCTTTTTTGTCGCCCAGGCGTGCGCCAGGCAAATGATTGCCGAGGGCGTCGCCGGCAGCCTGATTCACATGGGCTCACAGATGGGGCATGTGGGCGGCATCAACCGCTCCCTCTACTGCGCCTCAAAATGGGCGCTGGAAGGCATGAATAAAGCGTTTGCCCTGGACCTGGCGGCGGCGAAGATCCGCTCCAATATCATCGCGCCAACGTTTATCGAAACGCCCATGACCCAGCCGTTTTTTGCGGACCAGGCGTTTCTTGAGAGCGTGATGCAAAAGATCAAGCTCGGACGAATTGGTCAGGTCGAGGACCTCATGGGGGCGGTTCGCTTTCTGGCTTCCGACGCCTCAGGCCTCATGACCGGCAGCAGCATTGTCGTTGACGGTGGCTGGACCGCCGACTGAGGCCGCCGCACTGCCGGAGATCGAGCTTCGGCCAATCAACTGCTGAGCCATGCGGTCAGCGACCACGCTGGGGGGCAGGTTCGAAGTCTTCGATTCCTTGAGCAGAGCCGCCACCCGATCGGGTATCCGGCCGACCTCTTGCTCGAGATCATCCTGCGTCGACCCGCCCAGGTACTCGCGAGCCACGGCAATGATGCCGCCCGCGTTGATGACGTAGTCCGGCAGCAGCAGGATGCCCCTGTCGTGCAGGCGCGTTGCGTCGGTTTCCTCAGCAAGCTGGTTGTTGGCGGCGCCGGCGATCAGCCGCGCGTTGAGCTCAGGGATGGACCGCTCGTTGATGGCACCACCCAACGCGCAGGGCGCCAGCACGTCCGCTGAAGTGGTGAGTATCTGGTCAACCGATACAACCCTGGCGCCAAACTCCTCAACAACCCTTGCCGTAACGGCCGGCTGAATATCGGCGACGATCAGGGCGGCGCCAGCGTGGTGGAGCAGCCTGCACAGGTGATAGCCCACGTGCCCCACACCCTGGACCGCCACCGTAAGGTCCGCCAGATCCAGCGGAGCCACCGCGCGCTGAAGGCTTAAGAACACGCCCAAGGCTGTCCAGGGCGAAGGGTCGCCCCCCGCCGCATCACCTTGCTGGGGAAGACCGGAGACGTAAGGGGTCTGCTCGCGGACGACCCGCATGTGGTCCGTACTCACGCCGACATCTTCGGCGGTGACATACCGCCCCGCGAGCGCATGAACAAACCGCCCAAACGCTTCAAACTCCGACGTTGTCGGCGCCCGATTCGGGTCGGCCAGCAGC
>JBCDKA010000096.1:0-15117 GCA_038747195.1 Pseudomonadota bacterium
CGCTGACCCGCTGGCGGTTACCCTTACGGACGACAACCCGCTCTGGCTGGTCGATACCGGCGTCGCGCGCTTCCGCGTCGATCCAGAAGACCCAGCCCTGCTCCAGGAGCTCTGGACATTGGCCGACGGCAGCGCTGAACTGCTGGTGCGTGGCGGCGCGCAGGCGGGTCCACGGCTGGTATTCCTCGATGACCAGAACCAGTCGGTGGCGCTCGGGGCACAGCCGTTCAGCGCCGTGCCACTGCCGGGAGGAGTGTTTGCCGATGGGTTTGAGGACCCTGTGACGGGAATCGGCGGCGAAGCCAGCCTGGCCGCCGCGGTGGTTGACCCCGGCAGCTTTGAGATTCTCGAAGCAGGTCCGGTGAAGGTCACGGTGGCGGCCCGCGGTCACTTTGTCGACCCGGCCGGCAGCAGCCTTTGCCAGCCTGGCAATACAACCCCCTATGAAAGTCTGGGCTACAGCGTGGCAATGAGCTTTTTCCGCAACCGCCGAGACGTGGCGCTGGAGTTTGAGTTTCGCAACGAATGCAGTGACGCCCAGTCGGGCCCCTGGACCGATCAGACACGCCGCGTCACCGAAGTGAGCTGGCAGTTTCCGCTGGCGAACCCCGCCGGCCAGACGGCGAGCTTTGGTGATGTCCTAGATGTGGGCAGCGGCCCGGCCAGCTTGGCGCAGCTGCGCGGCGCTTTTGACGGCGGCGGCTGGCAGAGGCGAGCGCGGGCTAGCCGCAATGGTGCAATCGTTTCCGAGCCATCACTGTTTGCTCGGCCGCTGGTGGCCCGACTGTCCGCCGACTGGCTGCTCGGTCTGACCGCCGCATGGATGCGCTTTCGCGAACCCCAGTCACTGGAGGTTTCGGCCGAGGGGATCCGCGTTAACGTGGTTCATGGGGACCTGACGCTTGGCGAAGGAAAAGGAATCTGGAACCATGCACTGCTGGCGGTTGACGCGCGCTCAAGCGAGCCGCTGGAAGGCCAGCTTGCGACGCTGCGCCGGCGACAGCTCGACTTCCTGGAGCGCGGCCTGCTGCCGCGCTTGCGGCTGGACCAACTCAACGCCGCCGGCGTCTTCCCGTCGCTGGGCACCGACGCTCCCTCGGCGATCAAAACCGATTACCTGGCCTGGATGAATCTGCTCCATGACCAGACCGCCAGTCCCGGCGGCCAGCATGAACGTAACGCCACCTTCGGTTCTCAGCTGTGGCCCGACACGGGCTCCTCCGACCCGTTCAACGTCGACGCTGGCGCACCCAACAACGTCAGCTCAGGCATGAACTACTGGGACCCGGCCGGCATTGAGCTGCTGGAGTTTCTGCGCAGCGGCGAGCCACGCTGGGCCTGGGACTTCGCGCTCGCCGGTTACCGCACGCAGCTGCATGCCGCCTACCTGAATACCGGCAGCAACAGCCACGGCAATCGCGCCGGCCTGGCGGTCACGTCGGGCGGACCGGGCTGCGAGCTGTTTCAGCCGCCGTGCGCGGCTGACGGCAGCGGCGGCGGCCAGTGGCACCGGTCGGCCTTCGGCTCCGATGACTACACGTACGCCATGAGCGCCGAGCTCGGCTACACGCTTCGCCCGACCCTCGGGCTGCGAGAGCGGTTTGCGCAGGCTGGCCGGACGGTGGTCGGCCGCTACGATCCGGCGATTCCGGAAGGCAACCGGGAAGCTTTTGTCAACGCCATTAACATCACCCGGCAGGTGATCCAGCATCTGGAGATGCTCGCCAACTGCGCAGAGTTTGTGCCGGGCCCCGAGGGCATGAGCTGTGACCAGCGGCTCCGCGAGATTGTCGGCGAACTGGCGAGAGACAACCTCGCGGCCGGGATCCTTTGCCAGGGAGAAGTGAATTTCGCCAGCGGCATGAACGGGGATATTCCCGGCCCGCCAGCGCCACTGCCCGACCGCTGTTTCACGCCGCAGCAGTTTATGCAGAATGCGCTGATGCTCCCGTTCTTTCACCGCTATTTCTTCAACTACGGAGATCCGCCGCAGGGTTCGGTCGGGCGTGCCCTTAGCGAGGCGCCGCGCGTGCTGTACGAGCAGGGGCTGGCGCAGGACCCGAGCGGCGCGCTCGACGTGGCGGGCGACTGGGCTGCCGCCCTGGACTGTCAGCTCAGCGGTGACGGTCGCGCGGTGGTGAGCTGCCAGGCCTCACCGGATTCCGATCTGATGACGGCGATGTCCGCACACACCAAACCTCACACCGCCGCCATGCTGCTGCTCGGCCACGAAGTCAATCCCGGCATCAACCTTTGTGCGGTTGCGCGGGCCGCTCTCGACAGCCCCGGGTTTGGCGGCCTTCCGACCGACGCCAATGCCGGCTGGAACGGCGTGGGCCACTTCAACCAGGCGGGCTGGTGGAAAGGCAGTTCACAGATGCTGCAGTCGATGGTTTTTGCCGTCGGAATCTACGACACCTGTCCGTGATCTCGGTGAGCCGGGCGCGTTTTGGGACGCGCTCTGGCCGCACGAGGCCCGCCGAAACCCGCTTAGGACAGTATTCCCGAAAGCGAAGCTTTTCTGTCATGCTTATAATTACGCCTTCTGCAAGGAGACAACCGCCGGATTGCGGACGTGAAAGGAGTCGTCATTTTGCTCGTTTTGCTGCTCGGGGCCTGGATGGCCGGCGCCGAGTACGTCTGGCTGTGCAAGGTAAAGAACCACTGCGAAGGAACGCCGCTGGCCGCGCAGCCCCCGCTCAATGCAGACCCCGCGCCGGCTGCACCAGGGGATGCCAGATCCAGCGCCGCGGCGGAGCCTGCCCCGGTACCGGACTCCGAGAGCAGCGATGACCTAGCTGGCACGGCCGCCTCGACCGCCGCCCTTCCCAACGACGAGCAGGCAGCGCCGCGCGTCGCGCCACGAGCGGCACCGACGGTCATCAGCCTTGCCAGCGGGGCCTCGCTGACCACTCGACCGCTCGGCTTTGAGCCGGACGTGTGGGACCTCAGCGGCACCGAGGGTGGCGCTGCGTACGTCGGCGAGCTGGCCGAATTTCTGAGCAGCGCACCAGCGATCGACGTGACGCTGAGCGGTGAGTATTTTGTGTTCGAGTCCACGCCGGCCGCGGCGGACAATCTCGGCCGGGCGAGGGCCTCCGCGCTGAAGACCGCGCTGGTGGACGCCGGCGTTGCCGCATCGCGTATTTCGGTCGACTCAACTCTGATGACGGAACAGACCCGCAAACCGGGCTTTACCGTTGCAACCGAAGACTTCAGCGACCTGGTCGCGAGCCGCACCGTGTTCTTTGCTTCGGCTGCGATCACGGCGAGCGCGGACCCGGAGCTCCGCAGCTACGCCCGAGAGGTGGGTCGATTCCTGCAGCGCCATCGCGGCGCCAGTCTGCGGGTGATCGGGCATACGGACAATACCGGCGAGGCGGGGGTCAACGAAACGCTGGGGCTCAGCCGGGCTCGCCACGTGGCGGAACTGCTGGGCGAACTGGGCCTGCCCTCGACCCGCGTGCGTATCGGCTCCCGAGGTCAGAGCGAACCGGTGGCAGATAACAATACAGAAGCTGGCCGAGCGGCAAACCGCCGCGTTGAGGTCCAGCTGGATTTGGGACGACGATAACAATGGCCAATGACGCGTTGATACTGCTGGTGATCATGCTGGGCTGCATCGGCCTGGCGGCCCTGATTTGCTGGTTCACCTGGGGCCGCGCCAGCACCTTTCTCAACAACGAGCTGAGCACCCTGCGCATGGCCACGGATCGGGAGCTGGCCGACCTGGTTCAACAGGTTGAGGTACTCGAGTCGAGGCAGCAGGAAGATCAGGCAACGGCCACGGGGGCGATCACCGAGCGCGACGAGCTCGAGGCCCGGGTGAAGCAGCTCACTCAGGAGCTGGAGGATGCAACCGGCCAGCTGGCCAACGCCAGCGCTGAGCTGGTCAATCAGAAGCTGGCGGCCGAGACGGCGCAGCAGGAGCTTGCCCGGCTCAAGGGCGGCGGATAAGCGCGCAAGCCAGCTGCGCCCCTCCCCTCAGCGGTCTCCCGGCCTTGCCAGCGGCGGCGCCGTCACCGGATGCCCAGCCGGCCAGGGACGCTCGGGCGACTGACCCGACCGATACCGCTCCAGCGAAGCCCGCAGCACAGCCATTTCATCCTCGGCCAAGCCGTCCCGCAGCGCGAGAAACAGCGCCTCCTGCTGATAGGCCACAGCGGCATCAGCAGATCCGCTTGCCATCTCGAGCATCGCCAGCGTGCTGGTGATCTCCAGGTCAGCCTGACGCGCATAAAGCTGGCGGAGCGCGCCTAGCACCGGCCCGGCCAGCGCCGGCGGGCTACCCTCGCAGCCGGCCACAATTCGCGCCAGCACCATCAGTAGATCGGTTCGCGCGCTGCTGCGCAGCCGCTGGTCCAGCAGCTGTGCCGCGGCCGCGCAGTCACCGGCTTCGGCCCGGCTCACCGCCAGCCGCAGCGCCACCACCGGATCCGCAGGGCGTTGCTGCGACAGCAGCTCCAGCTGGCCCGCCGCCTCAGCAAACCGGCCTTGACGCATCTGCGCGTTGGCAAGCAGCAGCCGCGCGTCGCTGAGCTCGGGGTTCAGTTCGAGGGCACGTTCATACAGTAGCGCCGCAGCCTGCCAATCGCCCGTCATTTCGAGCAGCACGCCGCGCTGCTCCAGCGCCAGCGGATAGTCCGGCCGTGCCGCCAGCGCCGCTTCCGCGGCCTGCATCGCCGGTGCAAGCTGACCGTCCACCTCCAGCAGGCGGGCCAGCGTGACCTGGACGTTCGGGTTGTCCGGCGCAATGTCCCGCGACGTTTGCAGATAGCGGATGCCCTGGGCCAGGTCCCCGGCTTCCGCCGCGGCGACGCCCAGCGACATGAAATAGTTGAAGCTCCGCGAGTTGGACATCAGGCGCTCGTTGAGCGGATCGAGGAGCACCACGTCCCGCGTTCCCCGCTGAGACAGCAGCTCGGCAGCGCGATCAGCATTCCCGCTGGCGCGGTAGGCCATGGCCAGCGGCGTTCGCAGCGCGCTCGCGGTGGGCTGCAGCGACAGCGCCTCCTCCAGGTAGCGCACCGCAGCGTCGAAATCGCGATCCGCCAGGAGGATCTGACCGAGCTCCGCGTGCGCAGCGGCCAGACGCGGACTGGCAACCGTCACCGCTTCGAGGATCTTCCGGGCCCGCCGGCCATCCCCCTGCGCCAGGTGAGCCTGAGCCAGCCTCACACGCGCCGGCGCGTAATCGGGATTCACCTCAAGACTCTGGGAGAATGCTGCCTCGGCGTCGGCAAAGCGCCCTTCGCGCGCCGCCTGCATTCCGAGATAGTAGGGCCAGCGGGCGTCGGCCGGCGCCAGCTCTTGGGCCGTTTCGAATGCCTGCCGGGCGGGCTGTAGAAAATCGTTGGCCTGGTAAATCATGCCCAGCTCGCCGTAGGCAGAGGCACTGTCGGACGCCGACGCCTCAAAACGCTCACGGGCCTGCGCGAGCAGCTCGCGCATATGGGGCGGATGCCCGGCCGGGTCTGGATGGTCAACGCTGGCCAGTGTGACCAGCAGGATTGCAAGCGGAATCATGAGATCTTGGGAAGGTGGCCGTTGCCGAAAAGGCGGCCGGGTTGGTGGTGATTCAAACGGTTTGGCCGGTCAAAGAACCAGGCCGGCCAGGAAACGCTGGCCGGGTCGGTCCGACCCGGCCAGGTTTTCAACCGTCGGTCAGGTCGTCGACGCGCTCGGCGGTGCCGTTGCGCTTGACGGACGCCATCCCCTTGGCGCAGGACTGGTTTGACGCATACATCTGACTACGCCCGATCTCCTGATGATTACCCGCCTTGATGATGAAGTACTTCTTGCCGTTCTTGGCTTCGCGAACTTCGTAACGGCTGTCGGATCCACAATTCTTCTGAACCGAAGCCACGCCGTTCAGCGCTGCCTTTTTTGACGTGTACCCCTCGCTGGAAATGATGCACTCACCATTGCCGGCCTTTAAACGAAAATAATACTGCTTGTTTTTGCCTTGGAAGACTTCGAATTTGCCTGCCATCAGGTCCTCTCCTTAAAATTTCTAACTCCCACGAAATTGAGCAGGGCCGGGATACGGGCAGCCGAGGATGCGCCGAGAAACCCGGATCGATTGCCGAACGGTCGACCATCCATCGCGTAACCCCTCGTCGGCAACCTTAACATCGCACTTGCCTTTGGCAAAGAAAATTGAAAGCAATACACTCGTTCAGGTCACGATTGTTGACGTATCCCCGATTCGCCGAAAAAAAGTGGCCCTGAGGATGCGTCTCAATGACGCCAGCCGACCTTCGAACCGCACCGAAAAGAGATCGCTTATGACCTCCCAACCCTCCCTGCTCGACCCGCCCACAGCCCAGGATGTATCGGTGTTTGTCCCCAGTCGGGATTTTGACTTGTCCCTGGATTTTTACCGGCAGCTGGGATGGCATATGAACTGGCGGGCAGAGGGGCTGGCTGAGCTCGAGCTGGCCGGCAATCGGTTTCTGCTGCAGGACTTCTACGCCAAGAAGTGGGCCCAGAACTTCATGTTCTACATCCGGGTGGACAGCGCTGAAGCCTGGTTTCACCACGCGACCAAGGTCGTTGAAGGCGGGCGCTTCGGTGACGCTCGAACCGCGCCGCCCAAGCGTCAAAGCCATGGTGATATCGTCACCTACGTCTGGGATCCCTGCGGCGTCCTGCTACATTTTGCTGAGGCTACCGACGAGCCAGCCGCAGCCGGAGATTGACGGCTTCAAGCCCCACCGGGACTTTACCCTCGCTAGAACAGGTCCTGCGGATCAACGTCGACCGACCACCGGACCCGTCGAGCCTGCGGCAGCTCGGCGATCGCCGGCAGGCACCGGTCCAGCAGATTGTGTAGCGGCTGGCGCCGGCGAGAGCTCAGCAGCACCTGCAGGTGATAGTGTCCTGCCCGTCGCTCCATCGGCGAGGGCAGCGGCCCGAGCAGCTCCACCTCGGCGGGGCGGCCCAGCCGAGCCATGGCCGCTGACACAAAGTTTTCCGCCAGGGATCGCTGCGGCGCGTTTGCCCGCAGCACCGCAAGAAAGCCGGCCGGCGGATAGGCCGCCGCTTCGCGTTCTGTCATGAGGTCACGGGCGTACGCGAGGTAACCACGCTCGAGGATGCCGGCAAACATGGGGTGATCGGGCTGGTGCGTCTGAATCAGCACCCGCCCGGGCTTCTCAGCGCGGCCAGCGCGACCCGAGACCTGAACCATCAGCTGCGCGGCCCGCTCGGCGGCTCGAAAATCGGCGCTGAACAGCGCATGGTCGATGTTGAGTACCACCACCAGCGTCACATTCGGAAAGTCATGTCCTTTGGCCAGCATCTGAGTGCCGACCAAAATACCCGAGTCGCCGCTGCCGATTTCCTCCAGCAGCTGCAGCAGGCGGCGCCGGCTGCGCACCGAATCCCGGTCGACACGCCAGATTCGACGGTCCGGAAACTCCTCGGAAAGCGTTTGTTCGACCCGCTGGGTCCCCAGACCCAGCGGCACCAGCCGGGTCGAACGGCACTCGGGGCAGGCGGTCGGCGCACGCTGACTGTAGCCGCAGTGATGGCAACGCAGCTGCCCGACGGCTCGATGCAAAGTCAGCCGGCTGTCGCAGCTGGGGCACTCCGCTACCCAGCCGCAGGCGTCACACAGCAGCGTGGGAGCAAAGCCACGCCGATTCAGAAAGACCAGAGCCTGTTCGTCCTTCGCCAGGACTTCATGCAGCGCCTCGCGGGCGGCGGGTGTGAGCGCGCCGTCGGACCCGCAACCCCGGCTGTCGATCAATTCGACCGACGGCAGCGTCGCCGCCCCGGGACGCTGATCGAGGCGGTGGTAACGATAGCGATCGCTCCAGGCATTGTTGAGGCTTTCGAGCGAAGGCGTTGCGCTGCCCAGGATGACCGGTACCGCCAGCTCGCGGGCTCGCTGCACCGCCACGTCCCGGGCCGAATAACGAAACCCCTCATGCTGTTTCAGCGACAGATCATGCTCCTCATCGACGACGAGGAGCCCCGCCTTGGGCAGCGGACAGAACACGGCCGAGCGCGTCCCGATGATGACCTGCGCGTCGCCGTCGGCAGCCCGCTGCCAGCTGCGCGCGCGCTCTCGATCACCCAGGCCGGAATGAAGCACCGCCACGGTGCTGCCCAGACGCTCCAGGAACCGTCGCGCGAGCTGCGGCGTCAACCCGATCTCCGGCACCACCACCAGACACTGGCGGCCGGCCGCGGCGATCTCGGCAATCAGCTCGAGATAAACCTCCGTTTTGCCGCTGCCGGTAACACCATAAAGGAGGTGCGCAGCAAAGCCGCTCGCTTCCCGGATGCGGTTGACGGCGTCGAGCTGAGCCGGGGTCAGCTCAGGACCACAGCTCACCGTCAACGTTGACCCGACGGTCTGCTGGGTGACGCGTTCGCTGCTCAACAGCGTGCGGATGACCGCGGAACTGATGCCAGCCTCCTGCAGGCGCGAGCGCGCCATCGGCTGCTGCGCAAGCATGCTCAGCGCCTGCTGCTGGCGGCCACCGCGAACCTGCCCGGCATCGAGGGCCATGCGGCCGCTGGGCGTCAACACCAGCTCCGTTTCCGGCGCCGCCGGATTGTCCCAGGCTTTGGGCAGCATGGTGTTCAGCACCTCACCCAGCGGGTGGTGGTAATAGCGGCTGCACCAGCGGGCCAGCGCCAGCTGCTCAGCGTCGAGTGCAGGCGTGGGCCAGAAGCGGGTGACGGGCTTCAGTCGGGCCACATCGAGATGGCCTCCGCCGGCGCCCAGCACCACCGCCTTGAGCTGACGGCGGGCAAACGGCACCTCCACCAGCATGCCGGGGACGGGCGGCTCGTCGAAGGGCCACAGATAGTCAAAGCTGCGCGACAGCGGAACCGGTACGGCAACCTGACAGGTGGATGGAGATGCTTGGCTGATGGCGTGGGCCGTCAATGAGAAACGACCCGTCATTTTAGCTCACCGCGAAGCCGGCCGGCTTACCCGGCGCGACCGTCAATCTTCGAGTAGCGTGATCAGCCGATCCAGGTCCAGCTCAATGCTGCGAGGAAACGCGGCGGGACGATCGATGCCCTCCACCTCACCTTCCACCGTCATCATCCGGGTTCGGATCGCACTGGCCTCGTAATGACTGCTCAACAGGCGGTCCCACAGCAGCGCGCTGGCGGCATCGCTGGCGCCGTCGACGCCCATACAGACCTGGAGGTGCATCGCGTCCTCGGTGAACAGCGGATCGAGCGCCTTCAGCAGGCGGCGCCGGAACTGAATTTTCGGCATCAGCAGCTCATGCACCTGGTCGTCGGTAAACGACAGCCAGGAGGGCGCGTAGCGGGCGGGATCGAAAAAGCTGATCAGCCAGTCAACGCGACCGAAAACCAGCGACAGGTCCTCGTACAGACGCTGTTCGCAGTCGCTCGATTCGGGGCTGAAATAGCGGTAGCTGGCGCTCACGCCCTGCCAGGCCAGGCGGCGGCAAACTGCGGCGCCTCGCTCCGGCTTGGGATCGGTGATCACCAGCCGCACGCCCTGCGCCGCCAGATGGCGACAGACCGCCACGCCCAGCGTGTGGTGTGGCGACCCAACCAGCGCAACTTTTGCTGCAGCGCTATCGCTGCCTTCCTGTGGCAAAACCCGTGTCAACGTAATTCATCCTGAAGCGTTGTTGACCTGTAGCCTCGTTCTGGACGGGATCTTCCGTGAAAACCGACCGAAATGGTGCGCAAGTGCCTGCTTTACAGACCAGCTACAAGCGAGTGTTACGATAGCATGGGATCCGAAACCCTGGTGATGATGCAAACAATGTTCACGCCTCGGGCCGACGGCAAAACCACCGGTACCGTGGACCGTCTGGACATTTTTTTGCGCTCGGTGGAACGGCAGGCGTTTACCATGGCCAACTATGCAACCGCCAACCCCGACGAGGCGCTGGATATCGTTCAGGACGCCATGACCGCGTTCGTTCGGCGCTATCGACGCAAGCCCGAAGAGCAATGGCGCCCGCTGTTTTTTCGCAGTGTGGACAATCGGATCAAAGACTGGTTTCGGCGCCGCAAGGTCAGGATGCGCTGGCAGGCACCCATGCAGGTCAGCGACAGCGGGCCCGATCTTGAAAGCCGCGCTGAAAACCTGACGACACCACAGCCGGATCGCGCGCTGGCCGGACAGCAGGGTACCGAGGCGCTGGAACGGGCGCTCACTGCGCTGCCGGACCGCCAGCGCCAGGCGTTCCTGCTCAGATCCTGGCAGGGGATGAGCGTCGCTGAAACCGCCGACGTGATGGGATGCAGCGAAGGCAGCGTCAAAACGCACCTGTCGCGTGCAACAAGCGCGCTGCGGCAAAAACTGGAGAAACATCAGCATGACTGACATCGATCGCGAGCTCTCCAACGCGGTGAATGCCGTCGTCGAGCAGCGCAGCAGCGGCCTCGACGCGGCCACCTTGTCGCGGCTCAACCGGGCCCGCCAGCAGGCGCTGGACGACGTCCGGCACGAGAGTCGAGGACGCTGGCTGCCCGGCGGTCTGGCGGCGGGCGCGGCCGTGGTGGCTGTGGCTGTCGGCCTTACCGGACGGGTGCCGCCGCCCGCGCAGCCGCTGCTGGAACAGCCGGTTTCCGACTTCACCGTCCTGGCGTCCGACGAGTCGCTGGAGATGCTGGAGAACCTGGAGTTTTACGCCTGGCTCGACGAGGTCCTGACCGAGGCTGAGGCCGGTTGATGAGGCCTGAAGATACACCGCTGCGGCAAACGCCTCTTTGGCTGGTGCTGGCGTTCACGAGTTTGCCGCTGGCGCCGGCGGCCGCTCAGTCGCCGGACGGCACCGCGGAAGCGCCAACCCCGGCGGCGGCTGCCGGCGATGATGAGCCTCCGCCAAGCATGGCACTACTCGAGTTTGTTGCGTTGTTTGAGACCGAAGACGGCCAGTGGATGGATCCGGAGGCGATACCCCTGACGCTGGACGACAACGAAACCAGCGACGGGCCCACCGCGGCGCCGCCAACCCGTCAGGAGCGCGCGCCAACGCCCCCCAAACGCCGGGAGCTCCGTCATGCGCGATAGGCGACTGAACAGTCGGCTTGCCCCACTCGCGCTCCTCTTGCTCACCTGGCTGGCCACAGCCGGCGCGGGCGACTGGGATTCGCTGAGCGAAGCGGAGCAAAAGGTGCTCGCGCCGTTCGCGCAGGAGTGGGACACGCTCGGCGCCGAACAGCAGGAGCGCCTGGAATCCGGCGCGAAGCTGTGGACCAGCATGACGCCCGAACAGAAGCGGCTCGTTCACAAACGCTTCGGCCAGTGGCAGCGCTATGCGCCGGACCAGCGTCAACGCATCATCGACCGGTTTGCCCGTTTCCGGTCGCTGCCGCAGGAACAGCAGCGGCTGCTGCGACAAAACTTTCGCCGCTTCAACGCGCTCCCCGAAGCGCAAAAACGACGCATCAGAGAGCGCTGGGATTCGATGACCGCGGAACAGCGCAAGAGTTTTCTGAATCGTTTGCGCAACGGCCGAGCCGGCGCTGCGCCCAGCGCGGCACGACCCCTGACGCAGATGGCACCGGCCCAGGCTCGCTGGTTTCGTGAGCTGGCCAGTCAGCTGGGGCCGGAGGCAAAACGGAACCTGACCCGGCGACTTCGCAACAGCACACCAGAACAGTGGAACGCGCTGGAGCGACGCCTGGCCGACATGAGCCTGGAGGAACAGGAGGCGTTCCTGCTAGGTGAAGAAACCCCGTAGCCGGTTAGAATCCAAACACGCTGAATCCGCCGTCGACGGCGAGCGTTTGACCCGTGATATAGCTGGCAGCCGGCATCGCCAGGAAAGCCACCGCTGCGGCGACCTCCTCGGCAGCAGCGATCCGGTTCATGGGCGTTCGGGCGAGCACCTCGTCAAGATACTCGGCGTCCCCCAGCACACCCTCAGCCAGCGGCGTGTCGGTATACCAGGGCGCCACCGCATTGACCCGGATTCCGTCCTGCGCCCATTCGCAGGCCAGGTTACGGGTTAGCTGATTCATGCCGGCTTTGCTCATGGCGTAGGGCGCCCCGGTGCGCAGGTGGGTCAGGCCGGCAACCGACGACACGTTCACCACCGATGGGTCCGTGCCGACTCGCAGCAGCCCGTGGCACAGCCGGCTCAGCTCGAAACAGGTGCCGAGGTTGGTGTCCATCAGCGCCTGAAACTCGCCGGCCTGATAGTTGAGGGCGCTTTTGCGAACGTTGGTGCCGACGTTGTTGACCAGGATGTCCAGGCCGTTCCAGAACGTACAAAGCCACGCTGGGATCCGGCCGAGCTCTTCCAGGTAGGAAAGGTCCATCGCTAGGCCGTAAACCTCTTGCTCCGGGAACGCCCCAGCCAGCTCAGACACATTCCATTCGAGCGCCTGCTGACGCCGGGCCACCAACGCCACGTTGGCGCCGAGGCTCAACAGCTCCCGCGCCACGGCCAGACCGATCCCGGCTGAGCCGCCGGTGATCAGCGCCCGACGCCCGGCAAGGTGCCAGCGGTTGTTGCTCTCGCCTTCCCTATCCATGACCCAGCGGCTCCGGCTCGCCGTAACGAAAGCCCTGCAGCAGGTCGATTTTCAGGTCGTCGCAGAAGCGGGCCTCAGCGTCGGAGCTGATGCCTTCGGCGACCACCTTAATATCCATGCCCTGTGCGTAGCTCACCAGCATGCGCACCGTCTGCTGGTGCGCCGGCGGCGAGGTATCGATATCACGCATTAGACTCGCGCTGAGTTTCACGTAGTCAGGCGGCACCTCAGCCAGCGCCGTGAGTCGGGCCTGCCCTGAGCCAAAATCATCGTAGGCGAGCTGAACCCCAAGGGTCTTCAAGCGACTGCCCACGTCCTGGAGGTGGTCGCGATTGGCCACAGCGGCCTCGTGGATCTCCAGCACCATCTGCACCTGGGCGAACGCCGTCCGCAGATTGGCGATATCCTCCAGCAGACGCCCAGGCCGCTGCACCTCCTCGGGATGAATGTTGAGAAAGATCGGGACCTGCTGGCCGCTGGCGGCTGCGGCCCGGACCGCCACCCGTCGCATCAGGTGCGCAAGCTCCAGCTCCAGCCCCTGGTCTCGGGCCAGTTCAAACAACGCCACCGGCGAAGACGGCAGGTCCGTCCGATCCCCTCGCGCGAGCGCCTCGAAGGCAAACAGCGTGTGTTCGGCCCGATCGATCAGCGGCTGAAACAGCACGCTGATTTGCTGCCCCTCCAGCATCTGCTTCAGCGGCTCAACCTCAATCTCTGCGTCCGAATCGCCGGCCGTTGTCTCGGCTGCTCGCTCCGCCCCGTCAACCACGGTAAACGCGAGATCGGCGAACTGAACCTGGTCGCCGTGGGCCAGCGGGCTGCGCTCTTCGGCCCGCTGACGATTGACGAACGTACCGTTGGTGCTGTCGAGATCCATCAGCCACAGCTGGCTGCCGTCCCAGTTGATTTCGGCATGGAGCCTTGAGATGCCCTTGGCCTTGAGCGCGAGCGACAGGCTCCGCTGCCGGCCGATTCGAAAGGGAAAGTGATCCAGCGGAATCCACACCACCTCACCGTCACTCCGGAGGCGACCCTCAAGAAACCACTGCTGCTGAGCTGTCATCGGCTTGGTTGTTTTGCCTTACGGGCCGCCATCGTGCCTATTGTGGACCGGCGGCGCGGATGTTCATAATGCGCGGCCATGATTTTACTCAATAAAACGCGGCTGCAGCCGGAACCTCTCACCGCCGGCGACCCGGTTGCGGTGCGCCTGGAGATTAGCCTGCCGGAAGGCCCGCTGTTTGAGCTGGACTGCGTGCTGGAGTGGTTTGAGCCCGGCCGCGAAGCCCCGCTGCTCACCCACCACCTGCGCGGCGCGGGCCTGGACGTGTCCTGGCTGCCGGCCGGCAACTACGAGCTGGCCTTCAGCGCCAGCGCGCTGGACCTGGCTCAGGGCAGCTACCACCTGGTGATCACGCTGCTGCACCGCTATGGCGGACGCGAGACGCAGGCGCTGCGGGAGACGGTTACCGCCGAGGTTGGCGCCGGCGCCGGCGGCAACTCCGGGGCCCGCGGTCACTGGGAGATCCGGTCCGCTGACGGCGCGGTACCCGTTGCTGAACTGTCCTGGAATAAAGGGCACGAAGACTGGTTCTACCGCCACTTCGACCACGCCGCGCGCACCATCATCACCTACATGCTGGGCGACTCGCCGGCCCTCAAAGGGCAGATCCTTGACGTGGGTTGCGGGGACGGCATCACCGACCTCGGGGTGTTCTACCGGTGCCGCCCGGAGCGCCTGGTGGGTATCGATCCGTTCCGCGGCTACGATCGGCTGCCGGAGATCTGCGGCCGCAACCATCTACCGCTGACGGCGCTGCCTGAGGGCCTGGAGTTTCTGCCCGCCAGCGGCAACGAGATCCCCTTCGGTGACAGCGAGTTCGACGTGGTGCTGTCCTGGGGATCGTTGGAGCACATCGCCGGCGGCTACCAGCAGACGCTGGAGGAGATTCGGCGCGTGCTGAAACCGGGCGGGCTGCTGTTTGCCCATCCCGGGCTGTATTACTCCAATTTTGGTCACCACCTGGGCGAGTTCAGCAACGAACCCTTCTTTCATCTGACCAAGTCCGAGCAGGAGCTCAAGGATCTGGTGCTTGGCACCGAACCCGACTACATGGACCGTGCCGGCGAGTTTTCCACGCCGGAGCAGTACTGGCAGTGGTACAAAGAGCTCAATCCGATGACCGTGGCGGGCTTCGAGCAGGAGCTCAAGGACCTGGGGTTCGAGTTCTATCGCGTTGCGCTTCGCACCGAGGACCTGATCGAATACCACCACCCGAGGCTTCAGGACTACCTGATGCAGGATTTAGCCACGGTGGAACTTTACCTGTCCGCCTACAACCGCAAATGACGACGCAAGCGCTCCGCCGGCGTGCCCAGCCACGCTGCCGGCCAGTAGTCTGGCTGGCGATGTTGGGCCTGGTGGCCTGCGCCGGCACGCCCAGTGAGCCCCCACCCGACCCCTGCGCTCCGGCCACAGCCTGGCAGGCGGGCCTGAGCGGCGAACCAATGGCTGGTTCTTGCGATGAGTCCGACAGTCGCCTTTGGCGAGAGGCACATAATCTGGGTATCGAGCTGCGCGCGTTGCTCGACGAGCGCGAGTCGCTGGATGCCGCCGCCCCC
>JBCDKA010000097.1:0-15107 GCA_038747195.1 Pseudomonadota bacterium
CGTGCCGGTGCTGGCGATCTTCCACGCGGCGTCAGCGGAGAAGGTGGTGACGTCCTCGAACTGATCGTTGTCGTCCCGGCGAACCGTCGCGCCGAGAAACCACGTATCGTCAATGGCCGCTCGGTGCTCGATCCCAAAACCCAGCAGGTCCCGGGTTTGCGTCGGGATTTGCGTGGGGTCAAAAGGCTGAGTGTTGCGATACTCCTCCTGCTCGTCCTGCAGGAACAGCGTGGTGCGCTGGTCGAAGCGATCCTGCCACAGCCAGGTGGTCTGGGCACGGATCTGCTCTCGCGAGGCTTCGCTGCCGAAGCCGGTGCCAACCGTTTCGTTGTCCGTGTACTCGAAGCTCAGCCGGCTCTCCGAGCGACCACCGGCAAGCGTCAGATTCGCCGACAGGCCCAGCGTCAGGTCTTCGGTCTTGCTGCTGCCGTCGTTATCGATCGGCAGACCCTGCAGTGGGCCACCGCTGAAGTCGAAGCCGTCGGTATCGGCATGGCGATTGGTAAACCGGCCAAGAAGGTCAAAGCGCAGAGCGCTGCTCGCCAGCCAGGACAGCTGACCGGAGATGGTGCGGTTCAGATCCTGGTCATCCTCGCGCCCGATCAGCGAGTTGTCCTCGGAGACGTCAAACTCGGAGCTGCGGTAGATCCAGTTCAAGCGCCCGTGCAGCTCTTCGCTGCCGCCGGCGATCGATACGGATGCCTGGCGGCTCGAGTTCTCACCCACCTCCACGGTACCGCCGAGCTCCAGGCCGGGCGTCGCGCGCCGGGTTCGAATATGGACAACACCCGCCAGCGCGTTGGATCCATAGAGGCCGCTTTGCGGCCCTCGCAGAATTTCGATTCGCTCGATATCTCGGGCGAGGAGCGAAGAAAAATCGAACTCCCCGCCGCCGGCCTCAGCGACTTCGATGCCGTCGATGAGCACCAGGACGTGGTTACCCTCCGCACCCCGCAGGCGCAGCTGGGTTAAACCGCTGTAGCCACCGGTTCTGCTTACCGCTACCCCGGGCACAAAGCGAAAGACGTCGGCGGCGTATTCGACACCCAAAGCCAGGATGTCTTCCTGGTCGAGGACCGTTATCGCCCGCCCAAGCTCCGAGGTTTCGGTCGGCAGGTTGCTGCCGGTGACCACCACCTGTCCAAGGTCGACGGTTGTCGGCTCATCCTGGGCAACGGCTGCTGCCGGTACCAGCAGTGCGCCGAAGATCCACTGAAGGACTCCTGGCAACGGCCGCCGCATCACGGAGTTGGTCTGACGATCAGCGACAAAAGGTTGGCGATCACTCCGGCTTACGCGAAGCGAATCGTTGAAATGATGGTTCACGGCATTTCTCCACCGCAGTCCCGGCCGCCCGCGGCGGGGGTGCGAAATCAGCAACAAACAGGCCGCACTGGCAAAAGCCAGGGCGGGCGGCCCGACCAATCGTGGTCAATCGGTTGTCGCTACAAAGAAAGCCGAAATGGCGGATTCCCCCCCAATGGTCTGATCCCGGACCCTGGGCGAACGACATGACGGCAGGTTTCCTGGCTCGCCGATAAACGCTGGTGGAGGCCGCCTTCCCGGAGATAAGTCTCCCGTGGCTACGTGGCCTTCAGCTGCCGGCTTACAGTTGCGGGTACAGCCCCGGTTTTGCACCGGGTTCCCTTTTAACCACGACACGCGTGGCACCGTCAGCCGATATCTTTGCCAACGGGCTGGTGAGAGTCAAGTGCGTTGGTCAGTTTTGAACGTCAGCTTCTCGCAACAAAGTTGTGCGTTGCGGATGCTCACCGCGGCCCCGTCAGATCACCCCTTCCTCGGATAGCGCGCGCTGCTCAGCCTCACTTAGGCCCAGCAGCTCACCGTAGATCAGGGCGTTGCTTTGACCGAGGCTTTGCCCCAGCCAGTCGACCGCGCCCGGGGTGCGCGTAAGCCGCGGCACCACGTTAGGCACCGCAAGCTCGCCGATGCGGGGGTCAGCAACGCGCTTGATGTTCTCGCGCGCCGCGTATTGCGGGTCGTCGAAAATTTCGTCGATTGCGCAGACCGGTCCGCAGGGAACCTGCGCTGCCTCGCAGCGATCGATAATCTCGCTTTGTGACAGCGACCGGGTCCAGTCGGTGACGAGCCCGTCCACCGCGTCCCGAGCCGCTTCCCGCTGCGTGATGGTGCCAAACCGCCCGTCACCGGCAACCTCGGAACAGCCCATTTCGCCCGCCAGCCGTGCAAAGATCTTGTCGTTGGTGCAAGCAATGGCAACCCAGCGATCGTCGCGCGTCGGGTAGTGGCTGTGGGGGACAACGTTGACCGTCGCCGCGCCCATTCGCTGGCGGACGAATCCCTCCTGGTCAAAAGCCGGAGCGAGCTCGTCGAGGATGCGGAATACTGATTCGTAGAGCCCCAGATCAACCACCTGCCCCTCGCCCGTCAGATCTCGCGCCCGGAGCGCCATCATCACGCCGAGCGCTCCATAGAGCCCGGTCATGTAGTCGGCCAGTGTGGCTGAACCGGGGGTCACCGGCGGCCCGTCGGGCTCACCGGCAAGAAAGCTGATGCCGCCGAACGCGTTGGCGATTCGACCGAAGCCGGGCCGTCCGGCATAGGGTCCGGTCTGGCCGTAACCGGTGACCCGCAGCATCACCAGACCCGGATTGATGGCCTTTAAGGTTTCATACCCAATACCCCAGCCTTCGAGCGTGCCGGTCTGAAAGTTCTCGCAGACCACGTCACATTCCGCCACCAGCTGCCGGAACAGCTCCTGGCCGCGGGGTTTCTTGAGGTTCAGCGTGATGCATTTCTTGTTGCGGGCTTCACTCAGCCATACCAGCGTTTCGCCGCAGGCGGTGCGAGTGCCGAAGTTCCGCATCGGCTCTCCGCTGCCCGGCAGCTCGATCTTGACCACCTCAGCGCCGAACTCCGCCAACAGCGTGGCGCAGTAGGGAGAAGCGATATAGGTGGCAATATCCAGTACCCGTAGACCTTCAAGGGGCTTCATGGCGGGGCTCCGTATAATGTCCGGACATTTTAAAGTAAACTCCAAACGAGTTCTCTAGCCAGGAGCGCGCAGGCCATGAGCGCCGTTCTCAAACCCGCAGAATCGTCCACGGCAGCCACCGTCGCGGACCGTCTCGCCGACTTTGCCCTGACCTTCAACCTTGCCAGCGTGCCGGACGACGTCGTGCAGCATGCGCGTCTATGCATCCTGGACGCCTGCGGTATCGCGCTGGCATCCGGCACTTTTGATTTCGCCAGCGCCGCCGCAAACGGCATCCAGGCGCTGGCGGACAGCGAAGGCGATTACCCGGTTATCGGCCATAAACAGACGCTGCCGTTGCGCGACGCGGTGCTGCTGAACGGCATCCTGGTCCACGGCCTGGATTATGACGACACCCATGCGGGCAGCGTGGTGCACTGCACCGCCAGCGCCTGGCCTCTGGCGCTGGGAGCCGGCTTGCGGGCGCGCGCAAGCGGCGCGCATGCGCTGGCCGCCTACGTGCTCGCGGTGGAGTGCGACGCCCGGATCGGCAAGCTCGCTGAAGGACGATTTCAGCAGCGAGGCCACCACCCCACCGGCCTTGTGGGTACCTTCGGCGCCACCCTCGCCGCCGGCTACCTCAGCGGGCTCAACGCCGAGCAGCTCGCCCGAGCCCAGGGCGTGGCGCTCAGCATGGCGGCCGGCAACCTGGAGTTTCTCAGCGCCGGCGACTGGACCAAGCGCATGCATCCCGGCTGGGCCGGCGTCTGTGGTCTGACCGCGGCAAGCCTGGCGGGCGCCGGCTTTCTCGGCCCAACCACAGCCTACGAGGGCAGGCATTCGCTGTTTAACCTGCACCTGGGGGAAAATCACGGCGTAGACCCCGAGCAAATCCTCTTGGAGCTCGGGCAAGCGTGGGAGCTGCTGGACGTGGCCTTCAAGCCCTACCCGGCCTGTCACTTCAACCACGCGTTCGCCGATTGCGCCCTGGCCTTGCGTGATGAGCACAACCTTGACCCCAGCCAAATCGACTCGGTGACCGCGCTCATCCACCCGAAGCAAGTCAACGTAGTCTGCGAGCCGGAGGCGGCCAAGCGGCGTCCCGCCGGCTCCTACGAGGCTCAGTTCAGCATTCACTACCTGATTGCCGCGTGCCTGTTGCGGGGCCGCTTTACGCTCGAGGAGCTCTCGGCGGAGGCGTATGAGGATCCGGACATACTCGCCCTCGCCGATCGCGTGGGCTATCGCGATGACCCGGATTCAACCTACCCCAAACACTACTGCGGTGCGCTGGAGATCCGGCTGAAGGACGGGCGTCTGCTGCAGCACCGTCAACCGGTGAATCGCGGCGCCCGCGAAAATCCGATTGCGGCGGACGAGGTCATCGAGAAATTTATGGCCAACGCAACGCGTGCGATCAGCGCCGCTCAGGCGGACGAGATCCGCGAGCTGGTGCTGAGCCTGGACAAGCTCGCTTCGCTCGATCCGCTGGCGCAGGCCCTGAGGATCCGCTGATGCTGATGACCGCCGCTGACTATCGAGAGAGCCTGCGCCGCTATTCGCCCAGGGTTTACTGCCAGGGTGAGCGGGTGACGAGCGTCGCTGACGATCCGCGGCTGGCCCCGGGCATTGCCGCCGTGGGCGTGACGTATGACCTCGCGCACAGCACGGACGCTCAGGCGCTGATGCTGGCCAAACAGAACACCAGCGGCAAAACCGTCAACCGTATGCTTCACGTCAATCGCCACAGTGAGGATCTCCTGGCCAAGCTTGAGGCCGTGCGGCTGGTCTGTCGGGAGAGCGGCTGCGCGCAGCGCTATCTGACCCACGACGCGCTCAACGCCCTCTACCAGACCACCTGGGCGATGGATGAGCAGGCCAACACCGAGGAAGGCCACCACCAGCGATTTCTTGAATACCTGCACCAGGTGCAGGATGAAGACCTCACGCTGGGCGTAGCGATGACGGACGGCAAAGGCGACCGACGGCTCCATCCTCATGCCCAAAGCACGCCTGACAGCTATGTCCGGGTTGTCGAACGCCGCGCGGACGGGATCGTGATTTCCGGCGTCAAGGCGATCATTACGGGCGGGCCTTATATGCACGAACTGCTCGTCATGCCCTGCCGCACGATGGCCGAGGCTGACGCCGACTACGCCCTGTGCTGCGCGGTGCCGGTGGATGCGGAGGGTCTGACGTTAGTGACCCGACCCGCGGGCCGGCCAGGTGAGGCGGCCGCCAAATTCAGCGCCAAATACGGCCAATCAACGGCCGTGGCCATTTTCGACAGGGTGTTTGTGCCCGATGCCAAAGTCTTTCTCGACGGACACTGGCAACACACCGAGAAACTTGTCACGGCCTACGCTGCCCACCATCGACACAGCTGCATCGGCGCCCGCGCCGGTTTCGGCGACTTACTGATTGGCGCCGGCGTGCTGATGGCGGAGGCCAACGGTCTCGACCCGTCCCGGGTGCAGCATATCCGGGAAGACCTGGTCGAGCTCATCAAGATTGTCGAAGGGTTTTTCGCCTGCGGCGTGGCGTCATCGGTTTACGGTATCGAAGACCCGGCAGGCAGCTGGCAGCCTGAACCGGTTTACGCGAACGTCGGCAAACTCCTTTTGGCGACGCAGATTTACGACATGCAGCGGCTCGCCCACGACGTCTCGGGTGGCCTGGTGGTTGCGCTGCCGGGGCCGGAAGAGGACCACAACCCTGCGGTGGCCGGAGACCTGGATACGCTGCTGCGAGGGCGGCCCGACGTGCCCTACGCGCAGCGGATGGACGTCGCGCGGATGATCCAGGACCTGACGGCCTCCGATACCGGCGGATGGTATTCGGTGATCAGCCTGCACGGCGGCGGTTCGCCGCAGGCCATGAAGCGTGAGATTTACCGCAACTACCCGCTGGAGGAACGCCAGCAGCTCGTCGAGCGGCTGCTCGATCGCGGCGTCGCCGCACAGGCCAACAGCGGCGCGCTCAAGCGGGGGAAACAGCCGGGACAGTGCTGCCCCACCGGCTGCCGCGCCAGCACCGAAAAATAGCCGGCCGGCCTAGCCGCGTCGATCAGGACACTAACGATCAGACCTCGCGTGGAGGATCTGGTTGTAGCAGCGCTCTTGAAGCACACACTGCCGCGTGACCGCACCAAGATCCGCGCGGCTGACCGTACCTCCGACGGTTTCGTCAGCAACCAGCTCAAGGCCACCGCTTGGCCCGGCGCCGTGCCGAAGCAAACGCAGGTGACGGATAATCGTGAACGTTATCCCGCTGTCTCTGACCGCGTTCTCGCCGGCGGTCTTGGCCTCGAACAGCTTCTGCATCCGGCTTAGCCGCCCGCTGGGATACGCTGCGGCGCTGTCGCCGGCCCCCACCGAGCCATGCAGAATGAGCTGCTGTACCCCGGCGGCTGCCGCTGCCTGCGCGATGTTTCGCGCGCTGTCGGCATAGAACGACACGGGAGCATCTCCTCGTCCGAGCGCGTCGACAATCACGTCTGGCGACGCTTCCGCAACCCGCTGCGTGACCTGGCCCGAGTCCAGCACGTCCCCGACCACGAAACTGACGGGAAGCCCCTCGAGCCGCTCCCTGGCGGAGCTCGGCCGGGCAAACACCGTGACACGATGATTGTCTTCGAGCAGCGCTTTAACCACTTCTGACCCGAGCCGCCCCGTTCCGCCGAAAACCAGCACCGAGGCAGAGTCCGCGGCCGCAACGGTCGCAGGACCAGCCATAATGGCCCAGGACAGGAGGCCCAAAGCTCCCCAAAATAGTGACCTGAGTCTTTTCATAGCCGATAGGGTAACCCGGCATGGCGTTAAGCCGATGTCATCACGTGCAAAGCAAAGCCAGCAACACTCCCGCTGCCAGGGGGAGTCAGCAGACGGTGCTCTACCGAGGTCAGGGGCTGACCGCCGGCCTGAGCTACTATGCCCCGGGCCAGCGCATGCGTCGGCATAGCCACGACTATCACCAGGTCTCCTGGCTGCTGACCGGCGAGATGCTCGAAGCCGGCGATTGCCAGGAAAGGGATCTCTATCGCTTCTCCTGCGGCATCAAGCCGGCCGAATTCCGCCACGAAAACCGCTACGGCCCTGCCGGTTCGCTGATCCTGGCTGTCAACATTGACCCGGAGCGCTGGCCGGACATACTGCCGGCGACCTCGAACCGCTGGCAATGGCAGGCACCCGAGTCCCCGCAAACTCAGAGCCAGGTTACCCAACTGCTCGCCCTGCTGACCGATCGGGAGGAAGCCAGCGAAGCGGTAATCTTGGACTTGGTAGCGCTGTCACGCGGAGGGGTCGACGCCACGCCGCGTCAATCCGGCCGCACGCGACGGCCACCCGCATGGCTCGCCGAGCTACGCGAGCAGCTTCGCGACGGCGCCGACAACAGCCAGCTGTCCCAGCTGGCGGAATCCGCTGGCGTCCATCGAGTATCACTTTCTCGACGCTTCAGGTGTTGGTTTGGCACCCCTCCGAGCGTCTATCGGTCTCGGTGCATGCTGGCCCGAGCCATGGCCGGGCTGGCTGCGGGGCAGCCGATTGTCGCTTCGGCGATCTCGGCGGGCTTCGCAGATCAGGCACATCTTACCCGTGCCGCAAGGTCGCATACCGGCCTGACGCCAGTGGCACTGCAACGGCTGGCCAACCATGGCTCTGGGGTTACATCGGTTCAATAATCGGTCCCGCCAGAAGGGCATCATGAGCCCTTTTTGAGCGCAGGACCCCACCATGTTGCGACGCCACTGCTGTTTTGTGTTGCTGATGCTGACCAGCATCACCGCCCACGCCACCACCCCGGCTGAAGCGGCCCAAAAGCTGGATCGGTTCATCGACGAAATTCCCGGACTGGGCCCCGGCTACGCCGCGGTGGTGGTCACCGCTGATGAAGTCTTGCTCAACAAGGTATCCGGCGTGCGACGAGCCTCAAGCCAGGCCCCGCTGACGGTCGACACACCGATCTACATTGCCTCTCAAACCAAGTCATACGTGGGTCTGCTGGCAGCCATCCTCGATGAACGAGGTGTTCTCAAGCTCGACAGCACGCTGGCAGACCACTGGCCAGACCTGAAGCTGCCGGGCGGCGCTGACCCCGCTGAATACACCCTCAGCGACCTGCTGACGCACCAGGTGCCGCTGGACAACGACTTTATCGTCAACATCGAGGCCTACGTTACCCGCATCGAGCCGGCCGACTATCCCCGCCTGATTCAGCAATACGGATCGAGCCGGGAGGCTGGCTTCAAGTATGACAACCTGGGCTACAACATCTATTCAGCCATACTGGAAACCCGGACCGGGAAAACGTGGCAGCAGTGGCTGGATGAGGTGGTATTTGAACCGCTGAAGCTCTCGAGGACCTCGGCTCGCACGTCCGACTTTTCGCTGCAGGAACTGGCCTATAGCCACATCTGGCAGGGGGACAAGGGCTGGCACGAGGTGCGTCCCAAAACTGACGGCAAGATGCAGTCTGCGGGCGGGATTGTCACCTCCACCAGCGACATGGCGCGGTGGCTCCAGCTGCAGCTAAAGCAGGCCGGGCCTCGCGAGTCGGGGATCAGTAAGCGGTCCGTCAACCTCACTCACACCAGCCAGGTGGAAACCGGCATGGAAGACCGCCGCAACCCGTATGAGCTGGCGTGCAGCGGTTACTCGCTGGGCTGGAACCTGTGCGATTTTGAGGGGCACGAAGTGTTCATTCACGGCGGCGGCTACACCGGTAATCGGACCATGATGGCATTTGTTCCGTCCCTGGGGATCGGGGTCGCGGCGTTTTCCAATTCCGACAATCAGACCGGCTGGTTTACCAGTCGAACGGTCAATATGTACCTGCAGTTTCTGACCGATCACCCAAACGCCGCCAAGATGCGCCAGCTCCGGATCGACCGATACCCAGAGCGGGTCGAGCAATTGCTGGCCTACCGCCAGGATGAGGCCGAGCAGAATCATGCGGATGAGCGCTGGGAAGGGTGGGCGTGGCGTCCTGACGCGACGGAGCTGGCAGGCTTCACCGGGCTTTGGCGCAGCGGCGAGCCTTACCGCGACCTCACGATCCACAAAGATCAAGCGGGTTTGAGCGTGACGTGGGGCGACGAGACGGCCAGGCTTCGACCTGCCAGTCCGGGTCTGTTTGCGTTTCAGCAGCATCCGTTTTCGGAGCTGCAGCCGCTCACATTCCGGCCCGGCCCGAACGAGGGTGAATTCATGCTGGAGTTTGACGACGAGCAGTTTTCCCGCGAAATCCGCTGACCGACCGAAGTACAGGCCGGTCTGGCAATGGCCGGCCACCGGTCGCTAAGCGCCGTCCCGAACCGGTTAGGTAAAAGCTTCCCCTTCAGCACGAGGCCGTGCACCATGTCGTCCTTCTGAATCGAAAGTGACGAGGCGCGCCTCATGGATAAGCCTTATGACCTCGTGCTGCTGGGAGCCACCGGCTTCACCGGGCAACTCGTGGCCGAGTACCTTAACGAACGCTATGGCGTCGGTGGTGATCTCCGCTGGGCCGTCGCGGGGCGCAGCAGCGCCAAGCTCGACGACCTCAAAAAATCGCTGGGCGCTGACGAGCTGCCGACGCTGACCGCCGACAGCAGCGATCGTCAGTCCCTCGACAAGCTTTGCCAGGCGACCCGCGTGGTGTGCACTACCGTTGGCCCCTACGCCAAATACGGTGACGATCTGGTGGCAGCCTGCGCCGCCAGCGGCACTCACTACTGTGACCTGACCGGCGAGCCGCAGTGGATTCGGCGCATGATCGACGCCAACGAGGCTGCCGCTCAGGAGTCGGGTGCGGTGATCGTGCACTCTTGTGGCTTTGATTCGATTCCGTCAGATCTTGGCGTGTATTTTCTGCAGGAAGCGGCATCCGAGCGAAACGGCAAACCGTGCGACCAGGTGAAATTTCGCCTCAAGGCCGCCAAAGGCGGCGCCAGCGGCGGCACCGCCGCCAGCCTGATGAACGCCGTCTCTGAGGCCCGCGCTGACCGGGACACGGCCCGCGCCCTGGTCAATCCTTACAGCCTATATCCACGGGACGAGGAGCGGGGACGCGACGGCAGGGATCAAAACGGCCTGAAGTTCGACCCGGACGTCCCCGGCTGGACAGGCCCGTTTGTTATGGCGGGCATCAACACCAAAATTGTTCGGCGCGGTAACGCGGTCGCCGGCTTTCCGTACGGCCGGGACTTTCGCTACGACGAAGCGGTGATCGTCGGGCGGGGCCTGGGCGGCTGGATGAAGGGCGCCGCGTTAACCGCGGGCATGAGCGGCCTGATGATTGGCGCCGCTATCCCACCCAGCCGCTGGGTGCTGGAGCGATTCGTGTTGCCAGACCCCGGCGAAGGCCCCAACGAGCACGAACGCACCCATGGCTTTTTCAATATTGTGCTGATCGGAAAAAACGACGGCGAGGTTTCGATCCGGGTTCGGGTGAAAGGCGACCGGGACCCCGGCTACGGTTCGACCAGCAAAATGCTGGGCGAGGCCGCTGTGTGCCTGGCGAAAGACGAGGTGGTGGCCGAAGGGGGATTCTGGACACCCGCTTCCGCGATGGGTGCACCGCTCCTGGCGCGCCTCCAGGCTAACGCCGGTCTGACGTTTGAGGTCGAGGCATAACCATCATTGGCAGGGCTGACGCCAAGCGGTTGGCCCACCTGAGACGTCAGTCAGCCAGCGCCAGCACCTGCAGGAGGAGCTGGTTGTAGTACTCCCCGGCATAGCGGTGCCCCGACAAGGCCTCCACGCTGGCCCTAACCGACGCGGCATCGGGCTGCTGACAGGCCGCGAAAGTATCCATTTTCTGGTGTGCCGCCACGCTAACCGTGGCGGCAAAATGGGCCTGCGCTCGGGCTTTTTCCCAAAAATCGAGCGCGAGGCAGGGATCCGCAGCGCCAGTGGCCGCGCCCGACAATGCCAGAAGCCCGGCGACAAATTGCGCCTGCTCGTGCCCGCCGTCTGCAGCGGTCTTCACGTTGGTATAGCCCGCTTCCGCCTGGCCGGCATAGAACTGAGAGCGGCCCAGGTAGTAGGTCAGGCGAGGCTGGTCCGGATAAAGCGCCGCGTCGCGGCGGCAGGCGGCAATCGCCGAGTCTAAGTGTTTCATCACCTCCGCCGTCTTCAGCCCGTCGGTGATCTTGTCCGGATCTGAGGGATGGGCGGCCAGCAGGTCACAGCCGGTCGGAACCGGCTGCCCTCCTTCGGCAGTTGCCTCCTCAGCAACGCCAGGACTGCTTAACACGCCCAGCGCAAAAATGAGCAGACCAAAGCGGCAAGCTCCGCTGCGAGATCCGACGGAACGAAGAAGTCCAGTACGCGACTGCTGATTCATGGGGACGACCCTATCGGTGATATCACTGCGATCATCTCAACCCAATGCCAGACCCGCAACGCAACACGCCGCTCGTGGGCCTATTCGAAGCCGCTTCGGAAGACTCCGCCTTGATCCAGAAACAGGCTGGCCGAACCGGCAAACTGGGCCGTGTTTGGGGAGCCGATGGCGATCCGGCCGTCCGCGATCGACACGGATGTGCCAAAGCCGGTCTGGCCGGTCTTGCCGCGCAGCGTTCCTCCCTCCTGCTTCGTCTGGCGGTTATAGCGATGCACAATTCCGGCAGCGATCAGCTCCGCCACCGACTTGGGCGCACCCACCACAATGCCGCTGGGGTCGATGGCCACCGATCGTCCAAACTCGCCGTCGGGCTGCGGCTCGTCGGGTTGGAGACGATCGGTTTCCTGGAACACCTCACCCTGGCGACCAAATAGATAGGCAGCACCAATCCGGCTTTGCCCGCTGGTCTCCATCGGCGCGCCTACGATCACCGTACCGTCAGCACCGACGTCCACCGACGCACCAAACTCTGCGCCGTCATCCGAGTTTGAGCCCGAAGCGGTGGCAACCTGCGTAGCCGCCCCGCGAACTACGTCAAAAATACTGGCGGACCCCGATGTGGTACCGGGATCGTTGGGCTTGGCGCGCGGGGAGCCAATCGCCATGGTTCGACCGCGGATAGCGACCGCCTGACCGAAGCGGGCGGCCGTATTGCGATTGGCCGGTTTGACCTTGTTGGTTCGATTAAAGCTCGCACCGCGGTTGTTGCGGTTAAACAGGTAGGCAGCGCCCGAGGGGGTGGTTTCGTCCTCTCCGTCTTCCGGTGCGCCAACCACCACCGTATCGCCGCTGATGGCTACCGCCGATCCGAAGCGATCACCGGCTGTCGAAGACGGTGCGGTGAGCGGCTCCTTGAAGCTGAACCCGCCGTTGGCCGCCCGCTGAAAAATAGCGGCCGCCAGGGCGCCGGCAATCTTTTGGGTGGTCGGCTCGCCACCGTCGGTGCCCACCACAATCGTGTCACCGCTAACCGCCAGCGTCGATCCAAAGCCACTGGCGCTAAAGCCGTCGGGCACCGGAAGCATGGCGTCGAGCACCGCTTCACCACCCTCGATCAGATAAACCGCAATCGCGCCTTCGCCCTCGTTCATCCCGGGCAGCCCGACGACCAGCACATTGCCGTCGACGTCAACCACGCTGCCGAATGCGTCTCCGGGCAGCAGCGCCTGCGGCGGCGGTACGTCGGTCAGGGTGTCGCCCGGCTCGGTGTCGCTGAGCGCCTCCAGCACTACGGAACCACCGACGTCGGTGACGCTAAAGTCGGCGCCGGGCTGGAGTCCGGAGATCGTAAAGTCGGCAATGTCGAGGGAGCCGAGCAGACCGGAACTTGTGACGATCACAAACTGGTCGCCCAGCGCCGGGGCAAAGCCTCCCCCAAACCGCACGTCAAAGCCGCCGTCCGTCGTTACCATACCGGACACGTCCACCACGTCGTGTTGACCAAGCCCGTCGATCTCAATCACCGTCGTGGAGCCGGGCTGCAGGTCCAGATCCCCGGTAATGGTCAGGACGCCAACATCCTCACCCGGGTCGACCGTACCTGCGACGTTGAAGCTCGTTGAATCCAGGGTGCCCGTGCCGCCGATGATGCCGTCAGCCGGTACGTTTAGTGCCTGGCTGAAACTGATGCTCGCGCCGTCGCGCACCTGAAACGCTCCGGCCGCAAAGGTCACTGGCCCGGTCAGATCGAGCGTGCCGGCGTCAGCGACCACCAGTCCTCCCTCGTTCGCGAGCGTTGCCGAGATCGCAGCCACTCCGCTGGACTGACTTTTCCTCAGCTCACCGCGGTTGGTGATCAGCCCGCTCGAGCTGTTGACAATTCCGCCGTCAGAAATGAGTTCGTAAACGCCGCTGGCGGCATTGACGAGGCCGTTACCAAACAGATTGACCGGACCAGACCCGTCGTGAACGATTCGGCCCTGGTTTTGCAGCTGACCCGAAATGGTTTTCGGATCAGCGGTGCTCAGATTGAGCTGGCCAATGTTCTGAACAGCGCCGTCGACCAGAGTTCCCCCCTCCCACTGGAGCAGATCGCCGGGGAAGTCGAGTCGGGACCTGACGCCGGAGATGCCGCCGCCGAAGGTGCCGTCGAGTCGACTGCCTGGCACCAGCCGGATTCGGCCGTTGCCAACGCCCGTATGGAGCTTTGGCGTGCTGAGGGAGTTGTCAGTCGTCAGCGTAAGCGTATTGGTGATCACCAGCTCAGCGCCAGCCGCGACGGAATACACGGTGTCGTCAAACTGGAGCGGTCCGTCGAACTGCAGGGCGCCCGACTGCACCTCAACGCGTCCTCCAGACTCTCCGTCAATCGATACGTTGATCGCTGATACGCCGGCGCCGCCGCCCTTTCGAAGCGTGCCCCGATTGGTGATGATGCCTCCGGATGAATTGACGATATCGGCGTCAGAAACCAGGTCGTAGATCCCGCTCACCTGGTTCACCAGCGCGTTGCCGACAAGGTTCAGCTGCCCCGCGCCGCTGTGCACGATCAGATTGCTGTTGATCAACTGGCCAGAAATCGACTTGGCGTCAGCGCCACTGAGGTTGATCTGGTTCAGGTTTTCGATGGCACCGTCGATCACCGAACCGCCCTCCCACTGCAGCATAGCCCCGGGGAAGTCTAGCTGCGCCCGGATGCCTGCCACTCCACTGCCGGCGGTGCCGTCGAGCAAGCTTCCAGACAGCAGGCGCACAGTGCCCCCGCCGCTTCCCGTGTGAACGGCAGGCGGATTGGTTCGGTTGCTGGACGTGAGGAGCAGACTGCTGCCGCTACCGAAAACCAGCTCAGCATCTGTATCGACGACGTAGGCGGTGTCGTCAAAGGTGGCCAGCGCGTCAAACTGCAGCGTGCCGCTTTGCACCTCGACGCGCTGGCCCGCTTCGCCGTCCACCTGCACACTGATATTGGAAGTATCCAGTCCGCCGGATTTGCGCAGGATGCCGCGGTTGGTGATCCTGCCGCTAGACGCGTTCACAATGTCGGCATCTGAAACCAGGTCGTAGATGCCGTTGGTTTCGTTCACCAATCCATTGCCAATGATGCTCAGCGGTCCGTCATCGCGGTGTTCGATCAGGGTCGTGTTAATGAGCTGACCCGAAAGCGATTTTGGCGCTGACGTGCTGAGCGTGATGCGCCCGATGTTTTCGATTGCACCGTCGATCAGCGACCCGCCTTCCCATTGCAACATCTCATCGGGGAAATTTAGCCTTGCCCGTACGCCGGCGACGCCGCTGCCGTTAGCTCCGTCCAGGACGCTGCCGGGCAGCAGACGCACGCGGCCGTCGCCGCTGCCGGTGTGGGTTTTGGGCGGGTTGGTACTGTTGTCCGAGGTCAGGACCAGCGTACTGCCGCTGCTGAACAGCAGCTCGGCGTTGGCCGCGACGTCGTAATCGGTGTCGTCCATGATCAGGTTCGAATCAAACCGTAAGGACCCCGTCTGCACCTCGATGCGATTCCCGGATTCACCGTTGACCGCCACACCGATCGGTGACACTCCGGTGCCGCCGGCTTTCCGCAGGATGCCGCGGTTGGTGAAAGTGCCACTCGACTGATTAGCGAGTGCCACGTCAGAGACCAATTCATAGACCGCGCCGGCCTGGTTCACTACGGCGTTGCCTATCAGATTCAGCTGACCGGTATCGCCGTGTACAACCAGAGCGCTGTTCACCAGCTGACCGCTGATAAACTTAGTGTCTGTCCCGCTAAGGTTTAGCTGATTGATATTCTCAATGGCGCCGTCGACGAGGTTGCCGCCTTCCCACTGCA
>JBCDKA010000098.1:0-15007 GCA_038747195.1 Pseudomonadota bacterium
ACCTCAATCCGCTTTTCGCTATGTGCCCACAGATGGTCCCCGAGCCAATAGGGCTCGCTTTCCACCTCGGCAATGCTGAGACTCTCTGGCACGTTACGCTCGCAGTGAGAGGCTGCATCGCAGGCCGAAGTGACCGGTTGCGGATCGGGCAAAAAAACCTTCCGGGTGGTTCCTGTGTAGGGGTTTAGCCAGTTCTGAAGGCGGCGGTGGGAGCCAAGTTCTGTGTAAAAAACCACTTCCAGCGTGGTCACCGAGTAGGCACCGCGAGCCCCGTAGCGAATCTTTGAGAAGGCGACGGTGTTCGTCTCCCACAGGGGCGTAAGCTGGTTCTCTCGCAGCCCAAATTTCCGACCCAGGATTGACCAGATGATGTCCGCATCTTCGGCGGCGTAAAGCAGTTTGCGGCGCCAGCTTGGATCGCTGGCCTCAAAGGGCGGGCTGGATTCGGCGGCGAGTTTAAGGCCTTGCCCGACGGGGCCACGACGCATCACGCAGCCACTCACCATCGCCGCTGCCGCACCCAGCAGTGCACGCCGAGTTTGTCCGGCGCGGGCTACATATCGCTGGTCTTCGCTGGCCGGTTCATCCATACTTTAGGACTCTCGTTGCCCGCGGCTTATCCGGACTGGACTGCTTTTTGTACCGCTGGAAATCGCCGGGTCCGAGTGCTGACGCATAGAACATGTATTTCGAGATCAAACAGCTCCGCCACTTTGTCTCCGTTGTTGAGACCGGCAATATCACCCGCGCCGCAGAGCTCCAACACATCACCCAACCGGCACTCACCCGAAGCGTTCGGAACATGGAGGAGCGCATCGGCGGCGACCTTCTGAACAGGCAGCATCACTCTATCACGCCGACCGAGGCCGGCGAGGTGCTCTATCAGTACGCCAAGCTGATCATCCGCCAGGCGGAGCTGGCGATCAGTGACGTCAAGGCCATCTCCAAGGGTCACAAAGGCCACGTTCACGTTGGCATTGCTGCGTTATTCGCGCCGACCCTTGCCGGGGCTCTCGCGTCTCATCTGGCGAAAGTCTTTCCGGAGCTTCAGGTTCGCCTGACCGAAGGATTCTTTGAAGATTTGGTCGCCCAGCTTCACAACGGCGAGATCGATGTGCTGCTGTCCAATTTTCCGCCGGGCGAGGTGCCGCCGGAAGTGACGCTTAAGCCGCTGTTCGAGATTCGCACGGAGTTTGTGGTCAGCGCTGATCATCCCCTGGCCAGCGTTGAGCAGCCTTCGCTCGCCGAGATGCACAAAGCACGCTGGGCGATCGTCAAACACCCTCATATCACTAACTTTCTTAACAGCTATTTTGCTGCTGAGTCGCTTCCGCCGCTGGATGTTGCGGTTGAGACGACGTCGCTGGTGTCCCTCAAATCGCTGGTCACCACCGGCGAATATATCGCCATGCTGCCCCATCGCTGGATCAAAGATGAGCTGGCGGCGGGCACCCTTACGACGCTGCGCACGGCGTTGGTGCGGGAGGCAGGCCTGATCGTCCGCCCCGATGAAACGCTGCGGCCTACCGTCATCAATATCATTCCGGAAGTTGAACGCGCCTGCGTAGAGTGGGCGGCGGACCGCCAGTAGCTGATCACCATTCTTGCTGCGCATTCGCGCATGCCGACTCGTCATTGGCGCTCAGACGCCGCGGAGGGCACGCTTTCGCGTTTCCTGTGCTGGATGATGGATGTTTGACGCTGACGTTGTGGTAGTAGGAGCCGGGCCGGTTGGTGCGGTGGCGGCTTACCGGATGGCCAAGATGGGTTTGGACGCGCTGCTGCTCGAAGGTGCTGCGCAGCCGGTGGAAGACCTCCGCGCCTCGACCATTCATCCACCGACGCTCGAGATGCTGGCTGAGTTGGGGGTCGTCGACCCGTTGATCGAGCAGGGGATCAAAACGCCGGTCTACCATTTTCGCGAACGCGAGACCGGCGACCGGGTGGCCTTCGATTTTTCGGAGCTGGGTGAGCACACCCCCTATCCGTATCGGCTGCAATGTGAGCAGTACAAGATTGTCCGTCTGCTGGTATCGCTGCTGCAGCAACACTATGGTCGAGAAGTGAGGTTTTCTCATCGGGTCGAGTCGGTAACGCAGGACGGGCAGGGCGTGTCGGTGGTTGCGCAGACGCCAGACGGAGTCAGGGAATTTCGGTCGCGTTACGTTATCGCCGCAGATGGGGGCGGCAGCGCCGTCAGAAAATCGGTCGACGTTCCTTTTGAGGGTATGACCTATCCGGAAAAGTTCGTCACCTTCAGCACCGACACGCCGCTCGATCGATACTTCGAAGGTTTTGCCGGCGTCAATTATGTGGCTGACGAGCGCGAGTGGGCGTCCATCATTCTGACGCCCAGCGGCTGGCGCGTTCTGGTGCCGGCCGCCGGCGAGCTAACCAATGACCATCTTGTCTCCGATCGCTACAAGAACACCGTATTCCATAACCTGATCGGTGTGGGTGACTCGGTCGAGACCCATCACCGAACCGTGTACCGAGTCAACCAACGTGTTGCCGTCAAATACAATCATGGTCGCGTGATCCTGGCCGGCGACAGTGCGCACGTCCACAATCCGCTTGGCGGGTTCGGTATGAACAGCGGTATCCATGACGTTTGGAATCTGACCGGTCAGCTGGCTCGGATTCTGAATGACAACGCCGACGCGCACACGCTGCTGAATCGTTACGATCGGCAAAGACGGACCATTATGTGTCGCTTTGTTCAGGCTCAGACGGCGGAGAACAAAAGCTACATGGAGGCCGGTTCCGCGGTTGCCCACGCCCGGAAACGTCAGCAGCTTGAGGAAATAGCGGCGGACGATGAGCTCCGACATGCTTATCTCCTGAAGCAGTCAATGCTGCAAAGCCGCTTGGACGAGGCGGCCATTCAGTAAACTCAATGGCACTGCGTCTGCTATTCCGACCGCTTATGGAGGCCTAAACGCTCAGTATTGGAGGTCTGCGTCTGTGTCTGCTCCAATCTTGGCACGCAAGGGGCAGCAATCCGCCCCGCGTTGGCAACCAACAAAAGGAACCGACCCTTGACCATCTTGCTCACAGCGGCCAACGGCCGAACCGGCCGCGCCGTCCTGACCGCGCTGACAGACGCCGGCGCCTCGGTGAAAGTATTCATCCGCGATGAACAGCAATGGCCTGAGCTGCAGGCGCTTGGCGCTGCAGCGTTTGCAATCGGCGATATGGAGGATTCTTCGAGTATCGCGGCAGCAATTGAGGGTTGCGACAAGCTCGTGCACATCGGTCCGCCGATGCATCCCAACGAGATCGAAATCACCGATCGACTGATCGAGGCGGGGAAAGAGGTGGGGTTGCAACAGTTTGTTTATTACTCCGTCATGCACCCGCTGCGCCGAGATGTCCGTCACCATCGGCTCAAGCTTGATGCGGAGGAACACGTCATCGAGTCGGGGTTGCCATACACGATTGTCCAACCCACTCGCTACATGCAGCACCTCGCCCCAATCTGGAACAGCGTCAAGGACAAGGGCGAGCACGCGATGGCGTTCAGCACCGAGATGAAATTCAATGTGGCTGACCTGCGCGATCTTGCGGAGGCAACCGCTGTGGTGGTCACCCAGCCGGGCCACCTGTATGCGACCTACGAGCTAGCGGGACCCGAGCCGCTCAGCCAGACCGACATGGCCGCGATCATCAGCGACGTGCTGGGTCGAAACGTCACAGCGCGCGCAATCCCGCTGGCTGAGCTCGAGCAAAAGGCCAGGGCTGCCGGTGCGTCTGAAGACCGCGTGGCGCAGATGGTGACAATGAACGACCACTACGATCGGTTTGGCTTTCGCGGTAATCCCAACGTGCTTCGCTGGCTGCTGGGTCGGGAGCTGCGTCAGTTCAAAGACTATGTCAGAGACCTGGCGCAGCCGTAGCGGCCCGCGTGGCGACTCCGGCCATCTCAGGCGCTGGGTCGGGTCGCAACAATCGTCTGAAGGAAACCGTTAGAGTTTTCGGGGCCAGGGGCCAGTTCAAAGCCTGCCTCGCGGAGCAGCTCGTGAAAGTCCAGATAAACAAAACCCGGTGAGTAGGGTTCACAGTTGTTGTTTGAATCGTAGTCAATCAGCCAGCGTTGTGACGCGGGCATGTCGGCGGCAGCGCTCGGAAACTCGTAGATACAGAAGGTGCCGCCGGGCCGGAGCACGCGAAAAACCTCGCGGACCGTTGCCTTAATCACCGGCACGGGAATCTCGTGAAAAAGAATGTAGGACAGGATCGTATCGAAGTGGCCATCGTCGAACGGCAGGTCCTCTGACAGACCCTGGACGTAATTGACCGCCTGGTTTCGGGCGACCGCCTGGTAGTGTCCATAGCGCAGCAGCGGCAGAGCGACGTCCAGTCCTGTCACCTCAGCGTCGGGAAAACGATCTTTGAGCAGCACGGTGGCCTGCCCGATGCTGCAGGCCAGGTCGAGGACGCGATTGACAGTCCCGTCTTCAGGCGGGGTCAGCGTGTCTACAAGTTCCGCGTGCAGTTCGTCCTGATCGTTGCCGCCTGCATAGAAGACCTTGGTGCCATAGTGATACACCACGCCGCCGATCGGATCGTCGGTGTAGCCGCCAGGCTGTAGGTGAATCTCTCGCCTGGCGTAAGTCGGTGGCGTGAAATTGGGGTCGTAGGTCAGCCGGCCCGGCCCCTGTGACTCCGCTGCTGCCATCGCTTCCTCGAGGGACTCGTTAAACGGCAGAAACGAGCCGCGCGTGCGGCGCCACATCATCTCCTGGTGTGAGCGCATCAGTCGCTGCCAGGTGGCGGGAAAAGGAAGGGCATTGATGACGTCGCGAATCTCTTCAATCGGAGTGGTGTCGTCGGTGTCGCCAAGCCGCTGACTCACTGCCTCATCACCAACCTGCGCTACCTGCGCGTAGTTGCCGTAGCCTGCGATACCGCGGAACGTCTCGACAAAATCGAGGTAGCTTTCATCAGCCAGACGGGTTGTTCGCGGCAGCAGGCCCCGATACCCGCGCGGGAGGTCTATCAGATTCATCGTCTAACTCCGTCTAGGTCTTCGACGTGGGAGGCGTCGTGGGTCTGGAGAAGCTGCGAAAGACGCTTTGAACCAGCTCCGCTCGCGCTGCGGCCCTGGCGGCTTCCTGCTGTTCCGTAGGCTGATAGGCCTCGATCAGCGCCGGGACATCCCGGTCTTCTCCGACGAGGTCAGACAAAACGTTTTCCAGGATCATGACGCGGTCTTGGCAGGTCCAAACCGCTGCTGTCAACTCGAGCAGTGACTCGAGCAGGTTGTCATGCACAACGTTGTCGAAAAACTGTTTTCCCGGTCCGAAGATTTCCTGGCCGATGTCGGTGCTGGCCGTGTCCTGAGCTAGATCAGTCATCGTGAGCCTACGCCTCTTTTTCGAGCAATTCTTTGAAGAGCGCGTCATCGTTGACGTTTGTGCGCCGCTCGCGAGACCAGGTGGTGGCAAAGCCACGGGGATAGGCCTCATCGGTGTCCTTGTCGCCGTCTTCGGACCACAGCAGAGGAAACAGCGGCCCCGTGGGTGGTTCACCCTCAAGCATTTCGTCAAAACTGACGCCCGCGAGGTTGACGCAGTCGGGCCGCGGCGCCCAGCGAATGTCATCACCAAACACCCGGACGGAAAGCGAGAGCCGCCAGCTGTCATCGGTGTTGCCGGAAGAATGGTGCATCGTCCAGGGATGGATGACGAGCATGTCACCCATCTCCATCTCCCAGTTGACGAACCGATTCTGGGGGTCTGATCGCAGCTTGTCCTCGTCGGGGTGTTTTGGGCGGTCGTCTGGGCGGATCATCTTTCGCGCGTTGGGCGAAAACAGCCAATGTGGGTAATCGACCCGATGAGATCCGGGAATGACCTCAAGACAGTTCTCCCGGCTGACCGGATGGAGCGGGATCCAAAGTGACGGGACCATGTTCCCGACCACGGGCCACCCCATGCGGTCGGAGTGCCACAGCGTCTTGGAGTCCGAATTGGGCGGCTTGGCGAACAGCTCGTCAAAGAAGAAACGGACTTGGCTCGACCGCATGACTCGGGCGGCGGCTTCCCCAAGCGGTGATTCGAAGATAAAGCGTCGGATCGGTGCGATGGTTCTGGTCATGTAGCGGCCCGGCATGGTCGGGAGCAACCCAAAGTCGCCGGAGCCATCCGCAATCTGCTGGCAGCTCGGTCGCATACTCTCAATCCATTCGGGGCTGAACACGTTTCTCAGACAGACAACGCCGTCGTCCACCCAGGCTCGCTGATCCTCTTCATCGATACTTCGCAACGGCGACGTGTTGTAGGCCATAACAGCGATCCTGCTGATCGGGTGTTTGTTTCATTATTGGGGAGGGACAGAGGACTCGCCAATAACTATTGTTTTGCCAGCGATACGACCGGGGAATAGAACCGCTGGCCCGGTTTTTCGGCGAACGACGTATAGACTGCATAACAAACGGACAGTGGACGAAGGGGAAGGGTATGGACTTCATGATTCGGCTGGGGTTGCGGGCCCTGCTGCTTGGGTTATTCGCCGCATCGGTTGCGACTGCCGACGATGCGCCGGACCTTACGTCGCTCCGGCAGGCGGCTGACGCCGGGGACCCAGCAGCCATGCATGAGCTGGGCGTCGCGCTGGCGCCACAGGCCGATTCGGTCGAAAAGCAGGCGGAGCTGGTCCGACTGTGGCGTACCTCTGCCGAAGCCGGCTACGCGCCTGCGAAAAACGAGATGGGCATGATGCTGCTCACCGGCAAAATGCTGCCTCAAGACGCTGGCCGGGCGATCACGATGTTTGAAGAATCTGCTGCCGGTGGGCATGGGGAAGCGTTCCACAACCTGGGGTGGGTTTATACCAATGGGAATGGGGTGACCCAGGACATGGAAAAGGGAATCGCCTATTACCGTTCGGCGGTTGAATCCAACGTGGCGCAGTCCCAGCTCAACCTCGGCTTGCACTATCTGCAGGGAGTCGGCGTCCAGGCTGACGCGATCAAAGCCAAAGAACTTCTGACCCTGGCGGCTGAGCAAGGGGAAACCACTGCGATGCTTCAGCTCGGCGCCAACCTGGTCACCGGCGATGTATTGGGCCAAGACGTCGTTGCCGGTCTGAACTGGCTGGCAAAATCCGCAGAGGCTGGAAACGTGAATGCGGCCTATAGCCTTGGTACGGGATTTGAGACGGGCGAGTACTTTGACAAGGATCTGAATGAGGCCAAGCGCTGGTATGCGATGGCCGCTGACGCGGGTGCGGCGCTGGCAGCCTATCGGTTGGGCGTACTGCTGGATGATAGCGACGGCAGCCCGGAGCTCGCCGAAGCGGTCAAACGTTATCGCCAGGCGGCGCAGGCGGGTCAGGCTGACGCGCAGTACCAGATGTATCAGTACTACCGTGATGGGCTCGGCGTGGAAAAAGATTCCAAGCTGGCTCGGCAGTGGCTGCAGCAGGCGGCCAGCACCGGCAACCTGATGGCCAAGCTGTCTCTCGAGCAGGACATTCGCGCTGAGGAGCGGCTCAACTCGGTACCACAGGAAGTGGTGGCCAAGATCCGTCGGGGTGCAGAGCAGGGCGGTGGCGCATCCCAGGCGAGGCTAGGCGAAATGTACTACCGCGGGGAGGGTCTCGCGAAGGATCGGGAGGAGGCTATTCGTTGGCTGACCGCAGCCGCTGAACAGGGGGTGGTCAGAGCGATGGCCGATCTTGGTGGGGCGCTTCAGGATCGCGAGGCAGATGATACTCAGCGGCGTCAGGCGCTGTCATGGATCGAGGCTGCTGCTGAAGCTGGCGACATCCTCTCCCAGTACCGCTGGGGCGTGGCGCTGCTGGGAGGACAGCGGCTGGATCAAGACCCCCAGCAGGCCGCCATGTGGTTTCGTCGTTCAGCGGAGCAAAACTACACGGAGGCGAAGGTTGCGACGGCCTACATGCTGTTCTCCGGAACCGGCGGTAAACGCGACCTGGGCCGGGCCGCTCAATGGATCGCCGCGCTGGATGAGCGGGTTTATGGGCTGGCGCTCAACTACCGAGACGGGGATGACGGTCTGCCCGCCGACAAAGCTTTTGCTCATGTGCTTTATGGTCACGTACTCCGCCAGTACGCGGAGGACGACAGCTATCGGATCAATCGGTATCAGGAGCTCGGCGACGAGCTGAGCAAGAAAGAACGCCGAGCCTCAGAAAAGTTTACCGCCGCTATCGAGAAGGTCGGCGAAAACCACGCCGACCGATGGCGGGAGCAGCTCGATCTGGCCTACGATCTGGTTATCGATTCCAAGCGTAAAGAGGCGGACAAGATGCTCGCGGACGCGAGGAGGTCCGTTCGAAAGATCAGCGGCAAGGCGCACTTCAACGAAGCCGAACTGCTGGCGGAACAGGCGACGCTGGCGCTGATTCGGGGCGAAGATGGCCGCAAGCGATCACTTCAGCGCGAGGCACTGGAGACCGTTGAGAATCATCCTGAAACACCACGCCGAGAGTTATCTCTGAGGCAGCGAACGTTCTTGGGGCAGCTCAGCCTGCATGATGCGAAGCAAGCGCTGGCCATGGCTCCGGCAGCGCTGGAACTGGCCCAGAAGACTTACGGCGGCGACGCAGAACAAGTGGGGGATTTTCTCCACAGCTGGGGCAAGATGCTGCTGCGAGACAGCCGCCCGGAGGAAGCCTTGAGCTATGTTGAGCGAGCCATCGAGGTGCGGCGGCAGGCACCAACCGAGTTCAGCGACTCCGAACTGGAGAAGTTCCAAAAGACGCTGACAAAGGCGTTGGACGCCATGGCTGAAAAAAACGCGGGATCTAAAGAAGCCGCAGAGATTCCTGGAGTGTCTTCCACAGCCCGCTGAGTGGACCACTCGCTAACGGGCTGGCCGCCACCTCGTCGCCGTAAATCCGCTGGAGGTCCAACACGGTCAGGTGGTCAGGATGGTGAACCTCGGCAATTTGGGCATAGGGGAGACGCTTGTTGTCACTCACGGCGCTGAGGCGATAGAGGTGCACGGCCAGAGGCTTTCCTGGTTCGACCCGCATCATCTCGGCGAGGCTGCCCCCTGAGGTGACGGTCCGGACATCCAGGGTATCTTTCTCCACTGTCCATCCTGCGGCCTTCAGAGTCGCTCCCAGGGACTCACCCTGCAAAATTTTCCGGTGAGAAGCGCTGAGGTCTGCAGCGACCGGCTGGCGGAATCGCACGACTGCCAGGGTCCGGGTGACCCGCTGATTCGGGTCGCCGGAGAAGAGATTGGTGATCCTTCGATCAGCCGTCTGGTTGATAATCTCCAGTCCGTAGGACCCAAAGCGTTCCGCAATCATCTCGCTGTTGAGCGGAGGTCGCGCCGCACTGCAGGCGGCCAGCAGCCCAAGCAGCAGCGCAAAGCCGGCCGTGCGTATCAGGGAAATACTCGACGAAACTGTTCGCATAAGATTGGCATTTGGAGGCTTGGCTGTTTGCCCACCCGGTGACACTCGCGTTCGTAGTAAGGCCAATGAACGCTTTGCCAGTAAGCCAAGGATCCGTCACCTTCACCTTCGATGGCCGCAAACTCCGCGGTGACGTCCTCATAGGCGACCACATCGACCCGGGTGGTTTCGACGACGCATCGCGCCTGCCCACGCCAATTGACGATCACTCTAAGAGAACCGGGTGTTGGCGGCGGATCCCCGTCAAATTCGTAGGACCACAGGAGCGGCGCGGTGCCGCGTTTCACGCCGGAGACCACCAGCTCCGCGAGTTCGTCGATGTCTTTCTGGTTATCACCGAAGCAGTCTGTGCCGAGCAGCCGGTTGCGGGCGTCGACAGGTCCGGTTTCGAGAAACCGGCGCCAAAAAGGAGCGACTTCGGGAGGTAACTTCATAGCGGTCAGCAGCGGCGCGAGGCAATCTTTCTGAATGCGTGATTGTACTCGACGAACTACTCAATCATGCTAGGCTCCGCGATCCCGGCAGTAGCGGCGCTCGGGCCGCGAGACTCAACGAATCGACGTGGAAGAAAACCAGCCTAAGGAGCCCGAACGGCCCGCAAGTCAGCGCGTGCGCGAACTGGCGCAACGTGGAAAAGATGAGCTGCTGCGCCCCGGCGGTATCGGCGACGGCGCCCATGGACTGCTTCGGCGCTGGTTTCGCAAGGTCTGGGAGTCGCGCGGTGGCGGGATGTATGCGCTGGGCTTTGCCGTGACGTTTCTGTATCTAGAAATCGTGGAGCTGATCAGCGAAGACATTCCGCAGCTTTTCTCGATTAACATCCTCAGCAGCGACCTGCTGGAGTTTGTCATCTCGTTCATCGTAGACACGCTGATGAACACGCTCATGGCTTTTCTCTGGCCGGTCACGCTGATTCAGTGGCAGTGGCCCCTCGGCATCATTTTGTTGGTGGTAGGTTTCACCATCTTTCCCACCGTGATCCAGCAGCCGCTGGAGCGATGGATCTTTGAGAACCAGCCGCCGCCGCCAAAGAAACCCAAGAAAAAGCGCAAAAAATAGCCCTGGCGTTTACGGGTCTGGCACAAGGCAGCTAGAAACGGGCAGGGTGCGCTCAATACGCCGCGTGGTCAGCGTGTCGTCGATCAGCGTGACCGTGGCTCGATTGCAGCCGTCGTACACCAGCTGAATATTCGGTAAGGACGCCACATCGATCTGTCCGCCTTCGGCGCGGCTGACGCCGAGCTGGCTGAGCCGCAGGGTGCCGGCCTGACGATCCGTCGCGGTTTGAAAAGCGCCGTCCACCGCTCGCCACTCGCTGTTGCCGTCGCTGTTGAACAGCAGGGCGGTTCCAGTCACTCGCCCCGCTTCCGGCAGTTCGAGGAGGAAGTAGGCCGCACCCGGCTCGTCAAGGTCACGCCAGAGCGCAACGGAGGTAATTCCGGCAATGGGATCGGGTGTTACTTCCGTTGCTGGGACGAGCGCCTGATCTGCCACGGCAATAATTTCCGGCCTCGCCAGTACGTTGTCCCCGATGATCAAGATCGTGGATAGCCCCGTGGCCGGCAGTTCGAGAGTGGTCGTCTGCCAGCTTACGGGCTCGTCATCAGCCAGTACCGACAGCTCGCAGAAGCGTGCTTCACCGATGCTCGATGACCCCAGTCGTCCCTCCCCATAGGGCAAAGGTCCGGCAAGCAGCGAGGTGTTGTCCTCAGGGGCATCGATGTCGCGGCAGCGTCGCTCTACGCTGAGCCGTTCCGCCGCCGGCGAGAGATTGATGGTCCCCGTGCAGGCGATGTCTGCGCAGCTGGGGTCGATTGCTCTGGTGATCAGCTGCAGTGACCTGCCCTGACTCCCGCCAGCGGCGAGCAGCGACAGGCTGTCCTCTTCACTGGGCAGGAAAAACGACCGTGAGACGAGTACTTCCTGGGCCGGATCGCCGGCCGCAAACACCGAGACCGTGTGCCAGCCGGCGGAAATTTCAACAGCGTCTGGAAAGCCCTTATACGGTACGTCGTTGATAAAGGTATCGGCGTCGACGCGGAATGTCACGGCAGTTGGCCTCCCGTCAACGTCGATCAAAGCGACGTTGCCGAGGAGCAGCTGGGCTCCATAAGCCGACGGCACCAGAAGGAGTGCGGCTAGAAAAAGTAGTCCTGAGTTAATTAACTTCACAGCTGCACCTCCTTCTCCAGACACTCCGCTCCGCTGCTTGCGATCTGTGTGAGCTTCAACGCGTTTTGTGGGAACGGCTCGACGTTGAAACTGACGCCAATGGGTTTTGGCTGTTGCACCACGGCGGTTGCCGCATTGCAGGCGTGAAACACAATCCGAAGCTGATCCACGATTTCACTGCCGAGGCCGATACTCCCGTCAAAGCCCTCGGTCTGCCGGAAATCTCGAGCAGTAAACTCCAGCTCATTCAGCGTGGTCCGTGCGGGTTCACCGGCAACCGCATACCAGCGCGATTGGCCGTCATTGGCGAAGCCGAAATAGGTGTTTTCCAGCGTCTGTTTGCTGTCGTTCCATATCACGGCTAGACCTTCGCCCGGCTTTCCCGGGGTGAACCACAACCCTTCCAGCGCCGGTTCAGCAGCGATGACCGCCAGTGGCGGGCGCACCTCTTGCGTTACAACCAGCGCCTCTAGCGGCTGGTTTTCGCCGTCACCGATGGCGAACACCCGGTTGACGGCACCCTCGTTGACGACGATGTCCGCCTGGCTGGTGCTGCTGCCATTCCCGACCGCCACCTGGCAGGCGAGGGTCGGCGCGTCGATGAGAAGGAACCGGGACAGGTTGCTGCTGCCCGTGACGTCAGTCACCGTGCCGTCACCGAATTCACGTTTGCCGGCATGCTCACGCTTCTCGTTGTTGAGGGTCTTGTCGGTCGATTGTCCTCGACAGTTGATTCCGAAGCTTACCGATCCTCTGATAGCTGCCAGGTTGGCGCGCTGGAAGGTGGTTGATGAGCGCGTCATCGGGTGGTTGTGGTCAAGCATCAGGTGGAGTGTCTGGCCGCCATTGGTTTGCGTTGCCGGACCCAGGGCCACCGTGTAGTCCAGCCCGTCCACCAGGCTTAGACTTCGCTCAAGCGAACGACCGTCGACGATCGCCGATACCCGTATGGCGCCGGCGGGCACCTCCAAATAGCCGCTCGCCTCGCGGTAGCTCAGCTGGGCGACCTCGCTACCCTCAACGCTGAAGGGAACGCTGATGGCGGCGCTGGGCTCTGGCGCAACGTTGATGAGAAAAAGCCTTGCGGCGGCGGAAGCGTTTGTGCTGATAGCAAAAAGCGTGGCCATTGCGATGATGCGCATGGTCTCATTCCCCTGTTGGCTTGATTAACGAAGTTAGCAAGAGCCCGTTAAATCCTGCTTTATTTCAAGTTAAATTCCCGATAAACGAGGCTCACATGGTGTTGTCGAGGGGAAACTCAGTATCATTGAGCATCCCTGATCTGGAACCCGAACATGCCCTTACACGAGCTTGCCGGAAAGCGTCCGCCGCAGGCGTTGCTGGAAAATATTCCCCGTCTGGTAGCCAGCTACTACGCGTTCTCCCCTGATCCCGGAGAGGCGTCACAGCGGGTCGCATTTGGCACCTCAGGGCATCGCGGCAGCGCGCTTCGCGGGAGCTTCAATGAAACGCATATCCTGGCGGTGAGTCAGGCCGTGGCGGATTATCGAAAGGCTCAGAGCATCACGGGCCCCCTGTTCCTTGGCATGGATACACACGCACTTTCCGAGCCAGCACTGATCAGCGCGGTTGAGGTGCTGGCAGCCAACGGCGTTTCGGTGCATCTGGACAACGAGGGTGGCTACACGCCAACGCCGGTGGTCTCGTTTGCGATTCTCTCTCACAACCGGCGCCATCCAAATTCTCCGGCTGACGGGATCGTGATCACGCCTTCCCACAATCCGCCGTCTGACGGGGGCTTCAAGTACAACCCGCCCAACGGTGGTCCAGCGGACAAAGACGTGACCAGCTGGATTGAGCAGCGTGCCAACGAGCTGCTGGCAGCGCCGGAACAGATTCGGCGGTGGACCTGGCGCCAGGCCATCGCTTCAGACCACGTCACGCGCTTTGATTTTCGAACGCCCTACATCGACGGTCTCGAAGAGGTCGTGGACGTGGTCGGGATCGCGCGATCCGGCATACGGATTGGCGCGGACCCCATGGGTGGGTCGGGCGTTCATTATTGGGAGCGACTGGCCGATCGGTACGGCTTGAATCTCGTTGTCGTGAATGACGCCATCGACCCAACGTTTCGGTTCATGACCGTCGACAAGGACGGGAAGATCCGCATGGACTGCTCTTCCCCGTCAGCTATGGCCAGCCTGATTGAGTTGAAGGATGGCTACGATATCGCCTTCGGCAACGACACCGACTTCGATCGGCATGGCATCGTGACGCCCAGTGGCGGGCTAATGAATCCCAACCACTATCTGGCCGTCGCGGTTTCCTGGCTCTTCGAGCGCAGAACCCGCTGGCCGGCGAACGCCGCGGTAGGCAAGACGCTCGTGAGCAGCAGCATGATTGATCGGGTTACCGCGGATCTCGGGCGCGACCTTTATGAGGTGCCGGTAGGGTTCAAGTGGTTTGTTCAGGGCCTGCGAGACGGCAGCCTCGGCTTCGGCGGCGAGGAGAGTGCCGGTGCCTCGTTTCTGCGCCGCGACGGGTCACCCTGGTCGACCGACAAAGACGGGATCATTCTCAATCTGCTTGCCGCAGAAATCACTGCTGAAACCGGTGAGGATCCCGCGGTGCACTATCGCAGGCTAGCAGAGCGTTTCGGTACGCCCCTTTACACCCGCATTGACACGCCGGCCAGGCCGGAGGAAAAGGCCAGGCTGGCCAGCCTGTCGCCCGACCAGGTGACCAACCGAGAGCTGGCGGGGGAGCCGATTGCCGCGCGCTTGACGCGGGCGCCTGGCAACAATGCGCCGCTCGGCGGCCTGAAGGTCACCACACAAAACGGCTGGTTTGCCGCGCGTCCTTCGGGGACGGAGGATCAGTACAAGATTTACGCGGAATCCTTTAGAGGTCAGGCTCATCTGGATGAGCTTGTCGGGGAGGCAAGAGCGATTGTCAGCAGCGCGCTGGCTGCCGGCGCTTAGCGAACCGCGCCGATGATTCTGTGACTTCAGCGAGGCCGTCAGGTGACCAGCCGGCGCTGCGTCGCTAAGACGCGGCGCCCAGCCCCTCTTCGATCAGCTGCGTGACCGGTCCTCGCTGAGTCAATGCCAGGATCAGCATCAGATCGCCAACCCGTGACCACTCCAGCGCGAAGCGGGTGCCATCGACAGGGCTGGCGGCGCGATGGATGGCGTCGGGTGACATGCCCGCAGCAAGGGCGATATCGGTGATCAGATCGGGCACGTCATCGGGCAGTCGCCCGCGCTCGTAGCCCGGCAGTCGGCAGACAACCAGCTGATCGGGATTGGCCTTAAGCGCCGCATGCACCAGCCCCTCGATCAGGGCGTCACTGCGATCGCCGGCCTGTCCTAAGAGCACCAAGCGTCGCTGCGCTGGCATCGCGGCCACCGTCTGCGCAACCGACGATAGTCCATGCTCGTTGTGGGCAAAATCGACGATCGCCTGCACGCCCTTGCCCCGG
>JBCDKA010000099.1:0-14952 GCA_038747195.1 Pseudomonadota bacterium
ACGGCAATGAACCGCTCAACGTTGCCGGCGTTGCATTTACCGGCGCGCCGCTGATTGCCCAGGGGTGTAACTCGACACTGTGCTGGGGTTCGACCGTTAACCCGATCGACGAGGGCGATTTCTTTTTCGAGACACTGCGCTTCAACACGCTCGGCCTGCCGACCCACACGATCTACCAAGGCCAGGAAGAGCCAATTATCTGGATTGTCCAGAGCTATTTTGCCAATCAGCTCGACGGTCAGCCGGATAACCTGGAGCGCCTGAACGTGGGCGTCGATGCCGGGGGCATTACGTTCATCGTGCCGCGGCGCAACAACGGACCGATCTTGGATCTGTCCGGCGGCCAGGGCATCAGTTTTCAGTACACGGGCTCCGGCCCAACCTTTGAGGTTGAGGCCTTCCAGGCGATGGCGAAAGCGGCTGACGTCGATGAGTTTGCGGTGGCCGTCCAACAATTCGATTTTGGATCGCAGAACTTTGGTGCTGCCGATATCTTCGGCAACATCGGCTACTTCACCCCGGCCGAGGTACCGATTCGTTCGGACCTTCAGTTGCTTAACGCGCCGGACGGGGGCATTCCGCCGCTTTTCATCCGGGACGGTACCGGTGCGCTGATGCACGAGTGGCTCCCGCTGGAAAATCCGCAGCCCGGGCAATCTACGCCCAGTGAAATCTTGCCGATTAGCGAGACGCCCACCTCGATCAATCCGGCCAGTGGTTTTCTTGCGAACGCCAACAACGATCCGGTTGGCACCACGCTGGACAACAACACGCTCAATCAGGTGAGACCCGGCGGCGGTTTGTACTACCTCAACCAGAGCGTGTACGCGAGCTACCGGCAGGGACGCCTCGATCGCCTCATTGAAGACGCCGTGGCTTCTGGAGACCCGATCAATACCGCTGACGTGGTCAGCTGGCAGGCTAACAACCAGATGCTCGACGCTGAGCTGATTGTCCCGCATCTCCTGACGGCGTTTGCGAATGCGGGTGATGCCAACGCATGGCCTGTGCTGGCCGGCGTGGCGGCCGATCCGCAGGTGCAGGAAGTGGTGGCGCTCCTGACGCAGTGGGATTTCAGTTCTCCAACTGGTATCCCAGAGGGTTACGACCCGGGTGATAATCCGTTTGCCCTCGGAACGCCGAGCGAGCAGGAGATCATGAACTCGGTGGCGGCGACCGTGTATGCCCAGTGGCGCAGCCTGATGATCCAGAATACGATCGACGCCACGCTAAGCGCTGTCGGTCTGGGCAACAACCGGCCCAGCAGTACGCTCGCGTTCAACGCGTTCAAAAACCTGCTGGATACCTTTGACACCAACCAGGGTATCGGCGCCTCGGGTCTGAACTTCTTCACTAATCCGGACGCACCGGATGCCGAGTCTGCTAGGGACTTTCTGATTCTGGCCACGGTTCGTCAGTCGCTGGATCTGCTGGCGAGCGACGAGTTCGCGCCGGCTTTTGCCAATTCGACTGACGTTATGGACTACCGCTGGGGCAAGCTCCATCGCATTGTGCTCGACCACCCGCTTGGCGGGCCGTTCAACTTGCCGAATGGGCTCTACGGTCTGAGTACGGTAGAGGGTTTAGACGGTATTCCGAGAGCCGGTGGTTACCAGGTGCTGGATGCTTCAACCCACAACGTGCGGGCGGATACCTTGAACGGCTTCATGTTTGGATCAGGCCCCGCTCGTCGGTTCGTGGGCAACATGACGCCCGGCGGCCCGCAGGCCCTGCAGGTGGTGCCTGGCGGCCAAAGCGGCGTTCTGGGCGATCCGAACTACGCCAACCAGCTCTATCCGTGGTTGGGCAACGCATTTCTGCCGTTGCAGCTTGATCCGGATCAGGCGGCGGCGGACGCAGCGTCTCAGCTTCGGTTCGAACCAACGCCCTGACCGAAACCGTACACTGGCCGCGGTCGCGCTGGCAGCGTGCCTGCCGCGCACTGCGGCAGGCCGACCCAAAGCTGTCGGCGGTGATGGACCGCGTCGGGTCACGCCCCATGCAGCAGGCGCTCTACGCCAGCACCTTTGAGGCGCTGGCGCGGGCCATCGCGTATCAGCAGCTTTCGGGCAAAGCGGCCGGCACCATCTACGGCCGATTTCTCGCCAAGTACGGAGACGGTGTCACCCCCGACGCCCGACGCGTCGCGCGAGCGCAGATGCGAGGTTTGCGGTCTGTTGGCCTTTCCCGCGGAAAAAGTGACTACATCCGGGGACTGGCCCGCAGTCAGGTGGAAGGCGAGCTGCCGGGCCGGGGAGAGCTGGATCAGATGGACGACGACAACATCATCGGGGCCCTTACCAGTCAGAAAGGGGTTGGTGAGTGGACGGTCCAGATGCTGCTGATGTCCTGGCTGGGAAGACCGGACGTGCTGGCTCCCAACGATCTGGGGCTGCAGAAGGGTATGGCGATTGTCGACGGCATTGATTCGCTGCCAACGCCGGCGCAGCTCACCGAACGCGGTGAGGTCTGGCGGCCGTGGCGCAGCGTGGCGAGCTGGTATCTGTGGCGCGCGACGGAGCTCTAACCCGGTAAAATAGCGTTTTGCCAAGCTGGCTATCGCGCCCAGGCTGTCTTTCCCGATGAATCTTCTGAGTCATTTTGCGCTGTTCCAAACCCAGCTCGTCAAAATTCACGCGGAGCTGCATCAGTCGATTGGTCCCGATGACGTGATCAACGCCAACGTGGAAATGAAGCTGACGCCCGCGGCACTGGCACGAAAGCCGGACCCTGTGGTGGAGGCTCAGAGAACCGCCTATCAGGTGGGGGTGCGGCTCTATTGCCGCGGGTTGCGCAAAGCCGCTGAAGCGGATGCTGACCCTAAACCGGCGTTTACCCTGGAGTGTGTGCTTAACGCTTCCTACCAGCAGCTCCAGGGTGAACCCATCGATTTCGACACTTTTAGTCAGCACCACATGTCGCTGACGCGCCAGCTCTATCCGCTGATCCGCCAGCAGCTGCTGCCGCTGTTCAGCCAGCTGGGGATTGCGAGCGTGCGTTTGCCCCAGGAGATTATCCAGGCGGCGGGCGATGCGCCGCCCCAGCAGCTTCACTAACATCGTGGCCATACCCCAGCTACAGTTCCGCAGCGCTGCGGCCCAAGATCTACCGACGCTGGTTGCGCTCCTGGCTGACGACGCGGTGGCGGCAGACCGGGAAACTGCGGCGGTTGGGGCGACACATGAGGAGGCGTTGGACGCTATCCTGGCTGACCCGAATCACCACCTGCTGGTGGCAGAGAGTGATGGCGCGCTGGCCGGCTTTGCCCAGCTCAGCTTTCTGCCGGGCCTGACTTATGCCGGCGGCTGGCGGGCTCAGCTGGAAGGCGTTCGGGTTGCGCCGGGTCTCCGCGGCCAGGGGGTTGGCCAGGCGCTGATCAAACAGGCGATTGTGCTGTCGCGCGATCGGGGTTGCGTGCTGGTGCAGCTCACCACCGACCGTCGTCGCCCGGAGGCGATCGCCTTTTATGAGCGGCTTGGGTTTGTCGCTAGTCATCACGGTATGAAGCTGAGGTTAGAACGCTGATATGAATACGCAAAACCCCTCATCGACTGTCGGCCAAAAGGATGCCGCCTTCTGGGATCGGATGTCGTCCCGCTACGCCAAGGCCAAAATCGGCGATGAGGAAGGCTACGCGCGGACGCTCGAGCGAACGCGCTCGCTGCTAACCGAAGAGGATTCGGTCCTGGAGCTTGGGTGCGGAACGGGCATGACGGCGCTCAGGCTTGCAACCGCAGCGGGCCGCTATCTAGCAACCGATATCGCTGCCGGCATGATCGCGCAGGCGAATCAAAGGCTTCAGGACGAGCCAACACCGGGGCTGGAATTCCAGGTGGGAACCGCGGAGTCGATGGCGGCCTCGGACAACACTTTTACTACCGTGCTCGGCTTCAACTATCTCCATCTTGTTTCAGACCTCAACGCCACGCTGAAGCACATTCATCACCTCGCCGCGCCGGGTGGTCGGTTCATCTCCAAGACGCCCTGCCTGGCGGATTCCACCTGGCTGATTCGCGTGCTGGTAGCGGTCCTGCGGCTGGTCCGTTTTGCGCCGCCTAGCCTGCTGTTCTTTACCGAAGGTGAGCTTCGTGACGCCCTGGAGGCGGCCGGCTTTACCATCGAGGCCGTCGAGCGCCATCGGAGCAAAAAACCGGAGTCGGATAAGCGTCCCTATATCGTGGCCCGCAAAAGCTAGGCCGTTCGCTGGGTACCAACGATGCCGGTGAGGGATTGGGCGCGCCTTCGGTTCACCTCGCTTGGGGTTAGCCCCTGAGTTACCATCTGGCTGCTTTGTTGAAGGGTAGTTGGCTTGGCCGACGTTTTTATTTCCTACGCTCGCCCGGACCAGGGATGGGTCGATCAGCTCGCAGCGGCGCTGACGGCTGAGGGTCTGGACGTCTGGTGGGACAGAAATCTCACCGGTGGTTCGGATTTCTCCGCGGAGCTCGAGGTCCAGCTCAACGCAGCCCGGACCGTTCTGGTCGCCTGGTCTAAGTCTTCTGTTCAGTCGAACTGGGTAGCTGACGAGGCCACCGAGGGGCGGGATCGTGGGTGTCTGGTGCCCATTTCGATTGACGGCGAGCGACCTAAGCTTGGGTTCCGACAGTTTCAAACGCTGCCGCTTCAGGACTGGAACGGCGATCGGGAGGCGCCTGAGTTTCAGGCGCTGGTCGCCACGATAAAAGCCAAGATGGACGGCAAAGCCCCGCCGGTCATGATTACGGCTACTACCACTTCCTCTCCCAGCCGATCCCCGGCCATAGGCCTGGCCGTCGTCGCATTGATCGGCGTAGCGGCACTGGTTGCGGTGCTTGCGTTCCGTAGCGACCGCCAGGAGACGTCGCCCGCATCGGCGATTGCGAATTCGGCGGATCGGACCGTTACCGAAACTGCAGCGCAATCGATTGCGATCCTGCCTTTTGCGGACATGAGCGCGGAGAAAAACCAGGCGTTTTTCTCCGAGGGTGTTGCGGAGGAAATCCTGAACGTGCTGGCCCGGGTCGATCGGCTCAAGGTTGCATCCCGAACGTCTTCGTTTCGCTACCGCAATCGCGTTGATCTGGACGCCCGGACCATCGCCAGCGAACTTGCGGTTCGGCACCTCCTGGACGGGAGCGTTCGCAAGGCGGGAGATAACGTTCGGGTGACCGTCCGGCTGGTTGACGGACCGAGTGACCGGACGCTCTGGTCCCGGACCTTCGATCAGGTGCTGTCGGTTGAGAACCTGCTGTCGATCCAGGATGACATTGCAACGTCCGTCGTTGAGGAGCTCGGAGGGCGCATCGGTATTGGTAGCGCTGACACTCTGCGTTTTGCCGCTGCCGCGGCCACCGACGACCTGCTGGCCTACGAGGTTTTTCTTGAGGGCCGTGATCTTTTCTCTCGGCGACAAACCGAAAACCTGCAGGCCATCGTGGCGAAGTTCGAAGAGGCGGTCCGCCTTGACCCAGACTTTTCCCGGGCGTGGGAAGCACTGGCGGCCGCGTATTCGGTGTCGCCCGGCTGGGGACTGGAAGATCGTCCTTACGCCACGCTTGCGGTGGATGCGGCGAACCGTGCCCTGGCGCTGAGGCAGGACCTTGCGCTGGCTCGCGCGGTGCTCGGCGCCAACGCCACCTATGAGGGGGCGCCCGACTACGTTCGAAGCATCGATGAGTATGGTCGCGCGATCGAGCTGGATCCCGACGACCCGGTGCCCTGGAGCTGGCGCGGCCAGGAGTTTGCGGAACTGGGATTCTTTGATGATGCCGAGCGTGATCTGCGCCGCGCGCTGGAGCTTGATCCGGCTGACTCGGTGGCAAAAATGTGGCTGGGCCGGACGTTTTTCTATGCCGGCAAACTCGAGTCGGCGCTCAATACTTTTCTGGAGCTGGATGACGAGGCAAGGCACATCTCGCTCGTCTACCCGCTGGCTCTGGCGCTGGCGGCGAATGGGGAGCAGAAGCTGCTAGAAGAGCTTCGTAGCCGTACACCGGGCCCGGGCCTTGACGCCGCTTTTGTCGATGATTTGGTCGTTGATCCCGATTTCGATGTCGAAAAAGGGTACGCGGGGTTTCGCAAGATGCTGGCGGACAGCTACGGCCTTGGACCCTCCTTGCCCACGCTCGCCGAGTGGCTGCACAGCTACAAACGGTACTCAGAAATTCGCGTACGCAGACGCACGAGGGGCGAGACCGTCTGGTGGTATCGCTACCATGAGGATTATCTGAGCTCACCGGAACGCTATCGCGTGATGCGCGAACTGGGCCTTGAGCGCTATTGGCGGATACGCGGGTTTCCACCGCACTGTCGCCCGCTCGACGATGAGCGTGTCGAGTGTTTCTAGGAAACGTGTAAGAAGCAGGGCAGAGCCATGCGCCTTGGGCATCGGCTCCTCAGGCCTGGGCCTCCGCCTGACCTGACTGAAAGCACCAGTGCCAGGGCTCAAACGCCACCCCGTGCGGATTGTTTTCTGGATAAGACATCACAAACCCAAATGCCGCCCCATGGGCGGCCAGCCAGCCAAAGGCGGCCGTCTCGGCGAACGCGGTCTCGAGCGGGGTTGCGCCGGGTGTTGTGATATCGAGGGCGCAGCCGCTGTGATGTTCGCTGTAACCGGGCGCCGCGCTGACCCGAAGCGCATCCTCGGCACCCTCAGCCAGCTTCTTGCTCAGCAGACGGCCCTGATAGTCGATGCTGCGGAAACCCGACACGGGCTGCAGCGTGATGCCGACCTCAGCGGCTGCATTGCGGAGCTGCCGCCATGCATGAGCCGCTGCTGGCGTCAGATATAGCGGTCGGGAGAAACAGTCGTCACCGGCCAGCTCTAGCTCTGCCGGCTCGATGACCAACGGGAGCCCGCGCTGCTCGCCGTAGTCGCTGTCGATGCCGAGGTCTGACAGCCACTGCGCTGAGCGCTTTTGTTGGTATTCCGCGAGGTCCTGCGCTGGCCGGGTTCCCGACGCTGCGTGCATAGCGAGGCTTTGCAGCCAGAGCGTTGCAATCTTCTGGTCGTCGAAGCGATTCGGGTCCAGACTGCCCTGGCGCTGCTCTGACGCGAGGCATTGGAAAAACTCGGTCGCCAGGCCCTGCCGGCGCGCCTTCGGCACGATGGTCAGGTGATCGAGCTGGCCGCGTCGATTGAGCTCAGCGCGGCCGGCCAGGGTCCAGTCGGCTTTGCTGACCAGCTCGATGGCATCCGGCTGGTCGCGCAGCAGCAGGCGGGGCGTACAGCGAAAGGTGGGGCCACTTCCGCCGCCCTCATGTGCGGCTTCAGAACTCACGTTCACCTAGTTGGCCGAGGTCTTGGTGACCGACACCACTTCGAGGTTGCCAAGAGTCGTAATGCCGTCGTAGAAGCCCGCCGGGTCACCGTCGCCGTACGCCAGCGCGATATGCCCGGCGTCAAATTTGCCGAGCGCCGCGTCAAAGCTGACCCAGCGACCGTCCAGCCAGGCCTGGGTCCAGGCATGAGGAACAAACACGTTCTGCGTGCCAAGCCAGTCTTCGACGTAGGCCAGGCCGGTGGCGACGCGTGTGGGTATGCCAGCCGCGCGGCCCATGGCGGCCAGCAGCAGCGCGTGCTCGGTGCAGTCGCCGCTCCGGTTGCGGGCAACCTCAAGCGCCGTCGCGTAGCCGACCGACAGGTTTTTGTCGAAGACATAGTCGCGGACGAACTGCTCCATGCGCTGCATCAGGTCAGCGGGCGTCTGGGCGTCCAGCCGCGCCTGGCGCACGAGTTCGTGGATCTCGGGTGCGTCGATTTGCAGCCACCGCGTGGCGCCGCGGAAATCGCTCATCTCGGTGCTTTCACCGCCCTCGACGGGGCTCGCTGCGGGGGGCGTTGGCAGCGCCAGTGGCGTCACGGTAACCCGGTACAGGTTATCCCGCTTCTCCAGGGCTTGTTCATCGGATTCCGCGAAGGTCAACGGCTGCTCCGGATCGGTGGCTCGGAACTCGAAGGTGATGGGCGTTTCCCGATCTTTCCAGCTGAGCCGCTCCGGCACCTCTACGAGTGCCTGAACAAAAATGTCAGCCGGCTCGACGTCGCCGGTGGCGCAGCTTTCCGGGCAGGCGATGGCTTCAAAGGTCAGGCCCATCATCGACATGCGGGCCTTCTTGATCTCGTAGTCTGGGGTCACCCAGCCGGTCATGACGGTGGGGGTTGCGCCGAGCGTCACCGTTTCCACAACCCGGACGAGGTCTTGCTCGGTACCCAGCAGATCGACTCGCTCATTGTCCTCGACGCGCGTCGTTGCGGGCACAAACTGCAGGGAGGAGGGCACAAACAGCGTCTGTTCGTAGTAGGTGCCTGGCTCGAATCCCTTGGCTAACCCCTCCAGGCGAGCCCGTTCGGCCATCGCCGCGTCCTCCGGCCAGTCGAACTCCTGGTCCTGCACGCTGCCGGCGCTGACGGTGGTGACAAACGCGCGGCCGTCTTTGATTTCACCCTGGATGGTCATCTGGGCCCCGGAGATCTGCTGGCTGGCATAGAAACCCAGAGGCTCACCTTCGGTGGTTTCTAGGTAGCCTTCTTCGCTCAGCACCTCGATGGTGACGCCACCGCGATTAATGCGCAGCAGGAACTCTTCGCTGGTTTCGACCTGACCATTCTCAACACGGCGAACGTTTTTGACGTGGCCGGCGCGCTGGCCGTCCAGGAACACGGCCATCCACTGGGTATCTTCTTCTTCCGCGGAGGCTGCGTCGTCGATGAGGGCGTCAGCGGCGGGCGCGGCGGGCGCGGCGGGCGGTGCCGGAACCGTGGGCGGGTTTTCGGCTGACGGGCTCTGAGCCAGCGAGAGCTGCGACGCAGCCACCAAGGCCAGCAGCAGCACCGAGCGGCAAAACAGTGGGGTAACGCGATTCATGGACGGCTGGTGTTGGATAATGAGGAGAAGATTATACCTTTTGACCAGCGGGGCGCCGATGGGTTTCGGGTGGCAACAAATCATAGGAACGCTGAGCCGATGAGCGGGGTACCACTCAAGGGACTGGTCCTCTGCGGCGGCGCGAGCCGGCGAATGGGCCAAGACAAAGCGCTGTTGTCACTGGACGGCGTTACGCTGCTGGATCGTGCAGCGGGTGTGCTGGGTGAGGTCTGCGACGAGGTGTGGGTCTCCGGCGCTCGCGACAGGGAGAGCACCTGGCCATGTATCGTCGACGTGCAGCCTGGACTGGGGCCGATGGGCGGCCTCTTTTCCGCGCAGCGCTTCGATCCTGAGGCTGCCTGGTTCTTGCTGGCTGTCGACATGCCGGCAGTTCAGCGGTCCACGTTGACGCGACTGATCGACGCCCGCGACGGCACTTGTGAAGCCGTTGCGTATCGTCGGGAAACTAATGGCGGCGAGCTTTTGGAGCCATGCTGTGCCCTTTACGAGCCGGGTTCCGCCCCCAAGGTTGCCGAGCGGGTTGCGTCGGGTGATCTAAGCCTGACGGATCTGCTGGTGAGCCTGCGGGTTAAGCGGCTAGCCACCAATCCTGCTGAGCTGGTCAACGTCAACACGCCGGAAACCTGGGCAGCGTTTCAGTCGGGCGGTGGGCCCCACAGCGCGTAGTCTGCGTCGCTTTCCCACTCGAAATATTTCTGTGGTACCCGATTGCGCTCGAGCAGCACACCTTCGTCGAGCAACAGCGCTCGCTGCCGCTCGAAGTCGTCGGACCCCGGTGGGAAGGCAAGCGAGCGATCCGCCCGCATAACCCGATACCAGGGCAGCTTGAGCCCCTCGGGCAGTTCCCGGAGCGCGCGACCCACCAGCCTGGCGCGTCCCGGCAGGCCGGCCAACCGCGCCACGTCGCCGTACGCGCAGGTACGGCCGCGGGGAATCGATCGGACGGCGTCGTAGATGGCTTTGCGGTACTCGGGGTTCAAACGGTGGACTCCGGGCTGGCTTCGTGCGGCGCGTCCAGCATAAACGCCACCATCTCCTCGCAGCGCTCCGGCGGGAGGATGTGACCCATGCCGGCGATCAGCTTGAGGCGTGCGCCGGGGATGAGCCGCGCCAGCGTTTTGCCGCCGCGGGGAATGATCAGCGGATCGTCGGTGCCGTGCACCACCGTGGTGGGAATGCGCACCTCCCGGAGCCAGGGGCTGCGATCGAGCGCTGTAATGATCGCCGCCATCTGCCGATAGCGCCCGTGGGGTTCGCGGCTTCGCCGGCAATTGGCGTCAGTCAGCCGTCGAATTTCGGATTCCGGCGGATGGCAGTCGGGCCCGCAAACCAGGTTCCAGAACTTGATATTGAACTGTAGCTGGCTGTCATAGCTTTCTCCCGGCTGATCCAGCAGCAGGCTGGCCAGCTTGGGTGACGGAATGGAATAGGTGACTGCGCCGGGATGGGTCATTACCAGCCCCAGGCCGGTCAGGCGTTCGGCGTGATGGATCGCGAGCACCTGCGCGATCATGCCGCCCATGGACACGCCGATGACGTGTGCTGCCGGCACCTTCAGCCAGTCGAGCACGCCCACCGCGTCGCGGGCAATGTCTTCAAGCGTGTAGGGAACGGGCAGCTGCAGCCCCGACATGCGGGCCATGGTCAGCATCGGCAGGTGCGGATCGAGCGCGGAGTGAATCCTGGAGCTTAAGCCCACGTCACGGTTGTCGAACACGATGACATAGCGGCCACGATCCAGCAGCGCCTGAATAAACGGTTCCGGCCAGACCAGCAGCGACATGTTGAAGCCCATGACGAGCAACACCGGCGGGTCATTGGCGTCGCCGTAGCAGCGATAGGCGATATCCAGCTCACCGACCTTGGCGATGCCCTCCGTGAAGGCCGGTTCAGACTGACGGGCCGGTTCGCTCATGAGCGAGCCCGGGACCGCAGCGGCGGCTGTCGCAAGCTCAGTAGAGCACCCGCGACCGAAGCGTGCCCTCGATGGACTTGAGACGGGCCAGCAGTTCTTTGACGTCGGTGGTCTCGACATCCATCACCACGTAGCCCACGTTGTTGTGGGTCTGCAGGTACTGAGCGGCGACGTTCACATGGCCCTCGGCAAACACCTTGTTGACCTGCCGCAGGACGCCGGGCTCGTTGCGGTGAATATGCATGATCCGGTGACGACCGCTGTGGTCGGGGAGGGTGACCTCCGGGAAATTCACCGCGGAGAGCGTGCTGCCGTTATCGCTGTAGCGCACCAACTTGCTCGACACCTCCTCGGCGATATTGATCTGTGCCTCGGCCGTGCTGCCGCCGATGTGTGGCGTCAATATGACGTTGTCGAATTTCTGCAGCGGCGACTCAAACGGCTGATCGTTGCCTTTGGGTTCGGTGGGAAACACGTCGATAGCGGCCCCCAAAACATGGCCGGTCTCAAGCGCTTCGGCGAGCGAGTCGATATCGACGACGTTGCCGCGAGAGGCGTTGAGCAGCCAGCTGCCGGGCTTCATCGCGTCGATGGCTGCGGCGTCCATCAAGTTTTCGGTTTGCGGGGTTTGCGGCACGTGTAGCGAGACCACGTCAGCGGCGCCGAGGGCATCATGCAGCGAAGAGGCCGCCGCGGCGTTGCCCAGCGGCAGCTTGGTGACAATGTCGTGGAAGATCACCTTCATCCCGAGACCTTCAGCGAGCACGCCGAGCTGCGTGCCAATATGGCCGTAGCCGATGATCGCCAGCGTCTTGCCGCGCACCTCGTAGGAGTTTTCCGCGCTTTTGGCCCATTCGCCCCGGTGGGCAGCGGCGTTGCGCTGAGGGATGCCGCGCACGAGCATGATCATCTCCGCGAGCACCAGCTCCGCCACGCTGCGGGTGTTGGAAAAGGGGGCGTTGAACACCGGGATGCCGAGCTCGCAGGCGGCGCTGAGGTCCACCTGGTTGGTGCCAATACAGAAGCAGCCCACGGCGTTCAGGCGCGGGGCGGCCGCCAGGACCTCTGCGGTGAGCTGGGTGCGCGAGCGAATTCCCAGGAAGTGCACATCGGCCAGCAGCTCAGCCAGGGCTTCGCCGCTGCGCGAACTCTTCACGGCCTGTACGTTGTGATAGCCGCTTTCATTGAATATCTCGACCGCCCGAGGGTGGATGCCTTCCAGCAGCGCAATACGGATACGATCTTTGGGGAGCGATAACGAACTCAAGGGAACTTCCTGTTAGCATGCGCTGCGAAGACCCCGCAGCTTAAGCCGATTATTTTGACCCACTGTCCATGACCCTTCAACAAACAATTCTTCAAACTCTGGAGCAGGCCGTCCCGGATCTTCGGGTGTCAGCTGAGCCGGCTGATCTGACCAGCTATGGCCAGGACTGGACGCGCTTTGCCGAGCCCGCACCGTCCGCGGTGGTGTTTCCCGCGAGCACCGAAGAGGTGGCGGCGATCGTCAAGCTCGCCATCGAGCAGCGGTGGGCGCTGGTGCCCTCCGGTGGACGGACGGGGCTCAGCGGCGGGGCGGTGGCCGCAAACGGTGAGCTGGTGATCTCACTGGATCGGATGAACCAGATTGGGGCGCTCGACCGGGCTGATCAGATGGTCAGCGTGGGTGCCGGCGTGGTGACCGAGAACCTGCAGAACTTTGCGGCGGACCGCGGGCTGTTCTACCCGGTGGATTTTGCGGCAAAAGGCTCCAGCCACATCGGCGGCAACATCGCGACCAACGCGGGCGGCGTGAAGGTGCTCCGTTACGGCAATACGCGCAACTGGGTGGCCGGGCTGACGGTGGTCACCGGCACCGGTGAGGTGCTGGAGCTGAACGACGGGCTCATCAAAAACGCCACCGGCTACGATCTGCGTCACCTGTTTATCGGCAGCGAAGGGACGCTGGGAATCATCACGGAGGCCATCATTCGGCTGTCCACGCCGCCTGCGAACCAGTCGGTGATGGTGCTGGGCGTGCCGGATATGCCGAGGATCATGGATCTGTTTGCTCGTGCTCAGGTCGCGCTGAAGCTCTCAGCTTTTGAGTTTTTCTCGGACCTGGCGCTCGACAAGGTGCTGGCTCACGGCGGCAGCGCGCCGCTGGACTCCCGCTGCCCGTTTTATGCGCTGATGGAGTTCGATCACGAGGGTGAAGCGGACGAAGCCAACGCGCTTGGCCTGTTTGAGCAGGCGCTGGAGGAAGAGCTGTGCACCGACGGGGTGTTGTCACAGAGTGACGGCCAGGCCGCCGCGCTTTGGTCGCTGCGGGAGAACATCTCCGAGCGCATTGCGCCCTACACGCCGTATAAAAACGACATCTCGGTGCGCATTGGGCGCGTGCCCGAGCTGCTGACCCGACTCGATGCGGTGGTGGCTGAGCGCTATCCCGACTTTGAGGTGGTCTGGTATGGCCACATCGGCGACGGGAATCTGCATCTCAACATCCTGAAGCCCCAGGAACTGGCACCGGAGGCCTTCAAGGCCGCGTGTGAGTCAGTGAATGAACAGGTGTTTGCGGTGGTGAGCGACCTCGGTGGATCGATCAGCGCTGAGCACGGCGTCGGACTGCTCAAAAGGCCCTACCTTTCCCACAGCCGCAGCGATGCTGAGCAGGGCATGCTGAGAGGGGTCAAAGCCGTGTTTGATCCCCACAACATCATGAACGCTGGCAAGACGATCTAGTCGTCTTCGCCGTACCAGTAGCCGAAAGAGAAGTCGCCGGGGCCGGCGGCCGGCGTTTCCAGCTCGACCTCCATCGTCGCGCCGTGGCGCACCAGCGTCATGTTGATGCTCTCCTGTTCGTCAAAGCGGGTCAGGATCCGCATCGCCTCGCCCGGGGTGGTCACCGGCGTGCCGTCCACCTGAGTAATCACGTCACCGCCCTTGAGGTCGGCCGCGGCGAGACCCGAGCTGATCACCAGCACGCCCTCGTCGACGCCAAAATACTCGCCCAGCGATTCGTTGAGTTCAGCCAGCTTCAGCGATGACCAGCCCATGGCCAGATTCCAGACCACGGGACCGTTGTTCTGGCCCGGGAAGTTGTCGGCAAACTGTCGCCAGCGGCCGTCGTTGAGCTGAACCGCCCAGTCGCGCCGCTTTTCGGCCCACTCCTTTAGCGCCTCGGTATCGATCTGGAGGTTGTTTTCACCGAAGTCGAAGGCAAAGTCGCCGCTGCCCAAGTAGCCCACGGACGGGCGCTGGCCGTTGCCGCTGAAGTTGAAGCTCAAGGAGGGTGAGGTGAGCTCCGCTTCCACCACGGCACTTTTCTCCTCGCCGTCGCGGCGGTAGGTGAAGCGATAGCGATCACCTTCCTCCATATCGTCGAGCAGGTCGTAGGCCAGCTCAACGCCGCCGCGGCCCGTTAAGTCTTCGTCGTTGAGGGTCAGCAGGACGTCCCCGGCCTCCAGGCCGGCCTTGTCGGCCGCACCGTCGGGCGTCACGCCTGCCAGCTTCACACCCCGACCACGATCGTCGCTGCGCAGGACAACGCCGATCATGGGGCGTTCTCCGCGAGAGACGAACAAACTGTTACCGCCGCCCTGGGAGTTGAAGATGTTGGGCGGCTGCGGCGCGCGAGGCATGGCGCGCCGGTCGGCCACCGACAGTTCGTTCAGTCGCCGCTGCAGATCGCTGAGTTCCCGGCGCGTTTCCGCGAGCTGGTCGCGCAGGTCGCGCAGCTCCTCGCGGTCGGCCTGGGCGGCCGCCTCGGGCGCTGCGAAGGCCGAGACCAGACCGAGGGTGATGGCGAGGGTCAGTGACCGGGTAGCGGTTGAGGTCGTCATAATCGTGTCCTTAGAGTTGAACGCTGACCGCAGCGGCGGCCAGTGGCGGTTGAAGGGTGATCACGGGGTCGAGCCCCGGGTCGCGGTCGGCATCGAGCGACAGCGCGTTGGCGCTGGCGACGTGGACCGCAACGAGGTCGTTGAGTCGGGCGGTGCGCGCCTGCCACAGCAGCAGCGATTCATCGGGCTGGGTGGTCTGGGCCAACGCAAAATCGATCAGCGCCATTTCCTCCTGGAGCAGATTGATGGCGGCCGCCCGATGGCCGTGCAGCACGGTGCTCTCAGGCTGAAGGGCCCGCAACTGGCTTTCGAGCTGCTGGGAATACTCGATCCAGTCGTCCAG
>JBCDKA010000100.1:0-14907 GCA_038747195.1 Pseudomonadota bacterium
AGATCGGTGGCGGGGTTTTCCGCGCCGGTCTGCGCGTACAGCAGCGTGCCCGCTTCGTTCACCGTTCGAGTCACAAAGAAGGCTCCCTGCACGACGTTGTCGTAGGGGTCGCTGTTGGTGTTGTCAGCCGCCAGAGATCGATTCAAAACATTGGCTCGGTCCAGCGCAAGCGTGTCGAAGCGCGCCTGAGGTAACGCGATCAGCCCCGCCAGGTCGACCTGGTCCGAGCCGCGATTGGATGGCGTGCTGATTCGAAATACCTCGGGCAAATCGCCAGCGGCAGCCGTCAGCTGGAAGACAATGTTCTGCGCCGCCACGTCCGCTTCCGACGAGGTCAGAACCACCAGCCCGGTAACCGATTCGCCGATGCTCCCGGCCTCGGACACATCGAGCTCGATATTCAGACCCTGACTTTCGCCAGCGGCCAGGCTGAAGCTGGCGGGCGTAACCTGCCCGGTCACGCCGTCGTCGCTGACCACCCTGGCCGACCACTGCCCGCCGTCGAGCGCCTGCACGGTACGGACAAAGCTGCAGCTGCCCACACAGCGGCTGCTGGCCAGCATCGGCAGGTTCAGACTGCCCGGGTCACCACCCAGGTTGGGGTCGGCGAGGTCAAACTCCCGTCGAGTGATGTCGAACGTCAGGCCGGCTCGCAGGGCTGCCTCCGGATTGACCCGGCCGGCCCCGACGTCAAACGCGTCAGCCAAAGACGTGCCGTTGCTGTCGATCATGCCGTTATTGATCGCGCTGCTGACGAGCAGCGAGTGGAGCTGGCTCGGCGTAAGCTCAGGCCGCACGCCGAGCAAGAGCGCCGCGCTGCCGGCCACGTGGGGCGACGCCATGGAGGTTCCGCTCTTGAACGACGAGGTATTTCCCGTCAGGCCGGCAGCCAGAATATTGGATCCCGGGGCCGCCACCTCGGGCTTGATCACGCCGGGGACAAACGCGTCAGGCCCGCGCGAGCTGCTGGCGGAAACGCGGTCGCCGAGCGAGTCGTCAACCACCACACCCTGGCCCGCAATCCGGGCGCGCAGTCCCTCACCGCCAGCGTTGAGCCAGGCGCGGAGCTCATCACCATCGCGCCGACCCAGATGGGTCGCCGGCAGACAGTGGTCATCGGATACCGTCGACTCACCCTGGGCCGCCGTATTGGCCAGGACGTAGCCGCCGGCTCCGGCCGCACGGACATTGAAGCCTTTTTCAATGCGCCCATAGGTGCCTCGGTCACAGACCACAATCTCACCGTTGAAGGTCCCGGGCGCAAACGGATTGGTGCGGCCCGTGTGAGCGTCACAGGAAGACTGGAGCTCTGCCTCACCGGAGCCACACAGGGCGTTGCCAAAGTCGCCGGCGTAAACGATGGGAACCGGCCCAAACGGACCGGTGAAGCCAACGCCGGCAAGATCCGGCGGCGGGGCGGCGTTACCGCCGGTCATGCTGTCGAGGACGTTCTGGAATCGACGATTGTGCGTCGAGTTGGCGACCGCGAGCATCCACGGCGCGTTGGCCGGCGACGTGATGGTCCCCGGCTCGCTGCCGCTGTTGCCGGCGGAAGTGACAATCAATGTGCCCGCAGCGCGGGCCGCCAGCATCGCTCGGGTGTCCGAGTCCTCCCAGGGGTTGGACGAGCTGCCGCCGATCGAATAATTCACGACGGGCACCTGATCCACCACAATCTGCTCAAGCGCCGCCAGTATGGCGTCTAGCACGCAAAAGTTTTCGTCCTCCGGCGTTGCCGGATCGTCGGCCAGACAGACCTTGTAGGTAATCAGGTTGGCGTGCGGGGCCACCCCCGAAACGTCCAGCTGGATGGAAGCGGTGTTGCCCACAACGTTGGACGTGCGCACGTTGCCGACCGCGGTGCTCGCGACGTGGGTGCCGTGGCCGTCGGTATCCTGACCCAGGCGGGCGCCTTCCTGCGTGAAGTCATAGACACCGATGAGCTTGTCGTTGCAGCGCACCTGCGCGTTGCCGCAAAGCCCAAATTGCCGCCCTCGAGGATTGTCGTGGTCGTATCCGTCTCCGCCGACGTCCGCAAAAGCCGGGTGGTCCCAGTTGACGCCTGAGTCGATCACGCCGACCACCACACCCTCGCCCATGGTGCCGGAGGCGCCCCAGGCTTCCGGTGCGCCGATCCAAACCGGCCCGGAGTCGGTGCTGGGGCGTTGGATCGTCACCGGATAGATACGCTTAACGCCGTCGACCGCCGCCAGCTCGGCGGCTTCATCGGCCGAAAGGTCTAGCGAAACGCCGTTGGTCAGCAGGTCATAGCGGTAGCGGGGACGCAGCTCGCGCGCGAGGCGGAGCTCGCCGTCCGCGATCGCCTTGGTCGACTCCCGCTCCAGGTACGCCCGGTATTCTTTGACGTTCCCGGCCTCGGGCTCGAGCGGTCCGCTTTTGGCCCGGGTTGGCGCCATCAGCCAGGTGCCGTCCGCCGCGCGCCGTCCGTCAAACAGCGCCACGGGCGGGTCGGTGAATTCGACGATATAGCGGCCCGGCATCACCTCCGGTTCGACCGGGTCGCGCGCTGCCGCGCTGGCGGCTGCCAGGGTTGCAATTACCGCCAGCAGGCCGTTGAGCAATCCAATTTTGCGAGTCATCCTTTCTCCGTTACCCGGGCCGCACCGACGGTTTCAGTATGGCAGCTGCCCGGCGTTTTGCCCGGCGCTCAGTCGCGCGGCGTTCGCATGGTGACCAGTTCCTCCGCCGCCGTCGGATGAATACCGATGGTGGCGTCGAACTGAGCTTTGGTGGCACCCATCTTGATCGCCACCGAAAAGCCCTGCAGCATTTCCGCTGCATCGAGGCCCACGATATGCAGGCCTACCACCTGTTGACTATCGGCAGCGACAATCAGTTTCATCATGGTTCGCTCGTCGCGCCCCGACAGCGTGTGCTTCATCGGTCGAAAGCTCGACTGGTAGACCTCGATGTCACCATACTCAGACCGGGCTTCGTCCTCGGTGAGTCCCACCGAGCCGACGGGCGGCTGGCTGAAGACGGCAGACGGTATGTAGTGGTGGTCCACGGGGGTCGGAAGGTTGCCGAACTGCGTCTGCGCGAAGGCCTGCCCCTCCATGAGCGCAACCGGCGTCAGATTGACCCGGTTGGTGACGTCGCCGACCGCAAAGATGCTTTCGACGGAGGTTTTCGAGTAGTCGTCGACGACCACCGCCCCGTCAGAATCGATCTCCACGCCAACCCGTTCCAGCCCCAGGTGGCTGATCTTCGGCGCCCGCCCTGTGGCGAGCAGCAGCGCGTCAGCATCGATGGTGGTGCCGTCATCCAGCGTGATACGGAGCGCGCCGTCGAGCTTCTCTGCCCGGCTGATGGTCCGGTCGAGCGCCACGTTGATGCCTTTCTTCCGAATCTCCGCGGTCAGCGTATCGCGGACATCTGAGTCGAAGCCGCGCAGCAGGCTTGGGCCCCGATACACCTGCGTAACCTGGCTGCCCATGCCCTGAAAGATGCCGGCAAACTCCACGGCGATGTAGCCGCCGCCATAAACAACGATCCGCTTGGGTTGAGTCGGAAGGTGAAAGACCTCGTTGGAGGTGATGCCCAGCTCAACGCCCGGGAACGCGGGCGCTGACGGCCAGCCCCCAACCGCGAGCAGAATTTTGTCGGCCGTGACCTGTTTGTCGCCCAGCCGGACGGTGTGGGCGTCGATCAGCTCGCCGCGGGTTTCGATCAAATCGACACCAGCGTTGCTCAGCAGCGATTTGTACACCCCGTTGAGGCGATCGATTTCTCGGTCTTTGTTGGCGATCAGGGTCGGCCAGTCGAACTGGCTTTCGCCGACCGTCCATCCAAAACCCCGGGCGTCCTCAAAGTCTTCATGAAAATGCGCCGCGTAGACCATCAGCTTTTTGGGTACGCAGCCCCGGATCACGCAGGTCCCGCCGACCCGGCTTTCCTCGCAGATGCCGACCCGGGCGCCGAAGCCAGCCGAAATCCGGCTCGCGCGGACGCCGCCGGAGCCTGCGCCGATGACAAAAAGATCGTAGTCGTACTGGGCCATTTACCCGTTCCTTTCACCTAAGTCGCGGCGCATTATCTATCAATCTGGTGAAGATGATGAAACCGGTCGGCCAGCCTGCTAGCATTGCGGCCCCGGCGGGGGCTAGTAAAACATTGCTGCAGGTTCAATCCCTTTTCTTTCAGCGCAATCAGCTGACCATCTTGCAGAACGTCCAGCTCACCGTGGACGCGGGAGAGGTTGTGCTGATCCGCGGCGAAAACGGCTCGGGAAAATCGACCCTGATTCGCCTGCTTACCGGGCTGGTCCCCGCTCAGGAACCCTTTGAGGTCACGCTGGACGAACAACGCTTCGACCCCAAGGACCCGCGCTGTCAGATTCAGTTTCAGTACCTGGGCCACAACCTGGGGCTCAAGGACAACCTTACCTGCGCGGAAAACCTGAAGTTCTACGCCGACTTCCTGGGCCGGCGGGATGACGTCACCGTCCAGGGTGCACTCAATGCTTGCGGCCTCGACGGCTACCAGTACAGCGAAGCCGGCCGAATGTCGGCAGGCCAGCGTAAACGCCTGGCGCTGGCCCGACTGCTGCTGTGCCCGGCGCGCATCTGGTTTCTCGATGAGCCATACAGCAACCTCGATGCCGAGGGGATCACGTTGGTGGATCGCCTGCTCCAACGCCATATCAGCGAGGACGGGCGGGCACTCATGACGAGTCACGGTACCTTCGTCCCCCAGGTCAGCAATCATCGAGAGCTCGAGATCGACGGGTGGACCCCATGAGCCTGCCGCGTGCCGTGCTCGCGCTGCTGGCGCGCGACCTGCGCCTGGCGCTGCGGCGCCGGTCCGAGATGCTGGCGCCCGTGCTGTTTCTGCTGATGGTCGCGACGCTGTTTCCGCTGGGCCTCGGGCCGGATCGGGATCTGCTGGTGACCATCGCTCCCGGGGTGATCTGGGTGATCTCCCTCCTGGCGTGTTTGCTGTCGCTCAATCTATTGTTCTATGCCGATCTGGAGGACGGCACGCTGGATCAGCTGATCATCTCCCGCTGGCCCCTGCCGGTGCTGGCGCTGGCGAAGGTGGGCGCACACTGGCTGGTAAGCGGCCTGCCGGTGGTGCTGGTGGCGCCGGTGGTGGCTGTCGCCTATGGTTTAAGTGCGGAGACGATCAGCATTATGGCCTTGTCATTGCTGCTCGGAACCCCAATTTTGAGCAGCATCGGCGCAATCGGCGTTTCGTTGAGTGTGGGCCTGCGCCGCGGCGGAATGTTCCTGTCGCTGCTGGTGCTGCCGCTGTACGTACCTGTGATAATCTTTGCCACAGCAGCCGTTACGGCATCGCTGGAGGGCTTTTCTCCCGCGGCCAGCCTCTACCTGTTGGCTGCCATGCTGGTGCTGGCGGTGACCACGGCCCCGTTTGCGATTGCTGCGGGCCTCAGGATCAGTGTTTCATGAATAGACTTACCCTCTGGTTTCACAAGCTGGGTTCCCCCGAGTACTTCTACCGCTTCAGCGGGCGCCTGATCCCCTGGCTGGCGGTGGCGTGCGCCATCGTTCTCGGCTGGGGCCTCTACCGCGGGCTCTTTGTGGCGCCGCCCGACTATCAGCAGGGTGACAGCTATCGCATCATCTTTATCCACGTGCCCAGCGCCTGGATGAGTCTGTTTATTTATGTCGCCATGTGCGTGTCCGGCGTGGTCGGAATCGTCTGGCGAATCAAGGTTGCCGAAATTGTTGCGATGGCCAGCGCGCCGATCGGCGCCGCGTTCACCGCCATCACACTCGCGACGGGCGCGCTGTGGGGCCGGCCGATGTGGGGCAGCTACTGGGTGTGGGATGCTCGGCTGACGTCGGAACTGGTGCTGCTGTTTATCTACATTGGCGTCATCGGCCTCTACCAGGCGATCGAGGATCGTCGCAGCGCCGCACGAGCGGCGTCGATCCTGGCGCTGGTCGGTTTGGTGAATATTCCGATCATCCACTTCTCGGTAGAATGGTGGGCCACTCTCCACCAGGGCTCAACCGTCAATCTTATGGGCGAAAACGCCATCCATCCGAGCATGCTGTGGCCGCTGCTGGCCATGGCGCTGGCGACCAAGCTGTTTTATGCCTTCAACGTCCTGCAGCGGGCTCGCGTAATGCTGCTGGATCAGGAGAGCAGCAAGCGCTGGGCCCAGCGGGCAATCGGCGTCGAAATGCCGGGCAGCACCGTCTGAGGCGCCGTTGATGGATTGGCAGGCATTTTTTGCCATGGGCGGTTATGGCACCTTCGTCTGGGGATCCTACGCGGTATTCACGGTAATCCTGCTATGGATACTGGCAGCCCCGATGGTGAAGAAACGGACTTTAATGAAAGAGCTGAAGCAACGTCAGGCGTTGGCCCGACGCAGGAGCAAATCATGACCCCGACACGGAAGCGGCGGCTCTATGCCGTGCTGGCGATCGCCGTCGGCGTATCCGGCGCCGTTGCGCTGGCGCTGACCGCATTGAACGACAACATGCTGTTTTTCTTTTCTCCCGCGGAGGTGCACGCCGGCGAGGTCCCGAGCGGCAGCAACTTCCGCCTGGGCGGCATGGTGCTGGACGGGTCGGTCACCCGCACGCCGGGCGACCTGAAGGTCCGCTTTGTGCTCACCGATTACAACAAAAGCGTGCCGGTTGAGTACGAAGGCATCCTGCCCGACCTGTTCCGTGAGGGTCAGGGCATCATCGCTCAGGGCGCGCTCTCCACCGGCGCTTCCGGCGAACAGGTGTTCGTCGCCAGCGAAGTGCTGGCCAAACATGATGAGACCTATATGCCGCCCGAGGTCGCCGACGCGCTGAAAAAGGCTGAGGAAGCGAAGGAGGCCGCCGGTGATTCCTGAGCTTGGACAGTTTGCGCTGATTCTGGCCCTCGCGATGGCGGTGATCCAGGGGACCCTGCCGATCTTCGGCGCCCAGCTCGGCAAAACCACGTGGATGAACGTGGCGCGACCGGCCGCCTTCGGCCAGGCAACGTTTGTGACGATCGCGCTGGCGATTCTCACCTACGCGTTCGTGACGCAGGATTTTTCTGTGGTTTACGTGGCGCAAAACTCCAACCTGCTGCTGCCGATTCCCTATCGCGTGTCGGCGGTGTGGGGCGCCCACGAAGGGTCTCTCCTGCTATGGGTTTGGATCCTGGCCGTGTGGACCGTGGCGGTGGCGCTGTTTAGCCGCTCCCAGCCAGAGGGTTTCATCGCTCGCGTCATCGGCGTGATGGGCTGGATCAGCGTTGGCTTTCTGCTGTTTACCCTGCTCACCTCAAACCCGTTCCTGCGGCACGTGCCCGCGCTGCCGGACGGCAACGACCTCAATCCGCTGCTCCAGGACCCGGGCCTGATTATTCACCCGCCGATGCTGTACGTCGGCTACGTGGGCTTCTCGGTGGCCTTTGCATTTGCGATCGCTGCGCTGCTCGAGGGCCGCGTCGACAGCCGCTGGGTTCGCTGGTCCCGACCCTGGACTAACGTTGCCTGGGCGTTTCTGACCATCGGGATTGCGCTAGGCAGCTGGTGGGCCTACTACGAGCTCGGCTGGGGCGGCTGGTGGTTCTGGGATCCAGTCGAAAACGCCTCGTTTATGCCCTGGCTGGCCGGCACCGCACTGATTCACTCTCAGGCCGTGACCGACAAGCGCGGTGCGTTCAAAAGCTGGACCATCCTGCTGGCGATTTCCGCCTTCAGCCTGAGCCTGCTCGGCACCTTTCTGGTGCGCTCGGGCGTGCTCACGTCGGTTCATGCGTTTGCGAGCGACCCGGAGCGCGGGATGTTTATTCTCGGTTTTCTGTTTGTGTTGTGCGGCGGCGCGCTGCTGCTCTACGCCATCCGGGCACCGGGGATTGCCACCGGCGGCCAGTTCTCCACGGTATCGCGCGAAACGGCGCTGCTCACCAACAATCTATTCATGGCAGGTTCCGCCGCCATGGTGCTGGTCGGCACGCTCTATCCGCTGATCGCGGAAGCGGCCGGCTGGGGGAAGATCAGCGTCGGGCCACCCTATTTCGGCCTGATGTTTTTTATCCTGATGGCACCGATTATTCTTCTGATGCCCTACGGACCGTTCACCCGCTGGCGCAGCGACAACGCGGGCCGGCTCGTACGCGACAGCCTGCCGCTTTTGGCGGTGTCGCTGGTCGCCGGCGTGGCGCCCTGGATCGTCTGGCAGTCGTTCAGCCTTCGCGGCTTCCTCGGTCTGGCCGGGGGCATCTGGGTGATGGCAATGACCATCAGATATCTGCTTCACGTCAACCGAAGCGCGAAGTCGCGCTGGCTCGGCATGCCGCGGATGTCTCGGGCGGCGCTCGGTATGCTGCTGGCGCACCTCGGCGTCGGCGTCTTCTTAGTCGGTGTGACCATGGTGGAGACGCGGGGCATCGAAAAAGACGTGGCGATGAAGCCTGGCGAGTCGTTCGAGGCGAACGGTTTCGACTTTCAGTTTCTGGGGGTCAACCGCGTCGACGGGCCCAACTATCAGGCGGATCAGGGCGTTTTCAGCGTCAGCCGCGGCGGCGAGGTCATCGCAGAGCTCAGGCCGGAGAAGCGCGGCTATTCCCGGGGGGGGCAGATTATGACCGAAGCGGCCATCGACCCTGGTCTGACGCGCGATCTTTATGTCTCGCTCGGCGAACCGCTCGATGATGCCGGCAGCTGGGCCGTCCGGGTCTACTTCAAGCCGTTCATCCGGTGGATCTGGCTGGGTGCCCTGATGATGATGGCGGGCGGTATGCTGGCCGCATCCGATCAGCGCTATTTCCGCGAAGCCGCTGCTGCACGCAAAGCGAGAGCAGCCGCCCAGGATGAGGCTGGAACCGCCCGGCCAGGTGACGAGGCGCCGGCAACAGCATGAAGCTCACGCTGCTACTGCCGCTGCTGGCGTTTGTCGCGCTGGGTGTGCTCCTGAAAAGCGGTATCGGGAAAGACCCGACGCTGGTCCCCTCGCCGCTCATCGCCAAGCCTGCCCCGGCTTTCGATTTGCCGCTGCTGGCCGACCCGGAGCAGCGCCTGACCCGCGATGACCTGCTGGGCACCCGCTATCTGCTGAACGTCTGGGGCAGCTGGTGCCCCGCCTGCCAGGTTGAGCATCCGTACATTACCGAGGTGGCGGAGCGCGGCGAGCTGCCCGTCTACGGCCTGAACTGGAAGGACGAGGCGGGAGAGGCCAAACGGTGGCTGCAATACTTCGGCAACCCGTATCGGGCCAACCTCTATGATCCCAGTGGCCGCACCGGCATCGATTTTGGCGTCTACGGCGCGCCCGAGACTTTTCTGATCGGTGCTGACGGTACGGTGCTGGCCAAACACGTCGGCCCGCTCGACGCCGAAATTTTCGCCGAGACTTTCGCGCCGCTACTGACCGCCGAACCGGAGTCTTGACGGTGCCGAAAGCCCCTCTGTCTGCGTCGCTGCGCGCGGCGCTCTTGTTTCTCAGCCTGCTTCTCAGCGGCCCGCTGCTGGCGATCGACCCGCAGGACTTTGAGTCTCCCGCGCAGGAGGAGCGCTACTGGGCGCTGATCGAGGAGCTGCGCTGCCTGGTCTGTCAGAACCAGAATCTGGCCGACTCTGACGCGACCCTGGCCAAAGACCTGCGCGATCAGGTACTCGAAATGATGGTGGCCGGCCAGAGCAACGAACAAATCAAGTCGTTTCTTGCCGAACGCTACGGCGATTTTGTGCTGTATCGACCGCCGGTCAAGCCCTCCACCTGGGGACTATGGTTTGGGCCCCTGGTGCTGGTTCTGATCGGGGGTATGGCGCTGGCTTTTAACCTGCGGCGGCGGCGCGCTCTGCCGGCACAGGTGCTCGCCGATCCGGATCAGGAAGAGCTCGATCGAGAGCTGGCGCAGCTTGAAGCGGAACGTGAGGGCAAGGATCAATGACTGCCTTTTGGATCAGCGCATGCGTGATGCTGGCCGTGGCGCTGGCGTTTGTGGTTCCTGGTCTTCTGCGCGGGGGTGCACCCGACGTATCCGAGGCGGCGGTCGACGCCAGGCGGCGGCTAAAGTCGCTGGAGGAAGCCTTCCGCGACGGACACCTCGAGGAGTCGGACTACGCAGAGCGCAAACAGGCCATCGCGGGCAGTTTGCTGGAGGCGGTTGAACCCCAGCAGCAAACACCCAGGTCGGTGGCGGCCGGCGTGCTGCTGCTGGTTGCGGCACCCGTTTTTGCCGTACTGATGTATCTGCAAATCGGCAATCCGCGGGCCATCGAGCTGGGCGTGCCGGTAGCCGGGAGCTCGGGTGAGGGCGGTCAGGGTGGCGAACAGCCCGGGGCGCCGGAGCTCGCCAGCGCGGTTACCCAGCTCGCCGCCAGGCTGGCCCAGAACCCGGAAGACGTTGACGGCTGGTTTCTCATGGGGCGCTCCTATCGCGCCATGGATCGCTATGCCGAAGCCGCCGACGCGTTCCGACGGGCGCTGGAGCTGGTGCCCGATCAGCCGGTGATCCTGATCGAGCTGGCCGAGGCGCTGGCGTTCCAGAGCGGCGAACCGACCCTGCCGCAGGAGGCTCGCGACGCGCTCGACAAAGCGATGGCGCAGGATCCGACGCTGCAGAAAGGCCTGTGGCTTCAGGGACTGGACGCATTCAACCTGGGCAACTACGAGCGCGCGCTGGAACGCTGGCAGGCGCTTGCCGCGCAGCTGGAGCCAGGCAGCGATGGCGCCCAGCAGATCGCCGAACAGATCGCCCAGGTGGAGCAGGCGCTGGGCCGTGAGCCTTCCAGCCCCGCGGCGGTTGCGGCCACGCCGAGTCCCAACGCTGCACCGACCACCCCCGCTCAAGCGGACGGCGCGGCTCAGCTGACCGTTGAGATTTCGCTCGCCCCGGAGCTGGCCTCCCGGGTCACCCCCAACGACGTGCTGTTTGTGTTTGCCCGGGCACACAACGGCCCGCCGATGCCGCTTGCGATCCAGCGGCTGACGGCCGCGGACCTGCCGACTTCGGTCAAGCTCGACTCGAGTATGGCGATGATGCCGGCGATGAATCTGGCGGCGTTCCCGGAAGTCGTCGTCGGCGCGAGAATCTCAAAGACCGGCAACGCGACGGCACAGCCCGGCGATATGGAGGCGCTGTCGGAGCCCATCGCCAACAACCAAACCCAGCCCGTACGACTCGAGATTGCCACGGTGCTCTGAGCCGATGCAGGCGGGTTGATCCGCGCGGCGCTCGATCCGTTGATCGGCGCGCGACATCCGCCCCTAGTGTCCTCCTCTTATGGCGCATCCACCCGAACAGCAGCACACGGTGATTGTCGGCGCGGGACCTTCGGGGCTGGCGGTGGGGGCCAGTTTGCGCCGACTTGGACTGCCGTTTCTGCTGATCGAGGCGTCACACGACGTGGGTCATCGCTGGCGCGAACACTACGAGCGGCTGCACCTGCATACGCCGGCCAGCGATTCGAGCCTGCCGTTTCTAAGCTTTCCGCGAGGGACACCGCGCTACCCCAGCCGCCAACAGGTTGTGGCCTATCTCGAAACCTACGCAAGCCACTTTGAGCTTGAACCGCGTTTTGGCTGCTCGCTCAAGAACCTGGCACCGGTCCCACAGGGCTGGCTGCTGGAGACCAGCGAGGGCTCGATTCAGGCCCGGCAGGTCGTGATGTGTACCGGCTACAATCGCTGCCCTCAGACGCCGGCATCGCTGCCCGCGTCAACACAGCCGTCAACGACCGATGAGGGACCGAAGGTGATGCACGCGGTGAATTACCGAAACCCAGACAGCGTACCTGGCCCGGCCAACCTGGTCGTCGGGATCGGCAATACGGGCGCGGAAATTGCCCTGGACCTCGCCGAAGCGGGGCGGCAGGTGGAGATCTCCGTACGCGGGCCCCTCAACGTAGTGCCGCGCGAGCTATACGGCTTGCCGCTGAACACCATCGCCCGCTTCAGCCGCCTGATACCCAATCGGGTGGCCGACAACATGAATCGCCGCACCCTGGACCGGCTTTATGGCGATCTCCCCGGCTACGGCCTGAATCCCCTGCCCTACAGCGCCCACTGCCAGATCGACCAGCATCAGCGCGTGCCGCTGATCGACGTGGGTACCATCGACGCGATCCGCAGCGGCGCCATTAAGGTCCGGCCGGGGATAGCATCGGTCAGCGGCAACGAGGTTCACTTCGTCGACGGCAGCCAGGGCCGCTTTGACGGTACGGTGCTGGCTACCGGCTATCGGCCCAGGCTTCATGAGCTGATGCCCGCACTGGCCGATCAGCTCAACAGCGCCGGCGCGCCCCAGCACAGCGGCATCGAGGCTTTGCCCGGGCTCTTTTTCTGCGGATTCCGAGTCTCGACCCGCGGCATGTTGAATCAGATCAGCCGGGAAGCCCGTGTGGTCGCTGATCTGCTAAGGGCCGCGGCATGACGCTGATTCGCTTCGATGAGGTCACCCTGGAGATCGGTGAGCTGAAGCTGCTGACCGGCGTCAATTTTTCCATCGAAGCTGACGAGCGCGTCTGTCTCCTGGGCCGGAACGGCGCAGGCAAGTCGACGCTGCTCAAACTGATCACGGGGGAAGTCGAGCCGGACGGGGGTGAGATCGTGCGCAAGGGGGGCCTGCGGGTCACCCAGCTCCGGCAGGACCTGGCCGAGGCGAGTGAGACGCGAGTCCGCGACTTCGTCCGGTCTGGGATGGCCGATCACGAGGCGCTGATCAAACAATACCAGCACCTGTCGGATCAACCGCAGGACAAACACACGCTGAGGGAGCTGGAAGCGATGCAGCGTCGCATCGAATCCGGCGCCGGCTGGAATATCGATCAGGCCGTCGACACGACGATCAGCCAGCTCGACCTGCCGGCGGACCTTCAGATGTCGCAGCTATCGGGCGGCTGGCGGCGGCGCGTCAGCCTGGGCCAGGCGCTGGTGTCGCGCCCAGACCTGCTGCTGCTGGACGAACCGACCAACCACCTGGACATCTCGACCATCGAGTGGCTGGAAAACGAGATTCGAGCGTATCCCGGGGCCGTGCTGTTTATCTCGCACGACCGGGCTTTTGTCAGCCGCCTTTCCAGCCGCATCGCTGAGCTCGACCGCGGCATCATCAACAGCTGGCCCGGCAACTATCGCGACTTTCTCGCAGCCCGCCGCAAAGCCTGGCAGGACGAGGACAAACACAACGCTGAATTCGACAAAAAGCTGGCCCAGGAAGAAGCCTGGATCCGGCAGGGCATCAAGGCGCGGCGCACCCGCAACGAGGGCCGCGTTCGGGCCCTGGAGGCGATGCGCGAGGAGCGCGCCGGGCGGGTCAAGCGCCAGGGCAAAGCCAAGGTGCATATCAGCGAAGCGGAGCTCTCCGGCCGGAAGGTCATCACGGCCAAGAACGTCAATTTCCGCTACGGCGACCTTCATCTGGTGCGAGACTTTGACCTCAAGCTTCAGCGCGGCGACCGCATCGGCCTGATCGGCAACAACGGGGTCGGCAAAAGTACGCTGCTCAAACTGATGCTCGGCGAACTCACGCCGCAGACCGGGAGCGTGAAGCTGGGCACAAACCTCAAGCCCGGCTACTTCGATCAGCATCGCAGCGCGCTCGATCCCGAGAAAACGGTGGCCGAAACCGTTGGCGCCGGCCAGGAGTACATCAAGCTCAACGGCAAAGATCGCCACGTCGTCGGCTACATGGTGGATTTCCTGTTCAGCGCCAAGCGGGCGATGACGCCCGTCAAGGTACTTTCCGGCGGCGAGCGCAACCGGGTGCTGCTGGCTCAGATCTTTACCCGCGCCGCCAACCTGCTGGTGCTGGACGAGCCGACGAACGACCTGGACGTTGAGATGCTGGACGCGCTGGAGAGCCGGCTGCGGGCGTTTGAAGGCACCCTGATTGTGGTCAGCCACGACCGGGAGTTTCTCGACAACGTGGTGGACCGGGTCTTGGTTTTCGAGTCTGACGGCATGATCCGGGAGTACGTCGGGGGCTATAGCGACTGGCTGCGGCACCACAGGCGGCTCGCTGAGGCGGACAGCCCGGGCGGTCGCCAGGAGCAGCAGCCGGACGCGCGTGAACGGCCGAAGCAGGCACCACCCAAACGCAAGCTGACCTACCGGCTGCAGCGGGAGCTGGATGCCCTGCCCGATCAGATCGAAGCGCTGGAGAAGTCTCTGAGTGAACTTCAGCAGCAGGTTGCGGAGCCGGCGTTCTACCAGCGGCCCGCGGAGCAACAGAGCGAGGCGTGGGAACAGATCAAAGCGTTGGAGGTCGAACTGGCACACCTGACCGACCGCTGGGGAGAGCTCGAATCGATGGCTGACGCCGGCAGCCCCTGAGACGTTTGTTCACTTGCCAAGGGCGCAGGTGCAGGCTATTTCTTGAAGTTAAACCGCTGTGCGGCCGACTGTCGTTCAGACCGCCCAGCCAATGAGCAGCAATTGCATGTGGCACTATCGAGGACAACAGCGACCTGACTTTGCCGACGCGCCGGAGCCCGGCCAGGAGTCGGTCTGGGACTATCCGCGGCCGCCGGCCCTGCGGCCTGACGAGCGGCTGGTTGAGGTCTTTCACGGCGAACATCTGCTTGCGCGCACCCGCGGCAGCGTCAGAATTTTGGAAACCGCCAGCCCGCCGACCTTTTACCTGCCGCCTGACGACGTCCACTGGGATCTCCTCGAGCACGTCGCCGGCAGTTCCTTTTGCGAGTGGAAGGGCGCTGCCCGCTACTACGCGCTGGCGGGAAGCCTCACCCCCGCCGGCGACCCGCTCGCCGGTCATCCCGTCGGCTGGTGCTACCCGGATCCGACGCCAGCCTTTGCCACGATTGCCGGCTGGCCCTCGTTCTATCCGGGCCGCGTCAGCTGTCGCGTTGACGGCGAAGCGGTGCAGCCGCAGCCCGGCGGGTTCTACGGCGGCTGGCTGACCAACGAGATTGTCGGGCCGGTCAAAGGCACGCCGGGGACCGGGCACTGGTAGCCGTGGCCC
>JBCDKA010000101.1:0-14867 GCA_038747195.1 Pseudomonadota bacterium
CTCAAGAATCCTGCGGCCCCAGGCGCTCTGCGTCAGGTCGACGTGGCGCTGAATCAGGCGCCGCAGCTCGTCCTTCCGACTTTCGTCCTCGAGGCTATCGAGCGCTACGGCGTCGACAAACTCTGGGTTGAGGTTGTGCTCCAGGCGATCGTTGCGGTCGAGCACGTAGGCGCGACCGCCGGTCATGCCGGCGGCGAAATTCGGGCCGGCGCTGCCGAGCACCACCACGGTGCCTCCCGTCATGTACTCGCAGCCGTGATGACCGATTCCCTCGACCACCGCCACCGCGCCGGAGTTTCGAACCCCGAACCGCTCACCTGCCTGGCCAGCGGCGAACAGCTCGCCGCCGGTTGCGCCATAGAGGCAGGTGTTGCCGACAATCGTTGAGCGCCGGGCCGACAGATTCGGCGTCACCGGCGGCTTGATCACGATGCGGCCACCGTGCATCCCTTTGCCGACGTAGTCGTTGGAATCTCCCAGCAGCTCAAACTCCATACCCGGCATCGACCAGGCGCCAAACGACTGGCCGGCGGATCCTTCAAAGGCGAATCGATAGCGCGCCTGCTGCCGCTTGCGATCAGCGGCAATCCAGCCGGCCAGGCTGGCGCCGATGGCGCGATCGAAATTGCGAACCTTGATGGGCCCCTGCACGTCGGACCCATGGCCGGGACCACCCGCTTTTGCAAGCTTCAGGACTTCCTGATTGATCAAACCCTTGTCGTGCGTCGGGTTGCTGTCCTCCACGCAGTACGGGGGGTACTTGTTGCGAGCCTGAGCCGCCCGCAGGACCGCGCCCAGGTCCACCTGCCGCTGCTTGGGCGTATCGCCCTGGCGCTGCACAAACAGGTCGCTGCGGCCGATGATGTCCTGCAGGCGCAGGAAACCCATGCGGGCGAGCTCCTCGCGCACCTCTTGCGCAACAAAGCTGAAGTAGCGGGACACCTTCTCGACGTCTCCCTCGAAGTGTTTCGTTCGAAGCACGTTGTCCTGTGTCGCCACACCTGTTGCGCAGTTGTTGAGATGGCAGATCCTGAGATACTTACAGCCCATGGCGATCATCGGAGCGGTACCGAAGCCGAAGCTCTCGGCGCCGAGCATCGCGGCCTTGACCACGTCCAGCCCGGTCTTGAGACCACCGTCCACCTGCAGACGCACCTTGTGGCGAAGCTCGTTGGTGACCAGCGCCTCGTGGGCTTCGGCCAGGCCAACCTCCCAAGGAATGCCGGCATATTTCAATGAGGTCAGCGGGCTGGCGCCGGTGCCGCCGTCGTGGCCAGCGATGGTGATCAGATCAGCGTAAGCCTTGGCCACACCCACCGCGATGGTGCCCACACCGGGTGACGACACCAGCTTGACCGACACCAGCGCTCGGGGATTGACCTGTTTCAGATCAAAAATGAGCTGCGCCAGATCTTCGATCGAGTAGATGTCGTGATGCGGGGGCGGCGAAATCAGCGTGACCCCAGGCTTGGAGTAGCGTAGCGCCGCAATCTCCGGGGTGACCTTGTTGCCCGGCAGCTGACCGCCCTCACCCGGCTTAGCGCCTTGCGCCACCTTGATCTGCAGTACGTCGGCATCGATCAGGTAGGGTGCGGTGACGCCGAAACGTCCTGAGGCCACCTGCTTAATCCGGGAGCGGCGTTCGCCGCCGTAACGCTGCGGATCTTCGCCGCCCTCACCCGAGTTCGAACGACCGCCGAGCCGGTTCATGGCGCGGGCCAGCGTTTCGTGCGCTTCCGGCGACAGCGCACCAATCGACATGGCCGCCGAGTCGAACCGTTTCAGAATGTTGGAGGCGTCCTCCACCTCGTCCAGCTCGCAGGGTTCCGCATGAGGACGAAGCTCCAGCAGGTCGCGCAGCGCGGCGATGGGACGCTGATTGATCACCTTGCTGAACTCGCGATAGTCGTCCTGTTCGCCGGAGCCCACCGCCTTATGAAGCGTGGTGACCACATCCGGGTTGTAGGCGTGGAACTCCGCGCCGTGTACATACCGCAGCAGGCCACCACGACGCTGACGCTGGCGTGACCACGCGGCGGTTGCCAGCAGTTCCTGGTCCGCCTTCAAATCCTCGAAGCGAGCACCGCCGATCCGCGTCGGGGCACCCGGGCAGCAAAGGTCGACGATGCTGCGATCCAGGCCCAGCGCCTCAAACAGCTGGGCGCCGCGGTAGCTCGCGATGGTGGAGATCCCCATCTTGCTGAGAATTTTCAGCAGCCCTTTGCGGATGCCGCGCCGATACTGTTTACGTAGCTGCAGCGGATCGCCCTTAAGCCGCCCCTCAGCGTGGAGCTCATTGAGCACCTGATAGGCGAGATACGGATAGATGGCGGTTGCGCCCAGTCCGATCAGCACCGCGAAGTGGTGCGGGTCGCGCGCGCTGCCGGTTTCCACCACGATGGCGCAATCGCAGCGCAGCTTGGCGGCGATCAGCGCCTGGTGCACCGCGCCGACCGCCAGCGGGGCGGGCAGCGGCACCCGCCGCGGATCGATGTCGCGGTCGGTCAGCACCAAGACGACAACGCCGTCGCGAACGGCCTCAACACACTGATCACACAGACGGCGGATCGCCGAATCCCACTGCGCCTCCCGATCCACGTTCAGCGACAGGCGACGATTGCGGAAGTAGTCCTGATCGAGCTCGAGCAGCTGTTGATACTTGACGTAGTTCAAGACGGGCCAGGGCAGGTGCGCGCGGTGTGCGTGGGTGGTCGTCTCGTGAAAGACGTTGTGGTCGCGGCCGATGTTGGTCTGCAGCGACATGGCGCTCGCCTCACGCAACGGATCGATCGGTGGGTTGGTCACCTGCGCAAACTGCTGCCGGAAAAAGTCGTACACGCTGCGAACCTGCCGGGACAGCACCGCCACCGGCGTATCGTCGCCCATCGACCCAACCGCTTCCGCGGAGCTTTCCGCAAGCGGCTTGATGATCTGGTTCTTTTCCTCGAGCGTCAGGCCGAACAGCTTCTCGAAGGTGGGCAGGCGCTCAAAATCGGTGCGCATGAACCTCTCAGCGGCCGCCATTTCCTGCTCGTCATTGTTGTTGATCTCGATGACGTTTTCCGTGAGCCATTCGGCGTAGGGATGCCGCGACTTCAGGTTGTCGTCGATCGCGGTAGGCTGCCAGACGCGCTGCGCCCGGATGTCGACAGCCAGCATTTCGCCCGGGCCGAGGCGACCCTTCTCTAGGACGTCCTCCGGCTGGTAATCCCAAACGCCGACCTCCGACGCAATCGTGAGAACGCCGTTTTTGGTTAGCACGTAACGCGCCGGCCGCAGGCCGTTTCGGTCCAGTGCACAGGTGGCCACCTGACCATCGGTCATCACGATACCCGCCGGGCCGTCCCACGGCTCCATGTGGGTCGAGTTGAATTCAAAAAAGGCCCGCAGATCCGGATCCATGTCCTGGCGGTTTTCCCACGCCGGGGGCATGAGCAGACGCATCGCACGGAAGACGTCCATACCGCCGGCCAGTAGCACCTCGAGCATGTTGTCCAGCGAGGACGAGTCAGAACCTGACTGGTTGACCAGAAACTCAAAGCTTTCGAGCGCCGGGAGCAGCGGCGTGCGCAGCTTCGCGGCCCGAGTTGCCGCCCAGCTTCGATTGGCAGCAATGCTGTTGATTTCGCCGTTGTGCGCCAGGTATCGAAAGGGCTGAGCATATTTCCAGTTGGGCAGCGTGTTGGTCGAAAAGCGCTGGTGGAAGACACAGATCGCCGACTCGAGGCCCGGATCCTTGAGATCGGGGTAGAAGTGCGCCAAACCGTCGGGGCAGATCAGGCCTTTATAAACCATGACGAGGTTGGACAGGCTGGCCACGTACCAGAACGGATCGGGATCGGGGAAGCGCAGGTTCGCCTCACCAGCACGGTGGCGGGCGACAAACAGCTGTCGCTCGAGATCTTTCGCGTTCCAGCCCGGAGGCGCGTTCACGAACACCTGCTCGATGCGCGGCAGGCAACGCTGTGCCTGAGGACCGATGGCGGTTTCGTCGATCGGGACTTCGCGCCAGCCGGCAATGCCCAGTGACACCTGCGCCAGCGCCTCTTCCAGCAGCTTCTTGCTGCGGGCGCGGATATGCGGCTCCGGATGCATGAATACCATCCCAGCCGCAAAATCCTTGCTGAGCCGCAGTCCAGCCTCCTCGCCTACCCGCGCAAGGAACTTTTTCGGGAACTGCATCAGGATGCCGCAGCCGTCGCCGGACAGGCCATCCGAGGCCACGGCCCCGCGGTGGGTCAGGCAGGCGAGCGCGCTGATGCCGGTCTTGACGATCCAGTGACTGGGCGTGCCGTCGACCTGTGCTATCAGGCCAAATCCGCAGGCGTCGCGTGGGGGAAGCTGTATCGTTTCGATCATAGTTTTTTACTTCTGGCAACCGGTCAATATTGCCTGAAATATGGTGCTATTTGAAGTGCTGAACATGTTCACTTTCTATTCACGAAACCATGACAAAGACGCTTGCCCAGGCCGCAGACGGCGGGTACCGTGACCCACTGCCATGTTCAATTTAATCGCCATTCGGATCCTCCCGGTGCTGCTCGGAGTGACCGCGCTGGGCTTTGTGCTGATGGTCAGCTTCGGGCCGGACCGGGCCCTTGAACTGGCGGGTCGAAACCCGACCGCCGAAGAAGTGGAGCAGCTGCGCCGGCAGCTTTACGACGACCGGCCCGTCGTCGTTCAGTACGTCTATTATCTCAAAGATCTGTTCACACTGAATCTCGGTCGATCAGACAGCACCGGTGAACCGGTCACGAGCATGCTCGCGCGCACCATTCCCAACTCGCTCGCGCTGCTGCTGCCGGGCTTCGTGCTGGGTCATCTCCTGGCCCTCTTGCTGGCGAGCGTCGCCGCTCTCAATCGCAACCGCTGGCCTGATCGGCTGATCAACGGCTGCGCCGTGCTCGGGATGAGCATCAGCTTCGTCGTGGTGATGATGACCTTCCAGGTACTGTTTGCGTCGCGCTACGGATTCGGCTGGTTCCCCGCGCGGGGCTGGTCGATGGCTTCGCTGGGCCAATGGCTCAGCCATGTTGCGGTGCCGACATTGGTCATTCTGTTTGTGGCCTCTGGTTACAACGTGCGGTTTTACCGCGCGGTGCTCGTCGAAGAGCTCGAGCGAGAACACGTTCGCACCTGCCGCATGCTGGGCTATGCTCGGTGGCGTCTGCTTGCGGTTGCGGTGTTGCCCAACGCTGCGCTGCCGATTGTCACGCGGTTGATGTATTCCATCCCCTCGCTGCTCGTCGGCGGCAGTCTGCTGCTGGAGAGTTACTTTGGCATTCCCGGTGTCGGCAAGATCACCTTCGACGCCATCACCAACGGTGACCAGCCGGTGCTGAAGGCGGTACTCGGCCTCTCGTCGGTGCTGATGGCGATCATTATGGTGGTCACCGACCGCCTGTATCGAGCCATCGACCCCAGGCTGACCGCATGAATTCTGAACCAGCCTTTGCCGTCGACCTGCGCTCGGCTCCGCCGTCTCTGTGGCGGCAGGGCCGACTCCTCACCCGCTCGGCGCTGGTCCTCTTGAGCTTCTTTGTGCTCGTTGGCGTGTCCAGCTGGCTTGGGCTCTGGGGCGACGCCGCCACCAGGACCACCGGCCTCCTGCACGGCCCGGCTTCCGTTGAGCACTGGCTGGGAACCAACGCCATCGGCCAGGACATCGCTGCCAGAGCCTCCGCGGGTGCCGCTACCGCCTTCGAGACGGGCCTGGCCGTTGCGTTGCTGGCCACCGCGCTCGGCGGGGCGCTCGGAATCCTCGCCGGGTACTACCACCGCCGCTGGCCCGATCATCTGGTGTCCTGGCTGCTGGCGGTCCTGGATGCGGTGCCTTTCTACCTGCTCGTCGGTGCCCTCGCCTACGCTGCGCAAGGGGCTCCAGGAACGATTGTCCTGGCGCTGACGCTCGCGTTCTGGACCGGCACGGCCAGGCTCGTGCGGGCCGAAACGCTGAAACTGCGAGAAACCGGATTTGTCCTGGCCGCGATGACCCAGGGTGTTGCGGACTGGAAAATCCTGACGCGCCACGTGGCGCCGAACGCCGCGCACCTGCTCCTGATTCAGGGCACCATCACGTTTGTCGCGGCCGTTAAGTCGGAGGTGGTGCTGAGTTTTCTTGGCCTGGGGGACGGCCGGGGGATCAGCTGGGGGCAGATGATTGCCGAGTCCAGTCAGGACATTCTTGCCGGGCACTTCACGGGTTTCGTGGTAGCCTCCGGCTCGCTGGTGTTGCTGGTTACCGCACTGAATGTGATCACCGACGACCTCCAGGATCGTCTGGATCCAAGGTACTCACACCACACCTGAATCGAACACGATGGGACAACGTTTGTGGACCGCACAATGATAAGAACGTACGGCTTGCTGCTGCTTGCCGGCCTGATCGCCACGCTCGCTGCCTGCGGCAGCCGCGCGCCGAAGCTGGAACCACCGAGAGTGAAGCTCGTGTCTCTGGTGGTTGAGGATCAGCGCCGCTTTGATGTCGATCTGCGCCTGAGCAATCCTGCCGCTCGCTCGATGACGGTCGACCGGGTGAGACTCGAGCTGACCATCGACGGCGAGACCCTGCCACCGCTCGCCCCGGAATTTACCGGCGTTCTGCCGGCGCTCGGCGAGGAGCTGCTCAGCGTGTCCGGCAGGCTGCCGGCATCGGTCGCCGGTCGGCTCGCGCCGCTGACGGAGGGCCGCCGAAGCCAGCTGCCGCTCGAGATCAGCGGTGAGGTGCAGCATAGCGGCGGTATGAGCTTCGACGTCGAACAGAACGGATGGCTCAGCGCTACGCCCGGTCGACCCTGGCAGTTTCGATGACCCGCAACGATTTTGATGCCTTGCGCCGTTTTGCGATGCACGGTCTGGCGGTCCGTGGCGCTTTTGTCAGTCTCGACGAGACCTGGCAATCGGTCCGGCTGCGAAACCTGGCGCCGCTGCCCGCCCAGCAGCTGTTGGGGGAAGCGCTCGCCGCCTCCGCCCTCATGGCCAGCCGAATCAAGGTGGACGGCCGGGTCAGCGTGCAGCTCCAGGGGGGTAAGAACCTCAAGCTGCTGATGGCCGAGTGCACCAGCGAAGGCGGCCAGCGGGGCGTGCTGAGCTGCGACGACAGCCTCAGCGACGACTGGACCCTGGCGGACGTTGACCGGGACAGCCTGCTCACAATCACTATCGAAAACGCGCGGGCTGAGCGGTATCAGGGCATCGTTGAACTGAAGGGCGATACCCTGGCCGAGGCGCTGACCGGCTATTTCACTCACTCCGAGCAGCTCGATACGCGCCTCTGGCTGGCGGCTGACAACGATCGCGCGGCGGGACTCATCGTGCAGCGCCTGCCGGGCCGAAACCCGGAGGATCCCGACGGCTGGAACCGGGTGGTGCACCTGGCGGAAACGGTCACGGCCGAGGAGCTTCTCGGTCTGCGGTCCGAAACGCTCGCCGGCCGGCTGTTTGCCGAGGAAACGCTGGCCTGGGAACCTCAGAAACGGCTGTGCTTTCGCTGCCCGTGTTCGCGGGAGCGGGTTGCGGAGGTGTTGATGGCGCTCGGTGAGGAAGCGCTGGAAAAGGAGTTAGGCGGTGACGAGGTGGTGACGGTTGATTGCGAGTTCTGCAACGAGCGCTACTCGTTCGACCCGGTCGATCTCAAACTGCTGTTCGCTTAACGACCGGCGGAGCTGCCCCGCGGCAACCGCGCGCTAGACGCAGGCCGGGTCGTCAGCCTTGAGCGGCGCGGTCGGAACGGCAGCGGGGCGTTCGAACATGATTTCGTTCGCCTTCGCCATGGTGTAGGTCGTAACCGTCAGGCCCGCGGCCATCGTACCGGTGGTCAGAGTGGCCAACACTGCAGCTCTAGCTGTTAACGACAAAACCGACTTCACGCTCATCTTCGACTCCCTTTTTTCATTCCTTAGCTGCGGCTTCAAGTCAATGTTTGCCGCTTCTGTTCTGTTAGACGCACCGACCCGCCATTTGGTTACAGCCCGCTCGCTCCATTGGTCGCAGGGGGGGCTCAGCTGGTCTGACATTCTCGTAAATCGGCAGCTCAAGCCTGGCGCTGAAGCCAAAATCGGTGGAAAAGAGCGGGAAATCGTGACGAACGTCACTAAAACAGCGCCCAGCGCAACCCTCCTCAGGTGTCGCCAGCAGGCGACGTCTGCTATTCTAAGGGCGTGAAGGACCGTCTGCGTTGCGCGGGAGCTCATCACCTGCTGGGAAGCTGCAGGAACTTTGAGGCAACGGACAGATCTGACTAATGGAAGGAAGGGATTCGGAAGACGCGAATCATGTTGCTGACCGGTAACTCAACGAAAACTGGCCTGCGAGCGGCCGCGCTTCTTGTCGCGGGCTCGATTTGCTGTGGCTCCGTTTTCGCGCAGTCGGGCCAACCGGCGCCGAGCAGTGAAAAAATGCTGCTACAGCCCGGAACCCCAGCCGCTGGCCAGCCCATGATTTACGCGATCGACCACCCGCAGTCCAACCAGCCCCTGCCCGTTCCCGGCTCGCTCGGCATCGCCGTTGGACGGCGCCTCGAACTTCAGGTAGCCGTTCCAGCGACACCCGGGGCGCCGGTGGCTCAGACTCAGGGCATCTGGCGGCCTGTCGACTCGTTGTCGCTTCGCGCGGGCTATCAGCAAACCGACGGCAGCCGCATGCTGCTGTGTGCCGAAGCGGATAACTGTGCGCCGGCGGTCAGCGCCAACGCGTCAGAATCCTCGCTCCAGGCCTACGCGCTGGGCGCAAGCTGGCAGGTGAGCCGGGCGCTCAATCTCAACGTCGACTACTTCAGCAGCGACAGCCAGCTCCCGACCAACATCACGCCGGTGTGGTTCAGCACCGCCGGAAGCGGCCTGAATCTCGGCAGCACCGAGGCTGTCGATATCAGCCTGACCTGCGACATCAGCGCCGGGAACTGGGGTGATCTGGAGCTGGGACTACAGGTTTCCCGCCTGGCCGATTTTGAATACTCGCTCGGCGCGGCACAAACGGAAACGCCGCTCAACGCTGCGGCGTTCGGGTTGGGTTGGCAGAAAGGCACCTTCCGCGGCGACCTGACCAGCCGCTACCTCGACGTCGTCAACGGTAGTGAACAAACCGCTGGCTGGACATCGTTCGACGTCAGCTTCGCCTGGCGCACGCCGTGGAACGCAAGCTTGAGCGTCGGCGCCCGCAACGTCCTGAATAACCCGGCCCCGGCCAGCAACGGCCTAAGCGACGCAGAGCTGGAGAATTTCTTCGGTCGCGTCCCTTACGTTCGCTATCGCCAGGACCTGTAACCGGCTCCAGCCTCTCCTCGATTCTTCGCCGGCCACCGAGCGCCGCCAGCGTTCGCATCGCTAGCTGAATAATCCCGCTTTCCCTGTTGCAATTTGATGGCCGGCTCGTAACCATGACGCCATGAACGACGTCGTCCGACCCGCTTTTGCCTGCCCGTTTTTGGTGGTGCAAATGCCCAACTGCGAAGCGCTCAATCGCGAGCTGCGTGCCCTGTTTCTTGATCGGGAAGCTCGCGGGAGCGACTTCACCGAGGAATACCCGGTACCCACCCTGAAGGTCAACACGTTCGAGAGCGTCTTCACCGTATTCAACTGGCCCGAGCCGTGCGTCCAGCATCTCAAGCAGTTTTGTTTCGCGCAGCTCGGCCAGGCGCTTAGGCAGGTCAACGGCACCGTAGATCTAAGCCCCCTGAAAATCTTCAATCACGCGTGGTTTCACATCACCCGCGCCGGCGGCTACATGGGCAGCCACAACCACCCCATGGCGTCCTGGTCGGGCGTTTACTGCGTGGACGCCGGCGGCCAGGACCCGGATAACCCCGACAGCGGCACGCTGCGATTTCATGACCCGCGCAACTCGATCAATATGTATATGGACGCGGGCAACAATACCTGGGTCGAGCCCTGGGCACCGGGCGTTCTGACCTTCCCGGCCAAGGCCGGGCAGCTGGTGATCTTCCCCTCCTTCCTCATGCACGACGTGGCTCCGTTTACGGGGACCGGCGAGCGAATTGTGGTGGCGTTTAACGCCTGGATCAAAAACGTCGAAGCCGAAAAACACGCCGCTGGAGCCGCGCACCCGTGAGTGACTTTGAGGCGCTGTGGCAGGCGGCCAATTCGGGCGATCCGGCCCAGCAATTTGCGTTGGGCCGTCATTACGCAGATGAGGCCGACTACGGCCGCAGCCGTCGATGGCTGGGCCGGGCCGCGCGGAACGGCTACCACGAAGCCCGGGTCGAACTGGGCCGCCAAAGCCTCCTGGGGCTAGGCATCGCGGCCAATACCGCTGACGCGCTCGATGCCTTTCGGCGCGCGGCAGAGGCAGGAGATCCAAACGGCCAGTTTGAGCTGGCCAGCGCACTGTACCGCGGCCAGGGCCTGAGCCGAGACACGGGGGCAGCTGCCTCGCTGCTCACCGAGGCGGCACGCAGCGGGCTTCCGGCGGCTCTGCTGAACTATGCCCTCATCGTTGATCAGGCCGGGGCAGCGGAACTCGGCGCTGAGCTGCTGGCCAGCTCTGCCGCCGGTGGAGACGCGCGCGCGCGCGCATTGCTCGGTCAAGCACCACCGGCTGAGGCTGCCGCACGCCGCTGGGAATCCCTGGAAGCGCTGTCGCTTGAGCCAGCCGCGCTGGCCACACCGCAGGTGCCCGACCCCGCGTTTTCGCTTCGCGTCTACCCTGAACTGCTGACGCCACTGGAGTGTGGGTACCTGATCGAGACGGCCCGCCCCGATCTGTTGCCCTCCCACACGGTTCATCCGGTCACCGGCGAATCCGTGCTCGACACCACCCGAACCAGCTACGGTTGGAGTTTTCATCCCGCACAGGAAGACATCGTGATTACCCGCGTCAAGGAGCGGCTGGCGCTGCAGGCCGGTTTCCCCTTTGACCACGCGGAGCCTTTTGCGATGCTGCGCTACACCGCCGGACAGGAGTATCGGGAACACTTCGACTACATCGATCCGGAGTCCGGGGAGGCCGGCGAGGAGATCAGCCGCCGCGGGCAGCGTGTCGCCACCACCTTCAGCTACCTGAGCACACCGCAGGCCGGCGGCGAAACCGAGTTTCCGCGTTTCCAGTCCCGGGTGAAGCCGGTGGCCGGAACGGCGGTTTTTTTCCGCAACACGCTCAGCGACGGCAGCATTGACCGCAACAGCCTGCACGCCAGTGCACCGGTGGTCGACGGTGAGAAGTGGCTGGCAACCCTATGGTTTCGAGATCGACCCTTCCGCCATGAGTGACAAAACACCGCCGATCGTTCCAACCCCGCGGCGCAGCGCCACCGTCGACGGACTGCGAATCGCCGTTTTTGATGACCTGGTGCCGCTGCCGATTGTCAGCCGCATCAAAGAAATCCTGGACACCAGCCCGTTTCAACACAACGAAATCGCCAGGCCCGATACGGCGGAGTACCGACACTGGGCTAACAACATGACCATCGAGTCGGCGCGGAATCTGCCCTTTTTTGCCGCCACCGAAGTCGCCTCTCGCTACATGGGCGGCGACTATGCCGTCTATCGGGCCTACACCAACTACGCGGGCTACGGCGACATGCTTTTTACCCACACCGACTGTATGCCGGGCGCGGGTGAATTGACGGCCCTGTGGTTTGTCACCGATCGCTGGGACGTCGAGTGGGGCGGAGAAACGCTGTTTTTCAACGCCGAGGGTGACGCAGAGTTTGTCGCGAGCCCGAGGCCTGGGCGCCTGGTGTTATTCGACGGCGAGCTCCGCCACTGCGGCAGACCGCCGAACCGCATCTGCACCCAGCCGCGTTATACGCTCGCATTTAAGCTCGAACCGGTGAAGCCGGACCCCTGAGCGCAAGCGCTTGCGATTCATCCACGCTGCGCCGCCGCTCAGCGTTTCAGCAGTAAAGAAAATAGGTGCTGAGGATATATTTGTCGCCGCTGCGCGGCGCCAGCCCCGCGTGTGCATACATCCAGTAAGGCGGAAACATGATGAGCCGCCCGCGACGGGCCCGAACTTTCAGATCCAGCTCCGTGAATAGGGTTTCACCGCCCTCGTCCACGTCGTTCAGGTACCAGAAACAGACGAGATAACGCAGCCCCGAGACCCGGTCATACGCGTCGACGTGTTCTCGAAACTGATCTTCGCGCCCCGCAACATAGCGCTTAATCCGGAATGCCTCGTAATCGCGCTCGTCGGGATAGCGACCGGGGACCTCCGCACAGTATCGGCTCAGCGCTTGCTCCTTGGCCTGCTCCAGCTGCAGATTGCTGTAGGCCCACTCGGGACTGCCGTCGATCACCAGCTCATCGAACTGCCGCACACCGTCTTCGCGCTGCATCGCGCCCGTCGCACGATCGAAGGCCCGCACCGTTTGATCGCAAAAGTCCCCCGGGAGCGCGTTGTCGTAAACCCGCACCAATTCCGTCAGCCGTCGATTCACAGCACGGTTTCCCGGTTTAGATAGAGGTTGTTTTCTCTGACCGCAGTCCGGGACAGCCATTTTTCGCCCCCGGTAATCGGACGCCCCTGGTGTAGGGACAATGGGTCGGGCAGACCGTCAACGCCGGAATTAAAGTGAAACACCGCGTCACCGTCAGCCCCGTCCACCCGCGGACCCGCAACGCAGTATTCCGTTTCGCCGCCGCCATCGGGAGTCACCAGATACACCAGCCCAGTGATCAGCCGCTGACCACCGAGATCGCCGACGCTGCGGTGGGCCGCCATCCTTCGGGAGTCAAAGTAATCCACGTGAGGGCTGTACTCGTGACCTTCGCCGTAACGCAGGACGGACATCGGCTCGAAGTGCTGTTCATGGATGTGCAGCAGCGCTGCCCACCGTCGCTGAATAATTCGCACGATCGGCGTGACCAAGTGGGGGGCAAAAACGGCACAGTCGCCATCGAACGGGTCCACCTCGCCACCGCCGTCAGCGGCGGTCGAATCCCGCGTGCTGACCAGCGATCCCGCTGCGGCGGCCAGCAGAAAGAGGCGCTCCTGGGAATCGGCGAAACGCCTAACCCGAAACACGCGCGGCTCCCAGCTCACCGGCTCAGCGAACACGCTCGCCCCGGCCGGCGGACTCACTCCCTCTCCTCGGACGGCCGGGTCCAGCGAGAGATCACCGTCGGACAGCTGCATAAAGTTGTCAGCCACCACCTGGGCAAACCGCTGCGCGAAGCCAGGATCACTCTCAGGCAGCGCGATCGCGGCGGCCGCAGGCCCCAGGCCACGGATGTTGTCCATCAACTTTTTTGCGGCGTCATCCCCGGCGCTTTGATCGGCGTCGGTCAGGACCACGCTAAGCTGCCTGCGGCGACGGTCGCTGGCCGGAAAGTGACGCCGGCATGCCAGGTCAAGCCAGGCCCACGCGAGGTCGGGGCGCCGCGCGACACCTCGGCCGTCCAGATAGCGCTCGGCGAGCAGCGCAAAGGCCAGCGTTTCGCCCTGGGCCGCGGCCCGCAGAATCAGCGTGACCGCAGCCGCTTCGTCCACGGCGCACCCGATACCCGAAGCCTGCAGCAGCGCGAGCTGGCACAAGGCGGTGGCGTAGCCCGCCTCTGCCAGCTGGCTGAGATAGCGAAACGCTGCTTCGTCATCTCGCTGGTGGCCATAGCCAAACATCGCCAGGTCGGTCAGGCGCATCAGCGCCTCGGGGTGACCGCGCTCGGCGGCAGCACGATAGAGGTCCAGCGCGCGATTGGGTGCGTCGGGCAGGCCGGGAAACTGACAACACAGGTGGCCCAGCAGCAGCTGCGCTTCCACGTCGTCTGCTTCGGCGCGCCGCATGAGGATCTGGACGCCACGCTCAAACCCCTCGCTGCCGTAGGCCTCTTGCGACACGAGCTCCCGCGCTTGGACCAGCTCCCCGGTCGCATTGTTGGAGGGTATCGCCGTCATGCGCCGTACTATAAGGCCGGCGAGACGTCGAAAGAAACGCTGATGCGCGACGTGTCGTGCTGATGCGGCAACGTTCGGTGGAACAGGTAGCTCGGAAACAGCAGCAGCTGCCCTTCCCGTGGTTGGATCACATGAGGTTCACTCTCCGGGAGCTGCGGCAGATCTGCGTGCGGGCGCCCGAATTCGATGGCCCCCTCAGTGCCGGTGCCCGGCGGCAGCTGCACGTAGTACGCACCCGACAGCCACGAGTCCTCATGAATGTGGGTATCGATGTTGCCGCCGGCGTGAACGAGCGTGGCCCAGATGTTGAGCCGAAAAGGCTCGCCGGGAAACGCCGCCTCAAACGGCGCAACCCGGGGTCGGCAAGCGATCATATCGCTGATCGCGGCCCTGAGACTGGCTTCAAACCCCTGAATCGCCGGCGTCTGATCAGCGGTCAGGTCATCGGTGAGGCCCCCGTTGCGAGCCGCTAGCCCCACCGGCTCCCACCGCATTCTCGAGTGCCGGGCAATGTCGTTGGCAAGCGCTGTGTTGAACGCCGCCAGATCCGCGAACGCCGGCGGGCACGCCAGCGTCACCTGCCGAATGTAGGCTGGCTGCCCCAGCCAGGCGGCCGCTTCCTCAACGCGTCCAGTCAGCATCATGGCCACCGCGCGGTGTGCGATGCTTCGCTGGTCGGCGGGATCCAGCGACAGCGCCTGATCAAGCGCGGTGAGCCCCTCGTTCGCCTGGCCTGCCCGCAGCTGCGCAATCCCCAGCTGGCGGTAGAGCTCGGACGCCTGTGGGTGGGCAGTAACAGCCTGCTTCAGGGCCCCGATACCCCGCTGAGGATCGAGCTCCGCCAATACGTCTCCCAGCGTGAGCCAGTGTTCGACCGTCGGCTCGCTTTGCACCGCGGCGGCGGCATACCGCGCCGCGTCCGCGAGCCGACCGGTCTTGCGACAAACGACCGCCAGGCAGTGGTTTGCCCCCGGATGATCCGGACGCTGCTGGAGCAGCTCGGACGCAAGACC
>JBCDKA010000102.1:0-14642 GCA_038747195.1 Pseudomonadota bacterium
GACCGATCATTTATCTGGGGAATCGGCGTCAACCCTGACGACGAGACGATTATCGTGGCCACGATCGGCATGGCGGCTAGCATGGGTCTGGAGCTCGTGGCTGAGGGCGTGGAAACCGAGCAGCAGGCACAGTTCCTGCGCGACAATCACTGCGTCAATCACCAGGGATATCTGTACTTCAAGCCGCTGGATGCGGGCCAGATTCAAAAAGGCCTGCTGGCGATCAGTCCTGCGGCCAACCAGGATCGGTGGCCGGCGCTCAAGGCCGGATCCAGCTTTACCTGCTGAGCTCAGCACCCAGAGGGTCCGCCGGTCTCAGGCCGCCGCAGCAGCTCAACCACTGGGCGCAATCGCCTGCCAATTCATTACCCGACACCGCAGGATAAGGCTCGACTTCGTTTGCGAGGATGGTGCCGTGTCATTGATTCGATGGTCGAGCGCTAATCCAGCGGCGCTCGCGGCGGCTGGCGTGCTGGCCCTGCTGTTTGGCGCGCTGGCGGTCTGGTCTCTGCCCATCCAGATGCTGCCCAATCTGGAATACCCTCAGATCAACATCAACACGGGCTGGCGCTCGGCGGCGCCGCAGGAGGTTGAGGCCAGCATCATCCAGCCTCAGGAAACCGCCCTGCGCAACGTGCCTGGCGTGGTCGCGATGACCAGCAACGTGCGTGCCGGCAGCGGCAACATCCAGCTGCAGTTCGATCTGAACGTCGACCTGCAGCAGGCCATGGTCGACGTGCTCGGCGCGCTGAACAACGCCGACACGCTGCCCATCGACGCGCAGGAACCCTCGATTCAGGTGGGAGGCTGGACAAACCCGCTGGCGACGCTGCTGCTGCATCCGAAAGACCCTTCGCCCGGTATCGACGTCACGCGCTATCAAGACCTGGTGGACTCGGTTGTGGCACCGGCACTGCGCAACATCGAGGGGATCGCGCGAGTCGATCTGACCAGCGAGCGCGAGCCGATGCTGCTGGTTACGTTCGACCCCTACCGAACGGCTTCGCAGGGCCTGGCGGTCGGCGAAATCGCCGACACCCTGAGTCGCGCAGTCAACAGCACCGGCGGCCTGGCGAGCGTCGGGCGCCGCCAGTACACGGTGCGGTTCCTGGGCAGTTTCGATCGTGACCAGTGGGGTGAACTGGTGGTTGCTCGAAGGGGGGGTAATCCGGTTTATCTGCGGGACATCGCCGAGGTAAGGGAGGTGTTATACCCCCGCACCGGGTTTATGTACCGCACGGGCTACCCCGCGTACTACGTCCGTCTGCAGGGCCGCTATGGCGCCAACTCGGTTGCGGTGCTCGATCGGATTAACGAGACGATCGATGAACTCAATGCGGGTCCACTGGCGGAGCGGGATTTAACGTTGGTGTTGAGCTTCGACGCGTCGGTTCATATCCGTCGGGCGCTGTCGCTGGTAAACACAAACCTGCTGCTCGGCGTGCTGCTCGCTCTCGGAGTGCTTTGGCTGTTTCTTCGCCGGTTCGGCGCCACCGCGCTCATCGCGCTGACCATACCCTTTTCGCTGGCGGCCGCATTTATTGCGCTTAAGCTGCTGGGGCGCAGTATCAACGTGATTTCCCTGGCGGGACTTGCGTTCGCCGTGGGGCTCGTCCTGGACGCGGCCATTATCGTGCAGGAAAACATTGTCCGCCTCCGTCAGGGTGGCATGTCGCTGCCCGAAGCAAGCCGCCGGGGTCCATCCCAGGTGGTCGGCGCCCTGTTCACCTCAACCGTTACTTCAGTGGCGATCTTTCTGCCGATCGTTTTTATGCAGGGCATCGAGGGTCAGCTGTTCACCGATCTTGCGGTAACGCTTTCGGTGGCGGTTGCGGCTTCGGCGGTGGCCGCCGTCACGCTGCTGCCGGCGGCCGGGCGACGGCTGCTGGCCGAGGAAACGACCGAGGATCCCATGGCGAACGTCTGGGATCAGATCAGCCGACGGGTAATGAGCATGACCGCCACCCCGGTCCGCCGCACCGTCTGGATTGCAGCGCTGATCATCACGCCGGTGGCCGGCACCTGGCTGCTGCTGCCACGGCTCGATTTTCTGCCGCAGGCGGATTCGGACGGCGTCGAGGTGTCGTTTTCCATGCCTGAGGGAATTCCGCTCAGCACGATCGAAAACGAACTCGTTCAGGAAGTGATCGCGCGGCTACAGCCCCACGTTGACGGTGACGCCAGCCCGGGTATCCGCGGGTACAATCTTTATTCCTACGGCACGGATTCAACCGGCCTCTATATCTACCCGAACGACCCGCGAAAGGCCCCCGCGCTAATCGATCTGTTGCGTGACGAGGTCCTCACCGGCCTGCCGGGCGTTAAACCTTTTGTCTCTCGAGCATCCTTGCTCAACGTCGGTGTATCCGGCGGGCGAAATATCAATGTTGATTTACAAGGCCCTGAGCTGGCGCCCCTTATGGCGGCGGCCGGTAGCGGGTTATCACTGATCGAAGGGACGCTGCCTGGCTGGTCCGTGAGGGCCATGCCCGGCGTGGTGCTCTCCAAGCCTGAGCTCCAGCTGTCGCCCGATGACCTGCGCATCAGCCAGGCGGGGCTGGACCGGAGCGACGTCGGCGATACGATCCGCGCGTTCACGGGCGGTCTTTATACCGGTCGTTACTTTGACGGTAATCAGGGGCTGGATGTCATCCTGTGGGGGGGCGGCTGGGAGACCCCGGAGGAGCTGGCCGCGCTCCCGATGTCCACCCCAACTTCCGGCGTACAGGTGATGGGGGAGCTGGCCCCCCTCACCCGGCGAGTTGGACCAACCCGTCTCCGGCGGGTTGATGGACAAAGAACCGTCACGCTGCAGGTGCTGCCGCCGGAAACCATGACGCTCGAGGAGGCGCTCTCTATTCTGAAACGGGAGCTGGAGCCCGTGCTGCGGGCATCGCTGCCGGCGGATGCTGAACTCTATTTTCGGGGTACGGCTGACGACCTGAGTGCGGCGGTCGCCAAAATGGCAGGAAACTTCGTCGTCGCGCTGCTGATTTTGTCGCTGATCATGGCGGCCATGTTCCGTTCGATCAGAGACAGCCTGATGGTGCTGCTGATTATGCCGCTTGCCATGGCCGGCGGTATCGCCGGCTTACGCGTCCTCAACCTGTTTACGTATCAGGCGCTGGAGCTCCTGACGATGGTTGGCTTGATTATCGTGCTGGGCCTGGTGGTCAATAACGCCATTTTGCTGGTTCACCAGACTCGGGCGGGTCAACGAGGCGGTCAGCCGCTCGACGAGGCCGTGGCCCAAGCGGTGAGGATTCGTGCACGGCCGATTTTTATGAGCACGCTGACCTCGGTCTTCGGCATGCTGCCGCTGATGCTCATTCCCGGCGCTGGCAGTGAAATCTATCGCGGGCTGGCCACCGTGATTGTCGGGGGCATGTCGTTGAGCTCGGTGTTTACGCTCATCCTCTTGCCCGCCATTTTGCGTGTTGGCGAAGCCAGCAAAACGGTACGCCAACCCACCGTTGTTTTGTCCCAGAGTGTCCTGAGGAGACTGTCATGACCCCATCAACGATCGAAGCTGAACGCCGCCGGCCTGGCCTGTGGTTTGTTCCAGGGCTGTTCGCCGCGGCGCTGACGCTGGGTGCAACCGAGGGTTTGGCCGTCGGTCAGCCGTCGGATGAGGCTCCGGTCCTGGTGACCAGCACCGAGGTGAGACATGAGGCGGTGCGGCCGTCGGTGCCGAGTGCGGGAACGGTCTTTAATCGTTATGGGGGGCAGGTGACGGCGGGAATTGCCGGCCGGTTGACCTTCATCGCGCAGCCGGGTGATCGGGTCGAACGCAACGGCGTGCTGGCGCGCTTCGACTGCAGCGCTATGGAGCTACGCCGGGAGGAGCAGGCTTTGGCAGCCCAGCGGGAGGAGATCAACTTCAGCGCGTTCAGCCAGGAACTCGCCAGACTCGAAAAGATGCCGGGGCTGATATCCGAGCTTCGCATCGATCAGGTTCGAGCCAGCCGCGATCTGGCGAAGAACGCTGAGTTGATGGCAAAGGTGCGCGTGCAGCAAACCGATCAGGAGCTGACCCGCTGCGTTGCCCGTGCTCCGGTGAGCGGCGTGGTGACCATGAATGGATTTCAGATCGGCGAGGATGTTCCTGTAGGTGCTGTGCTGGCGGCGGTGACCGATACCGCCAATCTGGAGGTTCGGGCGGCGATGCCAGTGCGTTATCTGCCTCGGATGAGCGCCGGGGCGGCGGCAGAGGTTCGGCTCGACGGCAGCCTGTTGGCCGGGACCGTCCGCACCGTGGTTCCCGCGGCTGACCCGCTGTCGCAGACCTTCGAGGTCCGGATCGATCTGCCGCCGGAGGCTCCGGCGCTGCTCGCTGCCGGGCAGCTGGTCAGCGTCAGGCTGGCGCTCGACGCCCAGGCCGCGCTGACCGTACCTCGCGATGCGGTGGTGCTGCGGGCCGACGGGGCTTACGTGATGCGCATTGATCCCTTCGAGAGAGTTGAAGAGGTCGCTGTTGAGCTGGGGGACGCCGGTCAGCAGCGGGTGATTGTGCGGGGCGCATTGGCGGCGGGAGATCGGCTGGCGCTGCGGGGCGCTGAGGCACTGCGGCAGGGTCAACAGGTCGAAGTGTTCTCTGATTCGTGAAATGCTTTCGCCTGGCGTAAGGTCCTGACGGCTCGGGCTCCGGGACGCCGGACATTTAAATTGGGACAACACGAACATGACATTGACTGAGCTGCTGTTCGATCGGCGGCGGTTTTTTTGGGTGCTAAACATCGGCGGGTGGGGCGGTTACGTGCTCGCTGCCTACCTCGGCGCGCTGGTGCACGAAAAACCGGATTCCTATCTGGCGGTGATCACGCTGACCGCCGCCATGGGCTTTGCGCTCACTATTCCGATCCGTTTCGTTTTCCATCGACTCTGGAATCGCCCTCCGGCGCAGATTGCGCTGGTCTGCCTCGTGCTGTGTTACGTGCTCGCGATGGGCTGGACCTCGCTAGAGAACCGCGCCTACTGGGCCTGGGTGAAAAACGGCTGGCAGCCGAGCGACTGGATGAATCAGTTTGGCGGCGTCATGGGATCGTTCTACGTGCTGCTGTGCTGGAGCGGTCTGTACTTTGGCATCAAGTATTACCAGCAGCTGCAGCAGCAGACGCAGGCAACGCTGGCCGCCACGGCGGCGGCACACCAGGCGCAGCTGAAGATGTTGCGATATCAGCTTAATCCGCATTTTCTTTTCAATACGCTGAACGCGATATCCACTCTGGTACTTGACAGGCAAAACGCTACTGCCAATCTGGCGGTAACGCGTCTGAGCGATTTTCTGCGCTACTCGTTGGACAACGATCCGATGAAGCGAGTCAACCTCGGCCAGGAGCTCGAAGCGCTCGACCTGTACCTGGAAATCGAGAAGGTTCGGTTCGGGGACCGGCTCGAGGTGAAGAAGGAACTGGAGACCCGCGCGCTGCAGGCGCTGGTGCCGAGTCTCATTCTGCAGCCGCTGATCGAAAATGCGATCAAGTACGCGGTCACGCCCGAAGAGGATGGCGGCACAATATGGATCACCGCCCGCGCCCACGGGGAGCAGCTGATGATGACGGTTGCCGACAACGGTCCGGGTCTGGGTAATGGACACGCGCCGCCCAAAGCCTCCTGCGGTGTGGGCCTGTCGAACACCCGTGAGCGGCTGAAGCAGCTTTATGGCGACGAGCAGGCGCTGGCGCTCGCGCCCAACAGCCCACGGGGGCTGGTAGTGACGATCAACATACCGTTGGAATTTGCGAAGCAAGGAGCCTGACGATGATCCGGACTCTGATCGTGGACGACGAGGAGCTGGCCCGGCGCGGTCTGGAGCTTCGCCTCGCCGCCGAGAGCGACATTCAGATCTGTGGCCAGTGTGGCAACGGTCGTGAGGCGCTGGTTGCGGTGCGTGAACAGCAGCCCGACCTGGTGTTCCTCGATATTCAGATGCCTGGGCTCGACGGGTTTGAGACGCTCCGGGCGATGGCGGGACGACATATGCCTTTGGTGGTTTTTGTCACGGCTTTCGCCGACTACGCGGTAAAAGCTTTTGAGGCCAATGCGCTCGACTACCTGCTAAAGCCGATCGACGATCTGCGCCTGGCCCGCGCGCTCCGTCGCGTCCGGGCGACACTCGATCAGCAGCAGGCCCGCGACCACCGTAGCCGGCTGTTAAACCTGGTCTGTGACCTCAGCGGTGAGGCGCTGACCCTGGACGATGCGCTGAAACAGAGCGAGCCAAGCCAGCAGCCGGCGCACCTCAGCCCGGAGCGACTGGCTATCCGGGAGGGCCGGGACGTGACCTACGTCGACATGAGCGACATCGTCTGCGTCGAGGCCGCGGGAGACTATCTTTGTATCCACGCCGCCGGCCAGACGCACGTGCTGCGTGGCACCATGAAAAAGATCGAAAAGGTCTTGCCGGACCAACAGTTTGCAAGGGTTCACCGCTCGACGATTGTTAACGTCGATCGGGTGCGATCACTGCGCGCCCACACCAACGGCGAGTATTTCATCCGGTTGGAAAACGATCATGAGGTGAAGATGAGCCGCAGCCACCGTGATGTCGCAGGTCGGCTGCAGCAGCAGGCGGCGGTGCCCTAACTTGGGCTCAGCTGAGCTTAACGGCTTTCCACAGTTCGCTGAAACTCGGCTCCCGGCCGTACATCAAGATCGACAGCTTCAGGATGCGCCGTGCCGCCAGCCGCATCGCAGCGATGCTGACCACCATCAGGGCAACACTCAGCAGGAGCTGCCAAAAGGGCACCTCGCTCAGCACCAGACGGATGGGCATGAAGGCGGTGCTGGTGACCGGCACAATCGACAGTACGGCCACCCCCAGGGAATCCGGTAGATCCAGCGCCAGCACCGGCAGCAGCATAAACAGGCCTGGCAGCAGCATGATGCTGGACCGGCTCGAGCTGTTTGGGTCATTGATGGTGGTCGCGACTGCCGCCATGAAGGCACTCCAGAAGGCGACCGCCAGAAAGCTGTAGGCAAAGGCCCAGGCACAGTTCAGCCAGTTGATGTAACCCGCATCGATATCTTTGCCGGTCAATTTTAGGTAGACGCTGATACCGACAACCCCCAGCAGCGCCATGGTTAGCATCGATTTAATGCACAGCGCGGTCAGGCCAATCAGCTTTCCGTCCAGCCACTGGCTCTCACCCACCGCGGACAGCAGCTGCTCTCCGAGCCGATTCTGCTTTTCTGCGGTAATCGAAACAAAGAAGTAGCTGAACGCGGTAAACACGCCGATCATCGGCAGCGCGATAGCGGCGATGCCCAGCAGCTTTTGCAGCTTGCCACCAGGAGGCCTGGCGTCGGGATGGTAGCTGAGAACGGTTTCCGACGGTGCCAGCAGCCGGCCCAGCTCAGCCTCATCTGCCGGTGACTCCGCCAGCCGCCCGGGCAGCGCCTGACCCGCCGCCGCGGCCTCAAATTCTGCCAGCCAGCCGGGCTCGCGCATCACCATAAGCTCCGTTTCCTGGCGCTGCGGATTCCAGCGGGCCAGCCCGTGGATTTCACCCGCCGCCAGGGCATCCACGCGGTCCTCGTAGGTTTCGTCGGCGAACGTCTCCACCGCCAGCGAGAGCTGGCCAAAGGCCTCGGGTGACGGCAGGTTGTCGCTGATTTCGAGTACCTGACGATCGGTGCTTCGGACCCATTCCATCAGCGGCTTGACTAGAAAGCCTGCGCTGAAAAGCAGCGCCGTGACCAGCAGGCCGATGAGCTCTGACTTCCATTTAAAGAACCGAAAGAACTCCCAGCGGGCGATGGTCATGCGGCTGCTCAAGTTGTGGACTCCTTCAGCTGATCCAGATAGATGTCGTGCAGACTGGGCTCGCGGGTCGTCATGGCGGTGATGGTGCCGAGCGACGTGAGCCACTGCACAGCGTCATTGATCGTTTGGTTGTCAGTCACCGTCAATTCGACCGTGTTGCCCTCCAGGCGGCAGCTGGACGGTGCCTGCTTGAGCTGCTCGGCTTCGGGCGGGGAGTCGAATTCGACCTCCACGGTCTGCGCATTGCCGCTGCCGGCGTGCTGGCGGATTTCGCTGAGGCTCCCTTCAGCGACCAGCTGGCCGCGTGATAGCAGGAGAATGCGGTCGGCCAGGCGCTGCACCAGATCCATTTGATGAGCACTGAAAAGAATGGCCGTGCCTGCCTTCCGGAGCTCCTCGAGAAACTCCAGCATCCGTTCCTGATTAATGGGGTCAAAGCCCGAGAAAGGCTCGTCGATAATGGCAAGCCGGGGTCGGTGAATCACGGCGGATATGAACTGGACTTTCTGCTGGTTTCCTTTGGAGAGGGTTTTCACGTCGTCAGCGCGGCGGTCCCACAGATCAAACCGCTCCAGCCAATGCTGGGCGGACTCAAGCGCCTCAGCCTTGGTGCGGCCTCGCAGACGGGCAAAGTAGACCAGGCCGTCGATGACCCGCCGATCGATGTACAGCCCTCTTTCTTCTGGCAGGTAGCCGATTTCCGCGGGCGGTAGACCGTCGTGAGACCGGCCGCCGCTGTCCACGTACTCGATGCTGCCTGAATCTCGGGCGGCCAATCCGATCAGCATCCGGAGCGTGGTGGTTTTGCCGGCCCCGTTCGGACCCAGCAGCGCAACAATTTCGCCACTTTGGACGGCCAGCGACAGATCGCTGACGGCCTGAAGATCGCCAAAGGACTTGTTGAGTGAGGTTGCGGTCAGCAAGGTTTGTGCTCCGAAAAAGCTTGCTGGAAATTAATGCATATGCCGAGAAAAAAGAACCCAACCAACGATCTACGGGCTTCAGACCAGCGGTTTGAATCGCCGTGTCTCGGTGATCCCTGTCATCGCTCGCAGGATTGCCGTTAGGTAAACAGCAGGTAAACCGCTGGCGGCAGGATTTACGGTCTCGTGTCTGAACTTAGGTCGGCGAAGGCAACACACTGAGTTCACCGAAACCGTGGAGTACCTCAATGAAAAAACGTTTCTGCTCTTTGGCCCGAGCGGCCGATCGACCCCCTCATGCCCTCCGAGGGTTTTTGCTTGTGGCCTGGCTGCTGGTTGGGACCGGCGCGCAGGCAACGTCCGCCGCTGCGCCCGAGACGCATCCGACGTCTCGATCCGTTGATCTGGTGATTGCTCTCGATGTCAGCGGCTCCATGAGCGGGCTGCTCAATTCAGCCCGCCAGCGGCTTTGGGACATCGTGAATGACCTGGGCAGCGCCTCGCCGCAGCCGGATCTGCGGGTGGCGGTCATCAGCTTCGGCAGCCCGAGTTACTCGGCGGAGCAGGGCTACGTCAGGCTCGATCAGCCTTTCACGCGCGATCTTGATCGGGTCAACCAGACGCTGTTTGCCTTTCAGACCAACGGTGGGGACGAATACGTCGCGCGGGCGATCGATACGGCGGTCAAGCGGCTCGACTGGAGTCGTGACGTGGACGCCCTGCGGATGCTGTTTGTGGCCGGCAATGAGGGGGCGGAGCAAGATCCGCTGATCAGCGTCGAGAGCGCGGTCAGGACAGCCCTGGATCGCGACATTGTGGTCAACACCATTTACTGCGGCGGACCGCTGGACAGCGATGCCCGCGGCTGGGCCGACGTGGCAACCCTCAGCGAGGGCGTCTTCGCCAGCATCGATCAAAGTGCGGCTGCGGTAGCCAATGTGGCAACGCCGGTTGACGATACGCTGCTGTCGCTCAACGAGCAGCTCAACGATACCTACGTCGCTTTTGGGGCGGGCGGTGAGGAGGGGCGCAAGAACCAGCAGGCGCAGGACGCCAACGCGTACGGTATGAGTGCTCCCGCGGCAGCCAGCCGCGTGGCGGCAAAAGCCGGTTCTTTTTATCGCGCGGAAAACTGGGATCTTGTGGACGCGGTCGCTGGCGGCACCTCGCTGGAAGAGGTTGCTGAGGCTGAGTTGCCCGAGCCCATGCGAGAGATGAGTTTAGAGCAGCGTGCTGACTACCTGAAAGAAAAGCAGGACAAACGTTTGCAGCTAAAGCAGGAAATTGCGGACCTCAACCGCCAGCGCCAGCAGTTCATTGCGGAGGAAAAGGCTAAACGTGACGACGCAGAAGGCCTGGACGATGCGATCAGATCTGGGCTGCGCGCAGCCGCTGAGAAAAAAGGGTTTGCGTTCGAGGAAGAGGGTTAAGCTTCAGCGGACCGGGCGAATGCCCGGTCCGCGAAGGTAATAGTCTTCAGCCGGGAACGTGGTCGATAACCAGCGCAACGCGGCGGTTGGCTGAGCCTGAGTCGCCCCACTCACCGGGTGCAATCTGACGGTTCGCGTCTTCACCATAGCTGACGGCGCGGACCCGGCTGGAGTTCAGGCCGCCTTCGGTGACCAGAAACTGGCGCGCAGCCTTGGCTCGCTCCATACCCAGCCACTGGTTGTACTCGGCAGAACCGGCGGAGTCGGTAAACCCTTCGACCGTCACCATCACGTCCGGATGATGGACTCGGATCACCTCAGCGAAGGCGCCCAACGCTTCCTTGTCCTGATCCCGCAGAGTGGCATCGTCGTAGGCGAAGTTGGCCGTCATGTCGACCCGAAGTCGGCCCGACAGCTGTTGAATTCGGGCGTTGTAGTCTTCGAAACGGGCGGAAAGGTCTTCGGTGAGCTCGCCGAAGCGCGTGCTGAGAACCGCCAGCTCCTCCTGATTAGCCCGGTCAGCGGCCCGAAGGTCGGCTACCGCAGCGTCGAATTCGTCCCGCTTAACGTACTGGCTGCAGGCGCCGAGCAGGAGGGAAAGCAGAACAACAGAAAATGTTTGACCCGTGGATTTCATGTGGAATTACTCCTAAAGAGTGCCCTTATGGAGGAGCCGCGATGCTACCACGGATCGGCAGAACCGTCTTTTGACCGAGTTCACGCCATGGGGCTTAGGGCTCGTCTTCCAGGACCTTCAGCTCACCGATGGTGACTTCACCCATCTGCTGCCGAAAGGAGAGGATATAGCTGCCTTCCAGCAGCTCGAAATACTTGGGGCCGGCGACCTGCCAGGTGTAGCCAGTCGCGTCCGCGACCTGGATTTGTACCGCTGCGGTTCGCCCGGTGCGCGAACCGGTGACCTTGCGCCGCTCCTTGCGGATCCACGCTTCGCGCCGCTCCACGGCGGCAGCGTTGCCAAACTCCGGCGCCAGTTTCTCGGTCCACTGCTGAGCCTTGAGCACCTCCTCAGGCTTCAGCTGCTCCCGCACCTGCTTGTTGGCTTCGATGGCTTCAGGGTTTCCGTGGCTGGCAGCTAGCTCGAGCCAGGCCGAACCGCGGGCCCAATCCATCTCGACGCCCAAACCGCGGACGTACATCATGCCAAGGGTGAACTGCGCGTCCTTGTTGCCGTAACGGGCGGCCTGCTCAAAGTTTTTGACGGCGTCTTCCGGGAAACCTTTCTTCAGCGCGTGGGCACCCCGACCGAGGCTTTTGCGGTCCGGCGTGTCAAAAACAGGCGGCCCAGCCGCTAAACCGGTACCAAAAACCCCTGCCAAAAGCAGAGAAAACAATAGCTTAACGACCTTCGACGGATGACTCATGACGCGCTCCCGTGACCTTTCCCGGAACATATTCCCGGTGCCGCGAGGCTGCAAGCGCCGAAAGTCATCACCGTTTGTGTCAACAAACGTCAACTCAGGGGTAATCGCTGGGCTTGCGTGAGCTGCGTCACGTTTCTCCCGGGGCAATTGGGGGAACCTGCATCCGTCGGCGCACTAGCGCCACACGGCCGAACGGATTCGCCGCGACAACAGGGAAGTTTTTTCACCTGCACTGCGCGAGTTTCGCGTTTTGCCGCTGAAACGCCGGGATTGCCTCCCCCGCGTTTCTTTATCTTAAGGCCTGCGCGGTCGGGGGCACCCCTCTCCGACGCGCAGGCCCTTTTTTTTGCCCCGCAGAAGTCACTTCCTCACAGCGCAAGAAGCGAGATGCTCGCCAACGTCGCAGCCTCTACGATAGTCCTCATTGTGTTGCGGCGGAGTGTCCTGTCATGTTAATTCGTTGCCCTTCAGAGTCCCCTTGCCGCCAAGAACAAGGCGCATCGCGCCGCCAATGGCCGTAGCCCTTGGCAAGCGATGGAACGCCGTTATTGGCGGCAAGGGGGCTCCCTTCGGGCGCGCACCACAAGGCCTGGAGCAGCGTTGCGAACCTTGGCCAGGGAACCACCCTGGCCGGCGGCTCGCGCCTTGCCCCAGGGCCTTGTGGACACGCGCTGAAACTCAACGAATTAACGTGACAGGACACTAGCCGGTGGAGAATACTCGGGTGTCTAAAACAAGTTCCGACCAAAAACCGCTGACTGATCGTCAGCAGAAGGCGATTGCCACCGTCTGCCGGCTGATCGAGTCCGCGACCACCATGCCGGCTCTCGACGAGATGGCTGCGGCAGCGCATCTCAGTCCCTTCCACTTTCATCGGCTGTTCAAGCGAGCGCTCGGCATATCCCCCAAAGCGTACTGGGAGGCTCAGCGCCAGCAGCGGCTTCGCACAGGCTTAACCGAGTCACAGACCGTCACCGAAGCCGCGCTCGAGGCGGGCTACAACTCGGGCGCGCGGTTCTATGCCACCGCGGCCAAAACGTTGGGCATGAAGCCGACAGACTATCGCTCCGGCGGCAGCGGTCACGTCGTCTATTTTGCGCTGGGCCAGTGTTCTCTCGGCTGCCTGCTCGTGGCCGCTACGGATCGGGGTGTCTGCGCCATAGCGCTGGGTGACGAACCAGAAGTGATGCTCGCGGATCTCGAGCGCCGCTTTCCCCGGGCCGACCTGCGGGGCGGAGACGCCGACTTCGACACGCTGGTAGCGCAAGTCGCCGGGCTGATCGACCAGGGTGACAGCAGCTCGGAGCTGCCGCTGGATATCCGGGGCACGGCCTTTCAGCAGCGTGTCTGGCAGGCGCTGACGGAAATCCCGCGAGGCGAGACCCGGAGCTACCGACAGATCAGCGAAGCGATCGGCCAGCCTCGCGCGTCGCGTGCGGTGGCCGCCGCGTGCGGCGCTAATCCGCTGGCGGTTGCCATCCCCTGCCATCGGGTGGTCCGATCAGATGGGGGTCTGTCGGGCTATCGCTGGGGTGTCGAGCGAAAGGCGGAGCTGCTGCGTCGGGAGAAGGCTTTAGCGGGCAATGACCCTGCCTAGGTCAGCACCGCAAACATCGACTGCGCCCGGCTGGCGCGGTCGGCGGGTGACTCGAGCAGTGCCGATGCCAGGAGCTCATCCACGGCCGCAACCCTCGGCGCAAGACCGCTGCCGTTGGCGATCTGGATAGCCAGCCCGGGGCGGGCATTCAGTTCCAGCAGCAGCGGACCGCGGTTGACGTCCAGCACCACATCGCAGCCCAGGTAGCCAAGCCCCGTGGCGTCGGCGCAGCGGGCCGACAGCTCCAGCATGTCATGCCAGTTAGGGATCTCGATCGACCTCAGATCGGCACCTGAGTCTGGGTGCGTTGCCACGAGATCGTTGAACTGCACCGCATTCACCGATCGACCGCTCTGGATACACAGCCCCACCCCTACGGCACCTTGATGCAGATTGGCTTTGCCGTCGGAAGCCCGGGTGGAAAGCCGCATCATCGCCATGATGGGGACGCCGCGGTACACGATGATCCGGATGTCGGGCACACCCTCCACCGAAAGATCGTCGTAGATCGGATCGGGTTCGATCAGCTCTTCGATCACGGCGGTATCCGGGCTGCCGCCCAGGCTGAACAGGCCTGACAGGATATTGCTGACGTGGTGAGAGATATCGCGCAGGCGAAGACTCATGCCGCTGCTCTTAATGAATTCTCCGGGTTTGCGCCCGGTGATCACCAGAATTCCCTTGCCGCCGCTGCCTTTGGCGGGTTTTATGCAAAAGCCGCTGCGTCGCGCGAGCAGCCTGGGCAGCTCGCGGATATCGCGCTGTGTGTCGACGGCGTGAATCAGGCCAGGCACCGGGATCCCGTGCTCTTCGGCCAGCTGTTTGGTTCTGAGCTTATTATCGACCAGCGGATAGAGGCGTCGCGGATTCAGCCGAGCGATCAGGTCGATGTTGCGTCCGTTCATGCCGACGATGCCCAGCTCGCGTAGGCTCGCTGGTCTCGCCAGAACGCGGCTTAAGATACCCATCAGCTCAACTCGTGCCGGGCTTCGGGTTGATCATGGCGCGGAAGCGGCGCAGCTCCAGCAGCCGATAACCGCTGTAGTTGCCCAGCAGAATAATCAATGCCAGCACCACCAGCTGAAGGCCAATAAAGTTGAAGCTCAGATGGCGGATCCAGGGGTTGGTCATGGCCAAATAGGCCGCGATGGCCGTGAGCAGGCTGCCTGAACCCTGAATCGCTACCTCTTTCCATCCCTCCTCCTCCCACAGGATCGACATCCGCTCAACGGTCCAGGAAAGAATGATCATCGGAAAAAAGGTGATCTTGAGCCCCTCGGTGAGCCCCACCTCATAGCTGAAGACGCTGAAGAGCGCGATGATCGCAATCACGGTGATGATCACCGCGGAGATTCGGGCCACCAGCAGCAGGTTCAGGTGGGACATGTAAGACCGGATCATCAGGCCGACGGACACCACGAGCAGAAAACCGATGAGGCCGGTCAGCAGGCTGGTTTCGATGAAGGCCAGCGCAATCAGTACGGGCATAAACGTCCCGGAGGTTCGCAGCCCAACGAGTATCCTCAGCAGGCAAACGACCAGCGC
>JBCDKA010000103.1:0-14639 GCA_038747195.1 Pseudomonadota bacterium
CATCGATTGGCCTTCGATTTTGTTCAGGTTGATCAGCGTGGACGGACTTGTGATCAGGGACGGGTGAAGTCGCTGCTCGGCACAACGGCATCCAGCAGATTCTATTGCTGGGAGCAGCCGGTTTTTTCGCCGATTTCGGGGACCGTCCTGCGCTGTGCCAACGATTGGTCCGATCATCTCAGCAACGGGCCTATTTCGACGATTCAGCGATGGTATTACGCAAGGTATCGCTTCAAGCCTGAGCTGCGTGACGGCGTTCTGGACATCCGGCCTAATGCCGGAAATTTCATCATGATCGAGTCGAACGAGGGTTACATCGTGTTCCTGGCTCACCTGCGCCAGGGATCACTCAAGGTCATGCCCGGCCAGGCCGTCGTCGTAGGGGATGAGCTTGCGGCGGTCGGAAACTCCGGGAACTCGACGGCACCTCACCTTCATCTAAATCTATTCGATCAGATGGTCGATCCGTTCTCTGCCGAAGTGCTCCCTTTCGTATTCGCTGAACTGGAGGTGCGGGATCCAAGCGGTGCGTGGTGTCAACGGCAAGAGGTTGTGCCGACGCTGGACGCGCTGGTCCGGGTGTCCTGAGTCCCATTTCGGCTCGGCCTACCAGTTGGTATCCCGGCCGAAGCCAGCCAGCTCTCAGCGCCTGACCGAGGCGGACCGGTTGTTTCAGTTATTGAGAATCATTATCATTTAAATCCGGCTGCCGGCGCGGCGCTGGTCGCCATCGGTCGACAATTCTGACAACGCAGGGGCTTTTGCCTTGGATACAACGAACTTGAATGATATTGATGGTCAGCTCATCGATTTGCTGCTGACGCGTCGCTCGACGCTGGCGCGGGAGATGAACGAGCCGGGTCCTGACCGGGAGGATCTTGAGACGATTTTGACCGCGGCGACCCGCGTTCCCGATCACGGCAAGCTCGCACCGTGGCGCTTCATCGTCTTTCAGGGAAGAGCCCGGGAAACGTTTGGGGAAGTTATCGCGTCAGCGCTGGCGGCCGAGAATGAGTCGCTGACGCCGGCGATGCTCGACAGGCTCCGTGTGTTTCCCACGTTCGCGCCGACGCTGGTGGTCGTTGCTTCCACGCCGACTACTGACTCTCGAATTCCGGTTTGGGAACAAACCCTGTCGGCCGGCGCTGCCTGTCAGAACCTGCTGACCGCTGCCGTTTCGTTGGGCTATGCCGCCCAGTGGCTGACGGGACCCGCGGCGTATAGCGGCGGCGTTCTGTCGTATCTGGGGCTGCGCGCAGATGACCGCATCGCCGGATTTTTCTTTCTCGGGTCGCCGACTGAGAAGCCGCTGCTGGAACGACCGCGGCCGAAGCTCGACGACGTGGTGTCGTGGCGCTGATGCTCAACCGCACTTGATTCGCATTTGCATTAGTTTGGTACACTGGGCGCCTGTTGAAGTTGGCGAAAGCATTGTCCAGCCACGCTCCCGCACTGAATTTACTGCTCGCCGATCGTCAGCTGTTGGATTCGATCGGCAAATCGATCGACCCACAGCAGGCCGACGAGGCTTTGCAGACCTTGGCCGAACGGCTGATCAATCCCGGTGCAGCCGTGCCGGCGGCCAGGCCCTACCTGCGTCGCGCCGCGCGAAATGCGGCCATCGACCTTTGGCGATCGGAGCATTGCCGTGCCGAGCACGAAGCCCGCTTTTCCCGGGAGCAGCCCGCGTTCGACGCACGAACGCCGGAACGTGCCGCGCTGGCGCGGGAAAAGCTTGCCGCGCTGCTGGCTGCGCTCGAAGCGCTGCCTGCACTGACCCAGGAGATCTTCCTGCTGCATCACGCAAAAGGTCACACGCAGAGCGATATCGCCGCTTGCCTGAAGCTGCATGTTTCCACCGTTGAAAAACGCCTCGCCAAGGCCAGACGCCACTGTATGGAGCGTCTCTCCGCTTACCTCTGACGGGCAAGCTTACGGACTTCGGCTCCGGAACACGTGTCTATAATGAGATCCGGTACGCCGAGCAGAGATTCTCGCCATGCCATCAGGAAAGCCGGTAGACGGCTCTTCAAACAGCGCAATCAACGAGGCGGCGCTCGCCTGCGTCCAGCAGGTGGCCGCGCGCGGTGCGCCCGAGGACCATCTTGCGCTGGCACGCTTTCGAGCGGAAAGCGAGGAACACGCGGCAGCTGCAGCGAGAGCTGAACAGCTACAGCAGCTTACCGAGGCGCTCCCCGAAACGCCGGCCTCGCCAGCTCGGCGCATCGCAAGAAATCTGGATCTGTGGTGGACCCGCCTGACCGAGCGCCCTGCGCTGCCGGTAACGGGTGCGGTGGCCCTGGTAGCCTGTGCGTGGTTCCTGTCGGCGGAGCTGCGGGCCCCATCCCCGGTGGTTACTTCGACGGTTGCGGCCCGGCCCGTACCGCAGGCGTCACCGCTGCGCCTGCGGACTCGGTGGGGACAGCGCCAGACTGCAGAGCTGCCCGATGGTTCTCAGGTCTGGATGGATTGGGAGACCGAGCTGACGGCGTCTTTTGATGACGCCAGTCGCCGGGTCACCTTGGCGGGGGGGAACGCGATTTTTGACGTCGTCTCGCGCGATGACCATCCGTTTATTGTGCTGGCAGGAAGCAGCGAAACCCGCGTCATGGGGACACAATTCATCGTCAGCAGGTCGAAACCGGATCTTGTTGAGGTGTCGGTCCTCGAGGGGGCCGTCGAGGTGGGAACCGTAGATGAGCCCAGACAGCGACTCACGCCCGGGCAGCGTATTGTGGCCGAAGGTTCGAGCCTGGGCCCGATATCTCAACGGCCTGTTGAGGAACTGGGTCGCTGGCGCGAGGGCATGCTGGTGTTCGACGAACGCCCGCTGGTCGACGCGCTCGAGACGATCGCCGGGTACAGCCGGCTGGAGCTCGATACCAGCCAGATGATCGATCTCGGGGAGCGGGTCACCGGGGTGTTTTTCACCGACCGGGCTGATGATGCGCTCCAGACGCTCGTCCAGGCTCATCGCCTTGAGCAAAAACTTGATCGTGGCCTTCTGGTGATTCGTTCTCCAAGGCCGCTCCGGCCCGAAAGGCCTTGATTCATCGATCTGATCCCGCGCGTTCCAAATTTTTGCTGCAGTGTTTACGGGTATCGCGCCGCTCATCCGTACCTCCAGTAAGCGGCGCGCCTGTGCGCCAGCAGCCAGGAGATTCGTGTGGTCAGATTCGCCCAGTCCATTGCTCTTACCGTTGTCTTTGCTGTCTGCGCTCTGCCCGGTAGCATCGCTTTAGCTCAGAGTTCCGAATCCTTTCGTTTTTCGATTCCGGCCCAGCCGCTTAAACAGGCGCTTGTTGCGTTTAGTGGGGTCACCCGAATGCAGGTTGCCGCTGACGCTGCCCTGGTTCGCGACCGCACAAGCCGGCGCGTCGAGGGTGAACTTACCGCTGAGCAGGCGTTGCGTCAGCTGATCAGCGGCACGTCACTTCAGCTGGTGGAGGTCAACGGCACCAGCTTTGCGTTACGTGCTGACGCCGCCAAGCCAAGTGCCCCCGAGCCACTTGCGCAGCGTACCCTTGAGGAGCTGACCGTTTACGGCACCAAGCAAAACCTTTCAGTGCAGGATACGCAGACCTCAGTGGCTCTCTATACCGCGGAAAGCTTCGACCGGCAGGTGGCGTTCGACCTCGACGACCTCGTGAACCGGACGCCGAACGTATCGTCGTCGGGCCGACCATTTGATCTCACGATCCGCGGCGTCGGCCGACGGGGCGCCACGGGTCAGGGTGGTGTGACCTCCAACGTGTACGCGGACGGCGCGCCGCTGGTCAATCGCAGTATCGGCGGGCTTGATAGCCTCTGGGACATCGATCAGGTGGAAATTCTGCGGGGGCCCCAGTCGACAACTCAGGGGCGCAACGCGCTGTCGGGTGCGGTGCTGATTCGCAGCAAGGATCCCAGCTATGAATGGGAGGCGGCCGGTCGCGTGCGCGGCGCAGAACTGGGTCAGCGTCAGTACTCTGCGATGGTCAACGTCCCGCTGGTCGACGAGCAGCTGGCGTTCCGGCTGGCGCTCGATCGGCAGGAATTTGAGGGCGATATCCGCTTCCAGAGCACCGGTACCCGCTCTTCGGAAACCACCGGCGACACCCTGCGCGCCAAGCTGCTGATCGAGCCGGAGGCTATGCCGGATCTGCGTCTGGACATTCAGGCGGAATTTGTCGATACAGAGCAGCGGGGGAATCAAGGCCTGGGGACTCAGGTGCCGGTGACCGACCCGGCGTTCCAGACCTTTGACCCGTTCGGCGGCATCAACCTTTTGGATCCGAATGTGACGGACACGGAGTCCACGCGCTATATCGTTGACGCCAGCTACGAGCTGTCGGAGCGCTGGTCGCTGGTCGCCCTGGCAACCCACGAATCCTCCGAGAGTACGGATATCGCTGGCAGCAGCCTGTTCCCCGATCTTTTTATCACCGACCGCAACACCGTGATTGACAACGACGCGAGCTCTTTTGAGCTTCGCGCAAACTTCAGCGATGACCGGCTTTCGGGCTGGATTGGTGCCTACTACTACGAAGAAGACTCGGTAGGCTCTGGATTTTTTGAATTTCCGCTGGCGTCGATCGGCATACCGGCTGATCCACCGGGTTCGATCGCCAACCTGGCCGTCGACTTTGCGACCTTTACCGATAACTGGGCGCTGTTTGGCGAGGCCACCTACGACTTCAGCGAGCGCTGGGCGTTTTCGGTGGGATTGCGTTATGACCGGGAGACCATCGAGGACACCGGCGTGCGGACAACACCGACGATCACACCGCCTTCCTGTACCCTCCCGGCGTTTGGCGGCGTGCCCTGTGGCTTTGTGTTTCCGCCCTCGGACGAGCCGCTGCGCGAAACAACCTTCGACGCTTTTCTCCCCCGTGCCGCCGCGATTTACACGATCGATGATGACCAGTCGGTTTCGTTTGCGGTGGCTCGAGGCTACCGGGCGGGAAGGTCCTTTCTGTTTATCAGACCCGATGGTCCCCAGCTCGGGGAGGTCGACCCGGAATACATCACCAACTTCGAGGTCGCCTACCGGTCGCAGTGGCTGGATCGGCGCCTGACCTTTAACGCCAACGTGTTCTTTACGGACTGGCAGGATCAGCAGGTCTCACTGCCCACGGTGACGGCGGGCTTTGCCTCTGCAGAGCTGGTCAACGCTGGCGAATCGGAGCTCTACGGCCTTGAGCTGGATCTCAATTTTGACCTCAATGATGAGTGGTCTGCGTTCGCCAGCCTGGGGCTGCTTGAAACCGAATACACGTCGTTTCCGTTCGCCGTCGACGCGGACGGCAATCCGGTTAACTCCGACGATCCGAGCCTCGCCGACTTTGCCGGCAATGAGTTTGCCTTCGCGCCGTCTTATCAGTTTTCTGCCGGGTTCAGCTACGAAAATGCGCGGGGTTTTTTTGCCGCGGCAAACGTCAACGTGACGCCCGAACAGTTCTCCGACGTGGCAAACCTCGACATCAACAAAAGCGACGACATCACGCTGGCTAACCTGCGCTTCGGCTATCGAGCCGATCGGTTCACGATTGCCGCATACGTGACCAATCTGCTCGACGAAGAGGCGATTCAGAGCCGCACGCTGGTGAATGCCGATGCCGCCAGCGGAACCGCTTTACCGATCGGTACGCCAAGTTTCCAAATCCTCCGGCCACGGCTTGCGGGGATCCAGCTGGACGTCAGGTTTTAACGTCAGAGGCGAATCTGAATCAGCGCGCCCGCCAAAGCGCACCAAAACGGTCACCTCAGAATCGTGCGTCAAACAGGACACTAGGAAGTCAATAAACCAAAAATCAATCTCGTTACCCTAAGTCTGCGAAGCGGGCTTGCTGAGCCTTTCCACAACCAATCCCGTTGTCGGCGCAAATGAGAACCAATATAATTTGCGTTTGCCTGTAAACCGGAGAGTACCGGGTGGACGACTCGATCGATGAGTCCCTGCAGCTGCTTGCGGACACGTCATTCCGTGGCTACGTGCGGAAGCTTGTCAGATTCTCTGATCGCGCTGATGACGTGCTGCAGACTGTTGCGGAGAAGCTGCTCACCCGCGGCGGCGGGGTGCGTGATCCGCGCCGTTTTCTTCTCAGTGCTGCCCGCAATACCGTCATTGACGAATTTCGATCCAGCGAAAGACGGGACGCGCGGGAGCAGGATTATGCTGACGTATCGCCCGCAACCAGCGATGAACCAGAAGCCGCCTGCGAGTCGAAACAGTTCCTGGAATCGCTTGACGCTGCGCTTGGCGAGCTCCCGCTGCTGACGCAGAGTCTGTTTTCCGCGCACTATATCCAGGGTTACACGCAGCAAGACCTGGCGAGCGAGCACGACCTCCATCTGTCAACGGTCGAGAAGCACTTGCGTCGCGCTCGCAGGCACTGCTTCCGCTGTCTTTCTACCGACACTGTCTAATTGCCAGCTGCGCATGGTGGCGTTTGCCCCTGTGACCCGTGTACCGTAAAAGACATCGTCGCTTGAGCGAACCCATGGGCGCACCGAATACGATCGAGGATGAGGCGCTGGCTCTTTTGGAGCAGAGCGCCCACCTTCCTGACGAACAACGCAAGCAGCTCTTGGAGAGCTTCACTGCGGGGTCCGACGCCCATGCAAAGGCACTGCGATCGGCACAGCGCTACCTGCGTATGCTCTCGCAGACTGACCCGCGCCCTTTCAGCAAGCATGAAAAGCGCTTGATTCGGCGTCAGGTGCGAATCGCTCGCATGACCGAACCTCGCCGCTGGGTCCCCGTTGCGGGGATTCTTGCCCTGCTTACGGCATGGCTTGTGACGTTGAATGACCAGCGGGTGCCATCAGGAGCGGAAACGGTTGTCGCCGCCCCCGCCAATCCCGCCGTCAACTACGAAACCGGCCGATACCATCGTGAGATCAAGCTCAGCGACGGCTCGACGCTCTGGCTGGATTGGCACAGCCAGATTTCGGTCTCCATGCAGGAAGACAAAAGGCGGCTTACGTTCCATCGGGGCCGCGCCGCGTTCTCCGTAGCACCGGACACGAGGCGACCTTTTGAGGTGAGCGCAGGCGGACTGACTACGCGCGTCACGGGCACGCAGTTTGAGGTCGACCTGCGCCGGTCGGAGCGGCCGGCCATTTCTGTGGTCGAAGGGTCTGTCGAAGTCAGCTTCGAGTCTCAAACGCTCGCCCTCCGCGCCAGGGATTACGTGGTGCTGCAGGGCCGCGACCTCGAGCTCAGCGCAAGTACTTTTCGGGACGAGCTCTCCGGCTGGCGAGACGGCAGACTGGTGCTGCGTGACGTCAGCCTGAGTGAAGCGATTGCGACTCTCCAGCACTACAGCCGATTTACGGTTGACACCTCCAGGCTGGCGCACCTTCCTGCGCGAGTCTCGGGAACCTATTTTGTCGAACGAGCGGACGACGGATTGTTCGGCCTGTTTGAAACCCATCGCCTGATGGTCGAGCAGCAGGGCCGGACGCTCGTTTTGAGGCCGCCGCGCCTGCGGCCTCCGGGAGCGTTATAACGCCCAGCGTCCGGGTTTTTCCTGACCGTGCCGTCTGTCCGAAAGGCGGGGCCATGTATTCCCGTCAGTTCAAGATGACGGAGTCAAAATGATAAGCAAAATCTGCCGGGGACGGGCATTTCTCATCATGCTGCTGGTTTTAGCCATTGGCCTTGCAAACACCGCAGCCTACGCAGCCGACAGCGAGGCCGTTGCGATAGCGCTCGAGCCGCAGTCGCTGGAGCAGGCGCTCGAGCAGTTCGCGACGCAAACACGGCGGCAGGTCACTGTCGACCCAGCGGCGGTGCGGGGCCTGCAAAGTCCGCGGGTGGTCGGGACGATGACACCCGAAGCTGCGCTGGCCGCGCTGCTCGAGGGCACAGGCCTGGAGGTTGTGCAGATCAACGGCGCCGATTTTGCGCTCCGTGCTGGCAGCGGGGGGCGGCCTGGAGATGGCCGAGAAGAGGCGGTCGAGCTCGAGGAGGTGCGCGTGGTCGGTCACTACCGCGACTACGACGCGACGCGGGGCGACAGCTTTCAACTCGGGTTGGACCTTTTGCGAACGCCCGCGGCGGTGAGCGTGATCAGTCAGGACCTGCTCCAGGATCTTCAGGTCAACAACGTAGACGAGGCGCTGCGAAACGTGGCCGGCCTCACCCGCTTCAAGACCGGCAATGGGGGCGAAGAGCGACTGACCATCCGGGGCTTTGGGGCGTCGCTGTTCAAAGACGGCATGCGGAGCAACAACGGGACAAACCAGACCAACGTGCCGTCTACCGAGCCCGGAAACCTTGAGCGTATCGAGGTGCTCAAGGGACCTTCCGCGCTGCTGTATGGACGCGGTGGCCCCGGTGGGGTGGTCAACTACACCACCAAGCGCCCGGAATTTGAGCGTTCCTCCACGCTGGAACTGCTCGCCGGCAGCTATGACTTCTACAAGGCCGAGTTCGACACCACGGGCGCCTTTTCCGAAGGCAGTCCCTGGGCATACCGGCTGGTGACCATCTACGAAAACTCCGAGAGCTTTCGCGATGAGGTGTCGCGTGAGCGTCTGTTGATCAACCCAAGTATCTCCTGGACGGGGGACCGGGGGAGCCTGGTCGCAGGCGTCGAGTACATCGACGACGACTACACCCAGGACCGTGGCCAGGTGCTCGATGGCGATCTTTTTGGCGGCTATTTCTACAGCGAGCGCCAGGCCATTGATCAGTTCTACGGCATACCCGGTTTCAATGATCAGTCGGTCTCCGAGGCGACGCGGGGCTACCTGATGGCAGACTGGCAGTTTTCCGATGCCTGGCGTATCGATGCAACGGTAGCCCGAATCGAAAACGACAAGGAGCTCTTCGACACGAATGCGGGAATCGCTACCCCGACCTTCGGTTTTATCGGAACGGAAACGTTGGGGATTAACAATACCGCTCTGATTTCCGCTAACAGGACGGAAGCGACGGGAGAAACCACACAGCTCTCGGTCCGTAATTTTATCGATCTTCAGGGCCCAGGCGGCGTGGAGCATCGAATCCTGGCGTCGCTGACCTACGAGGCCTATGAGCAGGATGGTCGGGGTTTTGGCAGCACCGATACCGTGTTTTTTAACGTGGTGGATCGCACCTATGCCGTAAACAATCCGTTTGCTCCGGTAGACAATCCGGCAGACCTGCTGACGCTCGTTGAAACCGGCTTTGGCATTGCGTCCGACTTCGACGAGCTGGGTATCAACGTCCTCGACTACATCACGCTCAACGATAATTGGGCCATCCTCGCCGGCTTCCGGTACTCAGACTTTACCGACGATCTCCAGAATTTCGAAGATGATGATCTCAGCTTCCGTGGCGGGGTGGTTTATACCTTCAACGACACGCTCTCGACCTATCTCAGTTATGCCGAGGGCTACACCTCCTCGGGCGGTCGACTCGATTTGAACGAAGAAGTCATCGACCCGACCACGTCAACGTCCTGGGAACTCGGCGTGAAGTGGCAGCCGTACGGCGACGAGCTGCTGGTCACCGGCACGCTGTTCAGCGTTACCGAGGAAGGTGTCGCGTTTCTTGCTAACCCGCTCGCGCCGCCGGCACAGCAGCGCTTTGGCAATATCGGCGAGTATGAAACTCAGGGATTAGAGCTCGAAGTTGTCGGGCGCATCAACGATCGCTGGCGTATCCAGGCGGGCTATGCCTATCTCGACAACGAGATCATCGATGGCGGCACCACGCTGGTGTTCGGGCCGCTGCAGTTCGGGTTCGACCCGGGCAACCGCTTCGGTGGTATCGCCGAACACAACGTCAACTTTGCCTCGTTTTACGAGGTACCAGTTGCGGGTGGCTTACTGGGCTTTGGCGGCAGCGCCTACTACCAGGATGACGTTTTTATCAGTGCCGAGAACGTCGGAGTCTACGACAGCTGGGTTGAGGTGGGCCTGATGAGCTACTTCCGCAAAGGGCAGTGGAAGGTTCAGCTCAACGTCAACAACGTCTTCGACGAGGAATACAACCTGACGCAAGCCGGCGCGACGCCGGACGCTTTTGCGGCTTTTCGGGTAGGCACTTCGGTGCCGCGTACGGTCATCGCGTCGGTGGCCTACGAGTTTTAAAGGGGCTGCAGTGTACGGTCGACTTTGCCAACCACAAGCGTTCGCATTGTCCGACCGTTACTCGCTCAGCCGAATGTGGACCAGCGCGCCCGCCAATGCCGAACGGATTGGCGGGATCTTCCCCAGCAGCCAGTAAAGACGAGTGCGGTGGGGGAAGGGCTCGGCGTAAGTCTGTAGCTTCAGCATTTTGTGGCCGAGTGATTGAACAAAGCCCGGCAGATCGTTGTAGGAAATGCCCCAGGGCATCGGCGGGGCGGTGTAGTGTTTTGTGACCTTAAATCCCGCCATGGTTTTCCGGGAAAAAAACGGCGGGATCGTGTCGAAAAACACCTCCGCGCCCGGAAAACGCTCGCCGAGTCGAGTCAACAACTCCATCACCTGTGCCTCGGTGAAGTACATCAGCAGCCCCAGTGCCGTGATAAATGGTGGATGGGTCACTTCGATCGACGTCATCCAGCGTTCGTCCAGCGCCGAGCAGGCTACTGCCGTTTCGGTGTCGTCCGCTGGCAGCAGTTGCTGGCGCACCTCCTGGGACTCTGGCACGTCAACGCTGTACCAACGTAAATCGTTATCGCCGACTCGCAGTCGCTGACTGTCTAGTCCCTCACCAAGGGCTATAACGGTCCCCTCGGTACCTGCTCGATCGCGGTACGCTCGAATTAGATCGTCGCAGACGCGCGCTCGGATCGGGTGGAATACCGAGGGTCGACCAAAATGCCCGGGAAAATCGAAGTCGATACGGCGAACAAGGTCTGTCGACCAGGGGTCGACGAGGAGAGGCTTGGCTCGTTCGTTTTCAACGGCGCGATTCCAAAGCGGCCAGAGCAGCGTCTCGGGAACGCCTGCGAGCTTGAGCTGAACGGTGTCGGGCGTCTTTGTCATGTGGGCTCTCCTCCTGTGTATTCACCGGCCGTCTGGTGCGAGGCTGATTCAATTCGAAGGAGCAAGGCCCCAGTTGCCCGCCAGCCCTGGCGTCGGCTGGCGGGTTCCTGGACCTGGCTGAAACCGCCGGAGGCGGAACCGGATCAGTCATTTCCGGTTTTTCTGGAGACAGTCATCGATGTGCCGATTCGAATGCGGTCAGTATATCGACGATTCATCTGAAATGCAAATGATAATCGCTTGTATTTAGATTCGTAAAGACGGTAAGCTGCGAAGGAGGCAGCGATTCAGGATTGGGAGACCGCTATGACGCCAAAAGTTTCTGTGAGATTTTTGCTGTGCTGTTTGCTGCCGATGGTTGCCGTTTGGCCTTCGATAGCGCAGGAGCAGGGCACATCGTCAGAGGACGCAAACAGCGAGTCCGATGAGGCCATCGAGGAGGTTATTGTTCGCGCTCGTGCCCAGCGGCTTTATCGGGTGCCAGCCTCGGATACGGGCAAACTGATCACGGAGCCGTTGGCGTCTTCCCAGCTGATCACCAGCATCAACGCCCAACTGATCGAAGATCAGGGCGCGCGCGATGCCCAGGATATCTACCGCAACATCTCTGGCGTGACCGTGTTTAGCTATGCAGGCGTCACCGCTCGCGGCTTTCGGCAAGAAGGCATCTTTTTCGACGGCCTGCGCGGTGATCCGTACATCAGCTTCGGCGTTCCGCAGCTCTTTAACATCGAACGGGTGGACTTTCTTAAAGGGCCCGCTGGGATGCTTTACGGACCCGGGGCGCCGGGTGGACTGTTCAACTACGTGACCAAGAAGCCTGATGCGACCGCGGAAAACCGTCTTCGCGTTGTGGGCGGCAATCGCAGCCGCGTTGGCGCCGCGTTGGATCTCAACGGCGCGATCGGTACGAACGGCGCAGCGTGGCGCGCCGCAATTTTCCGCGAGGATCGCGACACGCCGCGATTCAACTCCGGCGACGACGTAAGCGTTTACGATCTCGGCGTCAGCATTCCGCTCGGCAGCACCACCGAACTGGTGCTGCAGGCGACGCGGTACGAACAGGACCTTGCCGGCAATCGGCTGCGGGGTGTTCCCGTGGATGACGACGGCAACTTTCTCACCGATCGGCGTTGGAACCACAACGAGCCAACCGACTTCCTGAATCTCGAATCGGATGTGCTCCAGGCCTCGCTTGAGGGGAGCATTGGTAGCAGTCTGACCTGGGACCTCAAGCTACGCTACAACGACTCCTCGCAGGCGCAGCAATACCACGAGCCTCGCGGGCTCTTTGACGTTGACGGTGATTCAATCCCGGATCTCACCGCCCGCGAGTGGCGAGATCAGCTGCGGGAAGAAGAGCAGATCAGCCTAGGCACCAACCTGGTATGGTCCAAAAGCTTCGATGGTTTTGACAATCGCCTGCTGGCGGGCTTTGAGTATTTCGATGGGCAGCTAGATTTCCTGGCGGGCCGGGCGCGAACCTCCGCCGCTTTTGTCGAACGATTCCTTGCCGGAAGTTCCTTGCCTTCAGACATCTTGCCGCTGAGTCTCCAGAATCCACAGTATGGACTGACCGATCCGGCCAGCTATGACACCGTGTTTTCGCCGGTTCGGGTGACGAAGCAGGAACGCCAGGGCGCTTACCTGCTTAACGAGGCAACCTTCGGCAAGCTGATCTTGATCGGCGGCGTGCGCTTTGACGACTATGAGGACACGATCGGCGCCGCTTCATTTTCGGACAACGAAACCACCTTTCGTGCGGGCGCTGTCTACCGGATTCGCGACGACGTCTCCCTCTACGCTCAGTGGGCTGACAGCTACGAGCCGCAAGCAATCTCGTCGCAGAATCCTCAAGCGGGCGGCCCATTTAATCCAACGGCTGGAGAGATGGTTGAGGCGGGCGTGAAAACCGAGTTGCTTGATGGGCGGCTGCAGGCGAGCGCCGCAATCTATGAGATTGTGCGCCAGAATCTGCTCCAGGCCGATCCACTGGGTGACCCGGAGGGAGATGGCGTAGACAACTTTGTCTCGCTAGGCGAGGTCACCAGTCTGGGTGTCGAGTTCGACCTGTCGGCTGACATTACCGAGGACTGGGTGCTGACCGCGTCCTACGCGTACAACAGCACGCGAATCACCCAAGACAACGGAGGTGGTGGTTTCCGCAACAGCGTGGGTGATCGGTTTGCCAATGCGCCGCGCAACCAGCTGGGTTTCTGGACCCGGTATCAGATCGAAACGCCATGGAATTCCGTTACCGCATTTGCCCTGGGTGGTGACTACGTGGACGACCGGGTGAGCTTGAGTGGTCAGGTGGTCCAGTCTTACACCGTCTTTGATGCGTCGATTATCTGGGAGCGCGGCCCGTTTGAAGTCTTGGCGCGCGTCGAAAACCTGTTTGATGAAACCTACGCCGCCTCGGGCTTTATCGACAGGACCGGCCACTTTCCCGGAGATCCGAGAACGTACTTCGTCGAGCTCTATTACACCTGGTAAACACGAATCGGCCGTGCTGCCAGGGCTGTGGCTTATGTACGGCGAAGTGTCGAGCACCACGCTCGAGACTTATAGGACTACCGCGCTACGTCGCGGTGACGTGACATCGGCTCGAAGGTCCAGCAGCGGGAAGCGGGCAAAGGTGTGCAAGCTTCTACCTTTACCGCTTCGTCGCCTTCGTCGGACCACTGCGCCTCGGCTTGCGTCATTTCAACCCAGAGTCCGGAATTGAGCCGATAGCGCCAGCGTTCTAACTGAGTCGCCTTAAGGCGAAACGTCCTTCCGGTTTTCCAACGAGCCGAGGAGGCCAGCTGAAACGGAATGGGTTCTGCATCTGGAGCGGATTCGGCCGTGTAGGTGATCTCCTTGATGCGCGCGGGCCCGGCCAGCGGCGTTAGCGCAAGGCTAATGATTATCAGCGTGAGGGCGAGCCATCGCCACCAGCCCATGGCCCGCCAGGTCGAGCGAGCGACGTCCCGCCAGTAGTGCTTGCGCCCACTCAAGACGTCGACTGTCGGGCTGCTGCGCGCCTGCCGCGGCGCTGGCGGTCAACGGTTCGGGCGCCATAGATGACAACACCGGTTAACGACATCCCGAATAGGATCATGCCGAGCACAAACCAAGCGATGCGTACGATGAGGCCCATCCATCCTTCACCGCCCCAGGTGCCAAAATGCAGCGGATCAGCGGCTTCGCCGATGCGTTGGTGTAAGCCAAGCGACTCGCCCTCATAGCTGCCTAGCTGCCTGCCGCCCAGGTCCGTCCAAACAGCGTTTGCCCGGTCTCGCACCAAGAGCGTCTGATCCTGACCCTGGATGACAAAGGCCGGAAGTCGCTCGGTCGGAAACCGAACAACCCGCGGGTTTAATGATGGCCGGGCCGCCCTGGCAGCTGCGATGGCCTGGTCTAGCTGGGAGCCGCTAGCGCGTCCTAGCTCTGCCGTTGACGGCAGTGTCGGACGCGGCAAGGCCGGGGCCCGGGCTCCAAGGCTTTCGACCAGATACCACACCGAGGTCAAAGCGATGATCAAAATAAACCACAGCGTCCATAGCCCGAGCAGACGATGGAGGTCGCCTAACCAAACGCGGCTGGAGAGGTTCCAACGAGGAAGCTTGCCCCAGCCGCGCCAGAATTTTTTGTAAACGACCAGGCCGGTGGCGATAGCCAACAGCAGCACAACGCCGAGCGATGACACA
>JBCDKA010000104.1:0-14446 GCA_038747195.1 Pseudomonadota bacterium
CCGAGAACCCGAGCGCAAGCCGGCGGCCAAGACGCGAAAACCCTACCGCCGGCCCGAGCTGATCCCCCGCGGCGACGTCCGCGACGTCACCCTCGGTCCAACGCCCGGCGTTGGCGAAAGCGGCAATCCGGGGACGCTGCGCCCCTGAGCGGCATGGCCGCGCGCACCGGGATCGACACACCCACATTCATCGGCGGGCGCACGTCAGGTTCCGCGCTACCCGATCATCGTTACCGCATCGCCGGCCTCGATCTGGCGATCGACCAGCCGCTTCCCAACTTCAAGCCTTTTCCTTTACCGACTGCCGACTCAGGGTCGGCCCGGTTACGCGTCAGGACTCACGATAGTGCCGACGAGACACAGCGGTCACCGGTGGCCTGGCATCGATCATCCCGCGGACTGATCGGCCGACGAGAGCGTGACGTTACGATTAGTGGAGCTTCTGCCGCCTTGATATTAGCGATCGAAGACCTCGGCAACTTTCGAATCGAGCTCCCCGACCAGCTGTGGTACCCAGCGGCGCTGTCCGCTGAGGCGTTGACCGAAGCACTTTGCGGGCCCCTGCTCCCGCTGGTGCTCAGCCATCACGATACCTACTGTTTGCACGCAGCGGCATTTCGCCACCGCAGCGGCCTCACGCTGCTGCTGGGTTCCAGCGGCGCGGGAAAAACGACCTTGAGCCGGGCGCTCGCCGAAGCCGGCGCTGGACTCTGGGCTGACGACACCGTAGCGGTGCGCTGTGGCGGCGCTTCCGCGATCTGCCCGGGTCACTACCCACAGCCCAAGTGGCCCCGCTGGCGAGCGACACTCACGGAGCCGGAGTGTGTGATCACGCACCTGGTGTTCCTGCAGCCCTATAAAACGGGAGACGTTGCGCCCGGTGATGGGTCAGAGCAAGTCACGGTGACCCCGCTCACGCCGGCTGAGGCCACGTTAGGCGCGGTCGAACACACGCTGACCGGCCGGCTCTTTTCGCCGGAAGGCCTGCGGCGCCACCTGCAATTTGCTGCGGCGCTGTCGAAGCGAACCACCGCGTGTCGCCTGAGCTACCCCCAAGAGCCCGCCGCGCTTCCGTCGATGGTGGATTGCCTGAAGGCCGTAACCCCGTGGCGCTGATCAGCCGCATCCGAGCCGCTTGGCTGGTTTCGCGGGCCGCATTCCGCCTGCGCCGGCGCGGATTCCAGACCGCAGCTGCCGAGTTGCTGGGTCCACCGCCCGGGAGGCTTAAGCGCGCCTGGGGAAGCGACTTGTCGCCGCTAGAGGCTTTTGAACGAACCGCCTTTTTGCCCTGGTCCACCTGCCTCAGCCGCTGCGTGGCAGCCGCTTCGCTCCTGCGCCAACGCGGCTACCCGGCCCAGCTTCGGATCGGTACCCAGGTACAGCCGGCATTCTCGGCCCACGCGTGGATTACGCTTCATGACCGGAGCTGGTCGGAGGGTGATCATCACCCGCTTCAGGGTGCGGGCACCCGGGACTTGTCGCCGCCATGACCAGCAGCGGGTATGTCCTGCCGGATCACGTGATGTGTCAGCGTACGGGTGACGCGATGGTGCTTCTCGATACCCAAAAGGGGCAGTACTTCGAGCTGAACGACACCGCCTGCGCGGCGTTTCTGAACTTGCTGGAAGGGAAGACTCTGAGGGGAGCCGCCGAACGCCTGGTGGAGGAGTTTGACGTCACCGAAGCTCAGGCCCTGAAGGACGTGGAGACGCTGCTGGAGGATTTGCTGACCAGCGGCCTGGTGTGCCAGGCCGCCGATCAGGCTGAGTAGTAGCTTCAGTGCTGACCCCGGCCGTCGGCCGGAGTCAGGACGGCGGTCAGCCCTCGATACCGAGAAGCTCCACCTTAAAGACTAGCGTTGAGTTGGGGCCGATCTTGCCCTGGTTTCGTCCGCCGTAGGCCAGATCTGAGGGAATGCAGAATCGATACTCGCTACCCACCGGCATCAGCTGAAGCCCTTCGGTCCAGCCGGAAATCACTCGATTGAGCGGGAACACAGCCGGCTCGCCGCGGCTGTAGGAGCTGTCGAATTCGGTCCCGTCGATCAGCGTGCCCTGGTAGTGCACCCGCACCGTGTCCGTCGCCTTCGGGCGGGGGCCGTCGCCGGCGCGCACCACCTCGTACTGCAGTCCCGATGGGGTCACCTGAACACCATCGCGCTGCGCGTTCTCATCCAGGAAGGCTTTGCCGATCTTCAGATTGTTTTCTGCAGCGTTGGCAAGCTCGAGCCGCTTACGGTCCATCTCTTCGGACTGCAGACGCGTCAGCGTCGCGGCAGCCGCGTCAGACTGGGCTGTGGAGAGCTGGCTGTCCTTGTCCGCCATCGCGTCCATTGCGCCGGCGGAGAAAGCAGACGGATCCAGGTTCTTGATGCCCATCTCCTGCATACGCACGCCGATGTCATAGCCCATTTTGTAGCTGAGCTCCGCATCTTCGCCCTGGATATCCTGGGCGACAGCGTTGACGGCCACCAAGGCCGCTGACGCGCAAACGGCGTGAAAGAGGGTTTTACGTGCGTTCATAGTGGCTCCATCTGCCAAAAAAGGGGTGCATTGTGCCTTAGAGCGCGCATTTGTAAAAACGTTGCATCGGCCGGACCGTGACTCCTGGCACCCTGTCTCAAGGGCTCAATGGGTGTTATAGTTCACTACAACACTAAACCGGCAAAGGCAGCCAACGCATGAGCAAGACCGTTTTCACGCGACCAGGTGTATTGATCGCAGCCGTATTGGGGGCACAGACGTTAGCCCTGGGCATCATGCTGAGCGCCGCCTATCTCATGTCGTCGCTGGGCGAAAGCGACCAGGTCGTCGACGTCTTTACCAGTGAGTGCATTTCCACCGCCGCCGTCAACGCGCCGGTGGACGGCAAGAAGAGCCGCCGACTGCTGGATCTGTCTGTGGGCTGGTTGCGCTAACGCACCAAACGACCCAACCCTGATGCGCCGCCACTGGAACGACAGCCAGCCTATCTACGTGCAGTTGCGCGATCACGCCATCGCAATGATTCTCGATGGCGTGCTCGGCGACGGCGACCCGCTGCCGTCCGTCCGCACCGTCGCAGCAGACTTTCAACTCAACCCGATCACCGTTTCAAAAGCGTACCAGAGCCTGGTTGACGACGCGCTGGTGGAGCGCCGCCGCGGTCTGGGAATGTTCGTACGTACGGGCGCCAGGGAGCGCCTGCTGGTGGCAGAACGGGAGAAATTTGTGGAAAAGGAGTGGCCCGGCGTCCTGGCAAAAATTCAGCGCCTGGGACTCAGCGCAGACCAGCTGATGGCCGGAGGGACCGGTCATCAGACGGGCAACGGAGACAACGGAGAATCATCAAAAGGGGAAGCGGATGTCAGCGATCGTTAACGCGAACGGGCTGCGAAAGAAATACAAGTCGTCGGTAGCGCTGGACAACGTCAGTTTTCAGATCGAGCCAGGCCGCATCGTTGGCCTGATCGGTCCCAACGGCGCTGGCAAGACCACCGCCCTCAAGGCCATGCTCGGCCTGACCAGCTTCGACGGCGAGCTGTCGATCCTCGGGATGGATCCGATGAAGCAGCGTCACGAGCTGATGGATCAGGTGTGTTTTATTGCCGACGTTGCGGTCCTGCCCCGGTGGCTGAAGGTGCATCAGGCGGTGGACTTTGTCGAAGGCGTTCACCCGCGCTTTTCGCGGGAGCGGGCGCTCGGCTTTTTGTCGAAAACCAAGATCAAGCCCGAGTCCAGGGTCAAAGAGCTGTCGAAAGGCATGATCGCCCAGCTGCATCTGGCCCTGGTGATGTCCATCGATGCCAAGCTGCTGGTGTTGGATGAACCCACCCTCGGCCTCGATATCATCTATCGGAAAGAGTTTTACTCCAACCTGCTGAACGACTACTTCGACGAAGAACGCACGATCATCATCACCACCCACCAGGTGGAGGAAGTGGAGCACATCCTCACTGATCTGATGTTCATCAAAGACGGCAAGATCATCATCGACGCCAGCATGGAGGACATCGCTGAGCGCTTTGTCGAGGTGATGGTGGCGCCGGAGTCAGCGGACGAAGCCCGGGCACTGAAGCCGATCCACGAACGCTCCGTGTTTGGCAAATTCGTCTTTCTCTATGACAACGCAGACCAGCTGGCGCTTGCTGAGCTGGGAGAACTGCACAACCCGAGCATCGCGGACCTGTTTGTCGCCACCATGAAGGACGAAGCCGCATGAAGAGCGTTGCCTTGAGCAGCTTTGGGATGCTGCTGAAACGTGAGTTCTGGGAGAACCGCGGTTCCTTCTGGACCCTGCCGCTGGGCATCGGGGGATTTTTTGTCTTTGTCACGGTGGCGCTGCTGACGGCGCTCAGCACGGTGATCAACGAAATTGACGGCGAAAAATTCCTGCTGACCCGGGCGGTCGCCGCCATCAAGGAGGTGCCGAAGGATCAGCTTGACGTCTTGTGGGATCTCAACCTTCTTGGATCTTCAGCGATTTACCACCTGATTTTGCTGTTTGTCGTGTTCTTTTATTTCCTGGGGTCGCTGTACGACGATCGCCGGGACCGCAGCTTCCTCTTCTGGAAGTCGCTCCCCATTTCGGACACCAAAACCACGCTTTCCAAGCTGGTGGCCGGCAGCCTGGTCGCCCCGTTTCTTTGGGTGATAGCGATCGCGCTGATGCACGTTGCCATGCTGATTATCGCCAGCGTGCTGTTTCTGTTCAGCGATATACCGGTCTATGAGTATCTGTGGGGGCCGGCCGATCCGCTCAACGTCTGGACCTTTATGCTGGCAGCGTACTTTGTGCAGGCGTTCTGGATGCTGCCGGTATGGGGCTGGGCGATCCTGGCCTCAGCCTTTGCCCGCTCCAAGCCATTCCTCTGGGCCGTGGCGCCGCCGGTGCTGCTCGGCATTGTTTACCAATGGATCACCGCAACCCAATACCTGAGCTTTGACTTCAGCTACTGGCAGGTGCTGGGCAACCGCTTGCTGGGTGGGGTTGTGCCGATCGAATTATCGATCCAGAACGATTCGATCCAGGTTGGCACCCTCAGCTTCGACAGTGATGGCGTCACCGAATCGCCAGCCTCCTGGGCCTCGGTCTTCGAACGCTTTGGCCAGGCCGACCTGTGGTGGGGCGTCGCCTTCGGCGTTGTCTGCATCGCTGCCGCGATCTACATCCGTCGGTACCGCGACGACGCCTGAGCCCCAGATAAGTCCCGGCCTGCCGAACACCCGGCAGGCGGGCAGCCACCCTTCGTCGGCGGTATCATAGGCGGTTTGGGCTTCTGCCCCACTCACGGACGCCAACATGACTCTGGACCTCGACCCGGTAACCGCCGTCTCCCCGCTGGACGGGCGCTACGCCGGCAAAACCGCCCTGCTGCGGCCGATCTTCAGCGAATTCGGTCTGATCAGGCGCCGCCTGCAGGTCGAGATTGCCTGGCTCAAGCACCTTTGTGAGCTTCCGCCGGTGGTCGACCGCTTCGGCGGCCCCTTAAGCGATGACGCGCGGCAGCATCTGGACCAGCTGCTGGAAGATTTCGACCCCGAGCAGGCGCGAGAGGTCAAAGCCATCGAGGCGCGGACAAACCACGACGTCAAGGCGGTGGAGTACTACCTGAAAGACCGGCTGGCGGGACATGCTGAGCTTGCTCCCGTCAGCGAGCTGATTCATTTCGCCTGCACGTCCGAGGACATTAACAATCTCGCTTATGGGCTGATGATCCTCGACTATCGAGCAACGGTAGCGATACCCGCGCTCAGCGACCTGACCGAACGCATTGCAGGGATGGCACGTGAGCTGGCCGCTATTCCCATGCTGTCGCGCACCCACGGCCAGACCGCATCGCCGACCACCCTCGGCAAGGAGCTCGCCAACGTAGTGGCCCGACTGAGGGGGCAGCTGGACGGCCTTGCCGCTGTGCCGGTCACCGGCAAAATCAACGGCGCGGTGGGCAACTTCAACGCCCACGTCGTCGCGCTGCCTCAGGTCGACTGGCCGCAGGTCAGCCAGCGTTTTGTTGAGGGACTCGGGCTGTCGCACCATCCGTATACCACGCAGATTGAACCCCATGACAATCTGGCGGCGTTTTTTGACGGCTGCCGACGGGTCAACGTGATCCTGCTGGACTTCTGCCGCGACCTGTGGGGCTACATTTCACTGGGGTATTTTCGGCAGCGCACGGTTGAAGGTGAGGTGGGATCGTCGACCATGCCGCACAAGGTCAATCCGATCGACTTCGAAAACGCTGAGGGGAACCTCGGGCTGGCCAATGCGGTGCTGTCACACCTGGCAGAAAAGCTCCCCGTATCGCGCTTCCAGCGCGACTTGACCGACTCCACCGTCCTGCGAAGCATGGGCGCCGCGTTTGGCTACATGGCGATTGCCCACGCATCGCTGAACAAAGGCCTGGGCAAACTGCTGGCCGACCCCGACGTTATGGCGAGGGACCTGGCGGCGGCAATCGAGGTATTGGCTGAGCCGGTCCAGACCGTCATGCGTTTGTACGGCATCGAAAATCCTTACGAGCGACTGAAGGCGCTCACCCGCGGCAAGCAGATCGATCACGAAACGCTAGCCCGACTGATCGACGACCTGGCGCTGCCGGAAGATGTTTCCATGGCGCTCAAAAAGCTAACGCCGGCGGCCTATACGGGTCTGGCCGAGAAGCTGGCGGATGACATCTGAACGCTTCAGCGAGTTTTGCAGCGACGCGTTTTTTGACGAGTACTGGCAGCGACGCCCGCTGCTGGTTCGCGACGCGATCGATGCGACGTTACTCCAAGGCGTTGACCTGCCCTGGCTGTTATCAGCCATCACCGATCCGCGGCTACACAGCCGCCTGGTTGAGGGCCCGGACCGGGACGACGGCTTTTCGGTGCGCTACGGCCCGGATCTTTCCGCGCCAACCGGAGACCTACCCTGGACGCTGCTGGTACGCGACGTCGACAAGGTCCTCCCCGAGGCTGACATGCTCCTGGATCGGTTCGCCAGGGTCGGGCGCTGGCGACTGGAGGACGTGATGGTCAGCTATGCCGCGACCGGCGGCTCGGTGGGACCCCACCTGGACCACTATGACGTCTTTCTCGTGCAGGGCATCGGCCGGCGCCACTGGCAAATAGACGCCAGCGCCGACCCCGACGGCCGCCTGCGGCCCGATCAGGAGCTCCAGCTGTTGGCCGATTTTCAGCCGACCGATGAGTGGGTCTTGGAGCCAGGCGACTGCCTTTATCTTCCGCCGGGTGTTCCCCATCACGGCGTTGCCCTGGACGCTTGCACCACCTGGTCTATCGGTCTTCGCACGCCGTCGGCCGCCGAGCTCTGGGCCGACTTTGCAGAATGGCAAATCGGACACTGCGAAGAATCCCAGCGCCTGGTCGATCCATACCGGACCGGGCAACGGTCGGGTGAGATCGTCGCTGAGGATTTGGCTCAGCTGCGCCGGACGCTCGGGGGCGTCGAGCATGTCACCGACGCCAACCTGGCCTGCTGGTTTGGCGAGATGGTGACCCGCGGTGGCGTCGATTGGGCAGACGACGGCTCGGCAACGGTTCCGCAACGCGATGAGGCCCTGTTGGCCGACGTGTCGCTGACCCGGGTACCCGGTGCCCTGCTGGCCTGGTACGCAGAGGGGCCTTCGGGCTGGCTGTTTGCCAACGGCGAACGCTATGCGGTCGATCCCCAGAACGCCGCGATGCTGGCCGGCAACCGGATTCTGTCATCGGCCGAGTTGGTGCAGCTGGCGCAGGCGGGGCAGCAAGACCTGCTGTCGGCGCTTTGCCGAGAGGGTGTGTTTCGCCCGGCATGATTACCGACGACTATTTTGTAGAGCCAGCCACCTGGCGTTTTGACGAGAGCGCTATCCGGGCGGTACGCACCGAGGTGTTTATCGTCGAGCAGCAGGTACCGGAGGATGAGGAGTGGGACGACGATGATCCGACCGCGCAGCACTTTCTGGCGCTCGATCAGTCGGGCAGCGCGATTGGCACGGCGCGCCTGACGCGGGACGGGAGAATTGGCCGCGTGGCCGTGCTCAAAGACTGGCGAGGGAAAAAGGTGGGTGATGCGCTGCTGCGCGCCGCGGTCGAAGCGGGCAGCCTGCAGCATTTTGGCGAACTGCGCCTCGCGGCCCAGACGTACGCAACCGGCTTCTACCAGCGCCACGGCTTCGAACCCTACGGTGAAATCTTCCAGGACGTTGGCATCGATCATGTGTGGATGCGTCGGGAGCTGAGTCCCCCGGCGCCGGCCTCGCCCAGCCTGCACGAGCGCCCCGAAACCGCAGACCAGAATCCGGGGCGAAGCGACTTCGACGACCGGGTCAATCTGCTGCGGCAATGGCACGAACAGCTCAAGGCAACGCGCCGTCGGCTGACCATTTTTTCGCGGGACCTCGACCGCCGCGTGCTCGATCAGCCGCTGCTGATGGAGCAGCTGCGCAGCCTGGCGGTCTGTGATCTCCGCCCACAGATTCGAATCCTGGTCCTGGACTCAGGCGCAGCGGTCCAGGCCTGCCACCCGCTGATCGCTCTCGCTCAACGCCTGCCCAGCGTCATTCAAATCCGGCGACCCGCCAAAGATCACCAGGACTACCCCAGCGCCTTTTCGGTAGGTGATGAACACCACCTGCTGCTGCGTCCTTTCGGAGACCAGTTCGACGGCTACAGCATGCTGTGGCACCGGCGGGAAGCGCGACGTCAGCTGGAGCTCTTTGACCCCATGTGGGAGGCCGCCAGCCCCGATCCAAACTTCCGCCGGCTGGCGCTTTGAACTAGCGCCATTTTCGCAGACGCAAAACCTCAGCTGAGGTATACTTCCGCGGCTTAAGGAAAGGATAAAAACCCCGTGAGCAAAAGGCTCGACGAGCTGCTCCAGACCTCCCATCTGGCCGGCGGCAATGCGACGTATCTCGAAGAACTCTACGACGACTATCTGGTCGACCCAAACGGGGTCCCGGAACAGTGGCAAAAAGTCTTTCGCGGCCTCGGCGGCAGCAACGATCTGAGGCATCTGCCGGTGCTCGACCGCTTTGCCACCCTAGGCAGGCAGAACGTCAAAGCGGCAGGCACCTTTTCCGTCAGCGACGATCTGATCGAAAAGCAGGCTGGCGTGCTGCGACTGATCAACGCCTACCGCTTGCGGGGTCACCAGCGAGCCAATCTCGATCCGCTGGAGTTGAGCCCAAGACCCGATGTACCCGACCTTAGCCTGGCGACCCATGGCCTGAACGATCAGGATCTGGACACGGTTTTCAACACCGGCACCCTCGCCAACGAACACCAGATGCCGCTGCGCGATCTGGTGGCGCTGCTCGAATCGGTCTACTGCACCAGCGTCGGCGCGGAGTATATGCACATCACGGACACGGCCCAGCGCCGCTGGCTGCAGGAACGGCTCGAGCGCACCGCCGGACGCCCCAATTTCTCCAGCGAAGAAAAGATCAGCATCCTCGAGCACCTGACCTCCGCCGAAGGCCTGGAGAAGTACCTTCACACCAAATACGTTGGCCAGAAGCGTTTTTCGCTCGAGGGCGGCGAATCGCTGATTCCCCTGCTCCACGGGATGATTCAGCGGGTCGGCAGCCAGGGCGTCGAAGAGGTGGTGATGGGCATGGCCCACCGGGGCCGTCTCAACGTGCTGGTCAATATTCTTGGCAAGTCGCCCGCCCTGCTCTTTGAGGAATTTGAAGGTAAGAACGAGAGCGACGATCCGTTCCACGTCGGTGACGTCAAATACCACCTCGGCTACTCCTCGGAACTGGAAACGCCCGGCGGCATCGTTCACATCACCCTGGGGTTCAACCCCTCACACCTGGAGATCATCGACCCGGTGGTCGCCGGCTCCGCCCGCGCTCGCCAGACGCGACGCGGCGACTTTGCGCACAAAGAGGTGATGCCGGTTCTGATCCACGGCGATGCGGCCGTGGCCGGCCAGGGCGTGGTCATGGAATTGTTCAACATGTCTCAGGCCCGAGGCTTTCAGGTCGGCGGCACCATGCACGTGGTGATCAACAACCAGATCGGGTTCACGCTGAGCAATCCGCTGGACGCCCGCTCGACGCTGTACTGCACCGAAGTGGCGAAGATGGTTCAGGCGCCGATCTTTCACGTCAACGGGGACGACCCGGAAGCCGTCATGTTCTGCATGCAGATCGCCTCCGACTATCGCATGGCCTTCAAGAAAGACGTGGTCATCGATCTGGTGTGCTACCGCCGGCTGGGCCACAACGAGGCTGACGAGCCGGCGGCCACACAGCCGGTGATGTACAAGAAGATCCGGCAGCTGGAGACCACCCGGGCACTCTACGCACGGTCGCTGGCGAACCAGGGTATTCTCGACGAGACTGGCGATGAGAAGATCAAAGCCGACTACCGCGACGCGCTCGACGCTGGGCACCCGGTCGCCGAGATTATCGACGGCCCGTTCGCCAACCCGTTCACCATCAACTGGCAGCCCCATCTGGACGGCGTTCTCACCGAACAGGTAGACACGACAGTTTCAAACGAACGCCTGCAGCAGTTGGGTGAGCAGCTGCTAACACTGCCCGAGGGGTTTGTGCTGCACTCTCGGGTTCAGCGCATCATGGACGACCGCCGCAAGATGCTCGCCGGCGATCTGCCGGTCGACTGGGGCTTCGCCGAAAATCTGGCTTACGCGAGCCTGATCGAGGAAGGTTACGGCCTCCGGCTGGTTGGCCAGGACAGCGGCCGCGGCACGTTTTTCCACCGGCATGCCGTGCTGCATAACCAAAACGACGGTGAGCTGCACACGCCGCTCGAGTCCTTCGCGCGTGGCCCGGAATCCGCTGATGAGGCCCACCAGATTGTCACCATCATCGATTCGCTACTGTCCGAAGAAGCGGTGCTGGGCTTTGAGTATGGCTTTGCCAGCTCGGACCCTAGGACCCTATGCATCTGGGAGGCGCAGTTCGGCGATTTTGTCAACGGCGCCCAGGTGGTCATCGATCAGTTCATCAGCTCCGGCGAGGCCAAGTGGGGCCGCCTGAGCGGCCTGGTGATGTTTTTACCCCATGGCTATGAGGGACAAGGTCCCGAGCACTCCTCCGCCAGGCTGGAGCGCTTTATGCAGCTCTGCGCCTTCGACAACATTCAGGTGTGTGTACCGACCACGCCCGCCCAGATGTTCCACATGCTGCGGCGCCAGATGATCCGCGCAACGCGCAAGCCGCTGGTGGTCATGACCCCCAAAAGCCTGCTGCGCAACAAGGCCTCAACGTCCGCGTTCGCCCGGCTGGGTGACGGTCAGTTCCAGACGGTCATCCCGGATCGTGTGGTCAAGCAGCACGAGCAGGTCGAACGAATCCTGCTGTGCTCCGGCAAGGTTTACTATGACATCGTCAGCGAACGCCAGAAGCGCGAAGACTCGCTGATGCCGGTGATCCGGGTCGAGCAACTCTATCCGTTCCCGCGAGTGCTGCTCGGCCGACTCCTCGCCGACTACCCCAACGCCAAAGAGGTGGTTTGGTGCCAGGAGGAACCCATGAACCAGGGTGCCTGGTATCAGATCAAGCACCACCTGCAGGCGACCATCAAGGACCATCAGACGTTGCTTTACTGCGGCCGTTCGGTGTCGCCATCACCGGCGGCAGGTCGACTGCGAAAGCACGTTCAGGAACAGGAAGCGCTGGTTGCCGAAGCCCTCACCCCGGGCGGCGGCATCGAGCTGGCGGTGGAATAACCGTCACCGCCCATCTAACCATCTGAGGCTGTCTCAACCATGACGCAAGAAATCAAAGTACCGGTGCTGCCGGAGTCCGTATCGGATGCCACGGTTGCCACCTGGCATAAGAAGCCCGGCGAATTTGTCCGCCGCGACGAGAATCTGGTGGACCTGGAAACCGACAAAGTGGTGCTGGAAGTTCCCTCGCCGTGCGACGGCACGGTCGCCGATATCAGTGAGGATACCGGCGCCCTGGTGACCACCGGTCAGGTGCTGGGCACCGTGGAGGAAGGCGAAGCACCGGCGGAATCCGCTCCGGCAGCTGAGGCGGCTCCGGCCGCGGCAGCAGCCCCCGAGGCCGCACCGGCGGCGGAACCCGACCCGGCACCAGCCGCTCCGGCTGCTGAGAGTGCTAACGCTGACAACCTCAGTCCCTCAGTGCGCAAGATGGTGACCGAGAACCAGCTCGATGCGGGATCGATCAGCGGGACGGGTCGCGACGGCCGGATCACCAAAGGCGACGTGCTGCGGCATATGGAAGGCGGCCCGGCCGCGGGAGCGGTCAGTGGCCCTCGACCCGAGGAACGGGTAGCCATGACCCGACTGCGCCAGCGAATCGCCCAGCGGATGGTCGACGCCAACAACACCGCCGCGATGCTCACCTCGTTCAACGAGGTGGATCTCTCGGCCGTCATCGCGCTGCGCAACCAGCACAAGGACCGCTTCGCCGAGCGCCACGGCGTGAAGCTGGGCTTTATGTCCTTTTTTGTCAAAGCCTCCGCTGAGGCGCTGAAGCGGTTCCCGATCGTCAACGCAAGCATCGACGGAGACGACGTGGTTTACCACGGCTACCAGGATATCGGGATCGCCGTGGCGAGCGACCGCGGGCTGGTGGTGCCGATCCTGCGGGACGCCGGCCACATGAGCTTCGCGGAAATCGAGCAGGGGATTCGCACTTACGCCGTCCAGGCGAAAGAGCGGACGCTGAAGCTTGAGGATCTGACCGGGGGTACCTTCACGGTCAGCAACGGCGGCACCTTTGGATCGCTGCTGTCGACCCCCATCTTGAATATGCCGCAGAGCGCCATCCTCGGGATGCACGCGATCAAGGAGCGGGCGGTGGTCGTCGACGGTGAGGTTGTGGCGCGGCCCATGATGTACATCGCGCTGACCTACGACCACAGGATCATCGACGGCAAAGATGCGGTCCTGTTCCTGGTGGCCATCAAAGACGCTCTGGAAGACCCGGCGCGGCTGCTGCTGGACATCTAGCGGGAGGTGCGGTTTGTTCTGCCGCTAAAGCGACAGAATCTGCCGCACGTTCCTTGAACCCCTAAAAACCTGACTGCTTCTCGGAGAAGACCCTTGGCAGACTATGACGTAATTGTGATCGGGGCCGGACCCGCCGGCTACCCCGCGGCGATTCGCTGCGCCCAGCTCGGCATGAAAACCGCGATCTGCGACGATTTCAAAAACAAAGACGGCAAACCCTCCCTCGGGGGAACCTGCCTGAACGTGGGCTGCATCCCCTCGAAGGCGTTGCTGGATTCGAGCAAACACTTCGAACATGCAAGCCACACCTACGCGGCCCACGGCATCAGCACCGGCCCCGTGGAGATCAACGTTGGCACCATGATCGGCCGCAAGGACAAGATCGTGGGGCAGCTCACCGGCGGCATCAAGCAACTCCTCAAGGGCGCGGGCGTCGATACGTTTGCCGCGCACGGCAAGCTGCTGGCCGGCAAGCAGGTGGAGCTGACGCCGCTGGACGGTTCCGAAACGCAGACCATCAGCGCTGACAGCGTGATCCTGGCGGTGGGCTCGGTGCCGATCGAGATACCCAACGTGTCGTTTGACGGGCAGTACATCGTGGACAACGCGGGCGCGCTGGACCTCGATAAGGTGCCGGAATCGCTTGGCGTAATCGGCGCCGGCGTGATCGGACTGGAGCTGGGCAGCGTTTGGCGACGGCTGGGATCGGAGGTGGTGCTCCTGGAGGCGCTGCCCGACTTCCTCGGCGCATGTGACCGGGATATCGCCCGGGCCGCACAGCGTGAGTTCAAGAAGCAAGGTCTGGATATTCGTCTGAACGCCCGAGTCAAATCGGCAGAGGTTAAGGGTGAGGAGGTGCAGGTCACCTACGAGGTTGATGGCACCGAGCACGTGGTGCCTTTCGACCGGCTGCTGGTGGCTGTCGGGCGACGGGCCAGGACGGAAGACTGTGTCGATGAAGCCGCCGGCGTGACCCTGGACGATCGTGGCCGCATCGAGGTGGACGAACACTGCCAGACCGCCGCAGGCGGCGTCTACGCCATCGGTGACGCGGTCCGCGGGCCGATGCTGGCCCACAAGGGCACCGAAGAGGGGATTGCGGTGGCTGAACGGATTGCCGGCCAGGCATCCCACGTTAACCTCGACGTGGTTCCCTGGGTGATTTACACCGAGCCGGAAATCGCCTGGGTTGGGATCAACGAACAGGAAGCCAAGGAACGCAACATTCCGATTCGGACCGGCAGCTTTCCGTTTGCCGCGACCGGTCGGGCGCTCGCCATGGGTGAGACCGCGGGCCTGGTGAAGATGATTGCACACGCCGAAACCGACGAACTGCTGGGCGTGCACATCGTGGGTGCACAGGCGTCCGAACTGATTGCCGAAGCGGTCGTGACGATGGAGTTTCACGGTAGTTCCGAGGATCTCGCGCGCATCGTGCATGCTCATCCAACGATGTCCGAGGCCGTTCACGAAGCGGCGCTGCACCTGGACGGTCGAGCGATTCACCGAGCGAACTAAGCGG
>JBCDKA010000105.1:0-14397 GCA_038747195.1 Pseudomonadota bacterium
GACGATATTCCACGCCGAGCCTCCCAAACCTCGGTGGGCAATACCTCGTTTCATCTGGATGCCGGGTACACGCCCCAGTTTCCGTTCGGTTTCGGGCTGAGCTATACGCAGTTTGACTACAGCCGGCTTGAGGTCAGTTGCGCTTCGGCGCCGCTGGGAACCACCATTGAGGTCTCCGCTTGGCTCTCTAACGCAGGCGACCGTGAGGGTACCGAGGTTGTGCAGCTGTACGTCCGCGATCTGGTCGGCAGCGTGACCCGTCCGGTCAAAGAGCTCAAGGGTTTTCAGCGGGTCACGCTGGGGCCAGGCGAGGCGACTCGCGTTGTGTTCGAGCTGAAGTCGGAGGACCTGGCGTTTTACGGCCGCGACAACCAGCTCCGCACCGAGCCCGGTGAGTTTCACGTCTTCATCGGCGGCGACTCAGCTACGGAGCTTCGCGCCGCCTTCGAACTCACCGCCTGATGGGTTGTCGATGAGTCCGGAAACCCGTTTCACGGCCAGGGTTGCGGCGATTGTTGCGCTCGGCGGTTTCCTGATGGGTTTTGACGCCTCGGTCATTTCGGGCGTCGTCGGGTTTATCGAAACTGAGTTTTCGCTGAGCAAGGTGGAGCTTGGCTGGTCCGTAGCCTCACTGACCCTCACCGCGACGCTGGCCATGATGGTGGCCGGACCTTTGAGTGACCGGCTCGGCCGTCGCCCGGTGCTGTTCATTGCCGCCGCGCTGTTTCTGGGATCAGCGATCGCCTCCGCTCTGGCCACCTCTTTCCTGGCGCTGGTTATCGCCCGCATGATTGGCGGTCTCGGCGTTGGCGCAGCGCTGATCATCGCGCCGATGTACATCGCGGAGATTTCCCCGGCCGCGATCCGCGGCCGGATGGTGTCCTTCAATCAGCTCAACATCGTTATCGGGATCTCGGCCGCCTTTTTTACGAACTACCTGATCCTGACGCTGAGCCAAAGCGACTCGTCGTGGGTCCAGTCGCTGGGGCTTGAGCAATGGTCCTGGCGCTGGATGTTGGGGCTGGAGGCGCTGCCGGCGATTCTCTATCTGGTGTGCCTGCCCCTGGTGCCTGAAAGCCCGCGCTGGCTCATGATGAAAGGGCGGGAGGATGAGGCGCTCGCCGTCCTGAGTCGCGCGGGTGGCGCGGCGCGGGCCAAAGCCGTGCTGGATGAATTGTCCGATAGCCTTACCGAATCTGAGGCGGAAACGAAGGCGCGACTCGCGGACCTCTTTCGCCCCGCTATGAGGACGGTGATGGCCATCGGGATTACCGTAGCCGTGCTGCAGCAGATCACCGGCATTAACTCGGTGTTCTTCTATGCACCCATGATTTTTGAGCAATCGGGCATCGGCACCAACGCTGCGTTTATGCAGGCCGTGGCCGTCGGCCTGACCAACCTGATATTTACCGTTGCCGCGATGTTTCTGATCGATCAGCTGGGCCGGAGAAAGCTGCTTGCGGTGGGGGTGTCGGGAATCGCGATCTGTATGTTCGTTCTGGCTTCGTCGTTCAGCGCTGCCACCTACCAGCTGACGGATGACGCCATGGCGAGTCTGCCTCTCGAAGTCGACCAACAGGCGCTGACCAACGCCGTGGGTGTCACATACGACAGCGATCTTGATTTCAAGGCGGCAATGACGGACGCCTTGGGTCCGCAGGTGTTCCAGGAGCACGAATCGGCGCTTGTTGCGGCGGCCATCGACATGAATGCGACAGTGGTTCTGCTGGCCATTTTGGGTTTTGTCGCCAGCTTTGCGATTTCCCTCGGGCCGGTGATGTGGGTTTTGTTTTCCGAGCTGTTCCCGAACACGATTCGCGGGCTGGCGATTTCGTTTGTCGGATTAATTAACTCGGCGGTGAGCTTTGGGGTGCAGCTGGTTTTTCCCTGGGAGCTGGCAACGCTGGGTAACGCGGCAACCTTTATGATTTATGGCTCGCTGGCGCTAGTTGGACTAGTGGTGGTCTTGCGCCTGCTGCCGGAAACCAAGGGTCAGACGCTCGAACAGATTGAACAAATGTTGGTGACTCCGCGAGTGAGTCATTCGTAAGGAGAGAAAGATGCGGAATTGGGCAGCAAATATTCTGACGGTGAGCCTCACAGCGGCTTTGTTGACGAGCCAGGCGCTGGCGCAGCCGGTAAAAACCGAAATCGCAGAGCGCGATGGCCGCTACACGTTTGTGCGTAACGGCGAACCCTACTTCATCAAGGGCGCCGGCATCGATACGGGTGATATCGCCAAGCTGGCTGCCCGGGGAGGCAACAGCTTTCGTAACTGGACGACGGAAAACGCCGGTCCGGTGCTGGACATGGCGCTTGAGCACGGGCTTACCGTCGCCCTGTGCTTGAACATTGGCCGCGAGCGCCAGGGGTTTGACTACAACGACAGCGAGGCGGTGGCGGCGCAGCTGGCGAAGGCTCGCGAGGAGGTGCTCAAATACAAGGATCACCCCGCGCTGCTCGCCTGGATCATCGGTAACGAGGTGAACCTGGAGTACAAGAATCCGAAGGTGTTCGACGCCGTCAACGACGTATCGAAGATGATTCACGAGGTCGATCCAAACCATCCGACCACCACCGCGCTGGCGGGATTCAATCAGGGGCTGGCTGACGCGATGAACCAGCGTGCGTCCGACCTGGATTTCATCAGCATTCAGCTCTATGGCGATCTGGTCAACCTGCCCAAGTATCTGCGGCAGACCAAATTTCAACGCCCGTATGTGGTGTCGGAGTGGGGGGCGATCGGTCATTGGGAAATGCCCTCGACGTTTTGGAAAGCGCCGATCGAGCAAAACAGTTCGGAAAAGGCGGGCAACTACCGCATGATGCATCGCAAGGTCATTGCCTATGACTCTCCCCTGAACATGGGTTCCTATGTGTTCCTGTGGGGACAGAAGCAGGAGCGTACGTCGACCTGGTACGGTCTGTTTACCGAGACCGGCGAAAGCACCGAAGCGGTGGATGTGCTGGAGGAAGCCTGGACGGGCAAGCAGCCGGCAAACCGCGCGCCGCAGCTCAAGTCGCTGCGGCTCAACAACCGCACGGCCCACAACAACCCCCAACTTAAGGTTGGTCAGGAGTACAAAGCCCAGGTCAAAGCCAAAGACCCAGACAAAGATCCGCTGACCTACCAGTGGCAGGTGCGCTATGAGTCAAACGCCGATCAGTGGGGCGGCGACAAGGAGGTGATTCCGCCGCTGGTGCCCGGCGTGGTCGACGGCGCAACCGGTGATCGCATCATGGTGAAGGCACCGCAACGTCCCGGCGCTTATCGGCTATTTGTCTACGCATACGATGGCCAGGGCAACGCCGCGCACGCCAATATCCCCTTTCTGGTTCGACCCTGACTCGGGGAAATCAGGCCAGGTCGCCCGCGACGAAACGACCCAGCGAGACATAGCCCTATGAAAGCTGACACGAACCCCACCGGGGGCTCGACGGCGGCGGACTGGCTGACGCCAAGTCAGTCCAGCATCGTTCGCGAATGGCTGTCCCGCATGTCGCTGGACCAGAAGATTGGTCAGATGACGCAGACCGAGCGGATGGCCGCGGAGCCTGACGAGCTGAAGGCGTTTCACCTCGGCAGTATCTTGAGCGGCGCCGGGTCTCGCCCTGAGGGCAATACGCCTGCCGACTGGGTGGCGATGAACGACGCCTACTGGGCCGCGTCGATGGCTGCTGACGGAGACCACCTGCCGATCCCGTTGCTTTATGGCATCGACGCCATTCACGGCAACAACAACGTTCGCGGGGCCACCATTTTTCCCCACAACATTGGCCTTGGCGCGGCCAACGATGGGGCGTTGCTGGCTCGCGTAGCCGCGGTCACCAAGCGCGAGATTTTGGCCGCCGGCGTCGAATGGACCTTCGCCCCAACCGTCGCGGTGGCCCAGGATTATCGCTGGGGGCGCACCTATGAAAGCTATTCGTCCGACACCGATCTGGTCACCCGCTACGGCCACCAATTTGTTACCGAGCTTCAGGGTGACCTGCAGGACGATAGCGTCATCGCGTGTGCTAAACACTTCATCGGCGACGGCGCCACGACTCACGGCATTGATCAGGGAGATGCCGACCTGACCGAAGCCAAACTGACGGCGACCCATCTGCCGCCTTTCAAGGCAGCGATTGACGCGGGTGTGCTGACGGTCATGGCGTCGTTTAACAGCTGGAACGGCGACAAATGCCATGGGCATGAGTACCTGCTCTCCACGCTGCTGAAGGGCAGGCTCGGTTTTGGCGGGTTGGTTATCTCAGACTGGGATGGAATCGATTATCTGAGTGACGATTACACCGAGGCGATCGCTCTATCTGTGAATGCCGGCGTCGACCTGTTTATGGTGTCCGAAGCATGGCGCGAGTTCATCGCCGGGCTCAAGCGCAACGTTCTGGAGGGCCGGGTTCCGATCACCCGGATAAATGACGCAGTCAGCCGGATACTGGGCGTGAAGGTCAAATGGGGGCTGTTCGATCGTCCCCGACCCGCCGAGCGGCCGTGGTCTGACCACGCCAGTTTCGGCTCAGCGGCGCACCGGGAGGTGGCCCGTGACGCCGTGCGCAAGTCGCTGGTGCTCCTCAAAAACGAGGGTGACCTGCTGCCGCTGGATTCATCCGCAACAATCCTGGTTTGCGGGCGCAACGCCAACAATGTCGGCCACCAGTGCGGCGGGTTTTCCCTCGACTGGCAGGGCACCGACGGCAATTCGCTGATCGAAGGCGGAACGTCGATCTGGCAGGGGATATCCGACTACACACCTGGCGCTGAGCTGAGCACCGATCCCCTGGCGGCGGACGCTGATCCAAACCGGCACAAGCTGGCGGTGGCGGTAATCGGTGAGACGCCCTATGCCGAGGGTATGGGTGACATCCGTGCCAGCGACAATGTGCTGGTCGAAGCAGGGTCCAGAATCCGCGGTTCGATGAAGGTGCTCGAGCCCTACGGCGGTTCGCTTGAACTGGCGAAGCTTCATCCAGAGGATCTGGCGCTGCTGCGGTCGCTAGCGGGCAGAGGCATTCCGACGGTAGCGATCCTCCTGTCGGGAAGGCCGCTGGTGGTTAACCCGGAGCTGGCTGCCGCGTCCGCCTTCGTGGCCGCGTGGCTGCCTGGATCGGAGGGGAAAGGGGTTGCTGACGTGCTGTTCGGAGAGGTCGACTTCAGCGGCCGGCTGCCTTTCGCCTGGCCCGAGGACGAAAGTGACGTGCCCGCCGACGGGACCAAGAACCCGCTGTTCCCGCGCGGCTACGGTTTGAGTCTCGACGGCTAAGCGTCAGGCCCAGCAGGCCACGGCGCAAAACCGCGCTGATCCCGTCAGGAGGGCGCCGGGCCGGTGGACCGGCGTACCACCAGCGTCGAGTCGACCCTGATACCTTGGCTTGAATGCTGGCCGCTGATCTGCTGGAAGAGCAGCGTGGCGGCGGCTTTACCCATTTCAAAAATGGGCTGGTTGATCGTCGTCAGCGGCGGCCAGACCTGCCTGGACAGCGGCGTGTCGTCAAAACCGGCGACCGATAGCTGGGTGGGAACGTCGATGTCGAATTCCTGAGCAACCTGCAGGACGCCCGCTGCCATGTCATCGTTGGCGGCAAAAATTGCGGTGGGCGGCTGACGCCATTTCAACAGCTTGCGGGCGCAGGCAACGCCCGAGTCAAAGGAGTTGTCGCCCTGCTGCAGCGAAGACTTGGTGACGGGCAGTTCACTCTGCGTCATGCCGTCAAGAAAACCCTGCTCCCGGCCGCCCATCGCCCGGTGGTCTGGATGGCCTCTCAGATAGACGATCCGACGGTGGCCCAGCGAGGCGAGGTAACGCGTCATCTCTGCGCTGATCTCGCGATCGTTGGTTGTGACGCCGTCAGCGCGTCGGGTCCGGCCGGGCGATATACGCACGACAGCTTTGCCCATCGATCGGAGCATGGTCGTGATCGACCGTAGCTCCGCCAGCGGAGGTGCCAGCAGCAGGCCATCGATGTTGGATTGCTCGATCAGCCGGCGGATCTCCTCAGCCACCAGCGGATCGCGGTAGTCCCAGGGATGGATCAGCAGGTCATAGCCCTGTTCTCGCGCTACCTGCAGCGCGCCGCCCTGCAGATTAGTCACGTAGCTGGCGCTGGCGTTCGGATAGGCGCTCGGATCGTCATACAACAGCGCAAACAGATAGCTGCGGTGGCCGGCCAGCCTCCGGGCGGCCGTGTTGGGGCGATAGTTCAGCTGGGCAATCGCCTGCTGCACGTTTTCCCGGGTGGAGTCGCGCACGTTGGGCTCGTGGTTGACCACCCGAGACACGGTCTTGATCGACACGCCCGCAATCAGCGCAACGTCTTCGATTGTTGCCGGAGTTTGGTCAGTGGACTTCGTCGCCATAGCTAGAAATTACCTGCGTCGCAGCGCGCGCGAACCCCACCATGCTCCCCACCGATGACAGCGTTGTCAAGGTGTGGGATACCACGGTGGCGAACCTTCGACCCAACGTTGTCGTCCGATCCCGGCCGCTTGCGGAATGCTTGCTATCTGTTGAATTATCCAGCCCGGTCGATCACCATCGCCAGGCATTAGAGGAGAGCTCACAGCGCAGTGCGTCGCTCATCATGAACGCCACAGACCGACGGCCACATTACCGAGATTATTCAGACCTTGCGTCCTTTGATCCGCTAAAGACGCCCGTCTGGATCTTCGACGTGGATCGCCACAGCATGTGGTGGGCCAACCGGTCTGCGCTGTCTTTCTGGAAAGCCGAATCTATCGCAGCGCTTCAGGCGCGCGATTTTTCGACCGATAGCGAAACCGTTCGGCTCCGACTGAAGCGTATTGTGGAAGCGCCGGATCCTGCGAGCTCGGTTCGTGAAACCTGGACGCTTTATCCCGATCAGTCGCCGGTGACGGTCAACCTGGATATGCGTCCGGTGCTGATTGCCGAAGACCGCAACGCGCTGATGATCGAGGCCTCTGCTGAACTCGACCTGACTCAAAATCCTGACGCACTGCGCATCCTGGAAGCGGCGCGGTCTTCAGCCATTTTGGTCAGCACCTTTTCGCTGGAAGGTCGACTGCTGACTCAAAACCCCGCGGCTAACGCACGTTACGCGGGCCTCGAGCCTGATCCCGGTCAGACCGAGTTGATGGGGCGGTTTGAGAACCCGAGCGTCGCTGAAAAGATCCTTGCCGCGGTCGCGAATGAGGGGTTGTTCGAGGGAGAAGTTGCGGTCAGGACCGCCGCCGGTATCCGCATCCACGACGTGATTGCGAGCAAGGGTCGGGATCCGGTTTCGGGTGAGTTTGTGACGGTCCTCAACGAAGAAGACCGCACGCAGGAGTCTCGGCTGCGCCGCGAGCTCGAAGCGCTGAACAACGAGCTGGAGAGACGCGTTCAGGAGCGGACTGAAGCTCTGGAGCAGGCCAATGAGAGTCTGAAAACCGAGATACGCGAGCGTCAGATGGTGGAGGAAAAGCTGCGCAGCGCGCAGAAGCTGGAGGCCATCGGGAAGTTGACGGGCGGCATCGCCCACGACTTCAACAATATTCTTGCTGTGGTGATGGGCAATGTAGATCTGCTCGACGGTCAGAGCGACTATTTTGACGAAGCTCGGAGCGCGATCCGAGAGGCGAGCGAACGAGGCGCTGATCTCACCCAACGTCTGCTCGCATTTTCCCGCCGGCAGCCGTTGTCTCCACAATCGATCAAGCTGTCCGAGCTGCTCGAAGGAACGGTTGAAATGTTGCGTCGTACGCTAGGCGAAACGATCAACATCGTCGTTCGCGATTGTGCGGACGAGTGGCCGATCTTTGCTGATCCGGGTCAGCTGGAAAACGCCATCGTGAATATTGCGCTGAACGCCCGCGACGCCATGCCCGACGGTGGCGAGCTGGCCTTTGCCTGCCGCAAGCTCAGCTTGCCTGCTCAAGCTCCGCCGACCTTCGAAGAGCTGGTCGCTGGGGAGTACGTGGTGCTCTGTATCGCCGACACCGGCAGCGGCATGACCGCCGAGGTTCAAACCCAAGCCTTTGAGCCGTTTTTTACGACCAAAGATGTCGGGCAGGGTTCGGGCCTCGGGCTGTCGATGGTGTATGGCTTTGCCCGGCAATCCGGCGGGCTCGCGCGCATTATCAGTCAGTCCAATGCCGGTACGACGCTCGAATTGATTCTCCCGCGCTCTGAGGAATGCAACAGGGCACAGGCACCAGCGCCGGTAGCTGCGCAGCCGGCACGCGGGGACGAGACTCTGCTGCTCGTCGAGGACAATGCTGAGTTGCTGAAGGTAACGCAGATCATGCTGGAACAGCTCGGCTATACCGTGTGTGGCGCATCAGATGGGGAGGCAGCGCTACGCCTCTTAGCCAGCGATCAGCCGATCGATCTGGTGCTGTCCGACGTCGTGCTGCCCGGCAGCCTGAGTGGCCCGGAGTTGATCAATCGAGCAAGGCGCCAACGGCCTGCGTTGAAGGCGATATTCGTGTCCGGCTACCCAAGAGAGCTCTTGGTGAACGCCGGATTCGACGCTTCCCGCGATCGCCTGTTGACCAAACCTTTCCGCCGGTCAGAGCTGAGTCAGGCTCTGCGCGAAGCCCTGGACTAGGGCCTTGAAGACCGCGGGCGCGGATATCCTAAATGGCTAATTCCCGCTGAGGCTACGATTGTGTTGCCCGTAGCGCCGGTAATAGGCGTTTTGGGTCTGCTCGGAGGAACGCGCGCTCGCTGCGAGGGTGTAGCAGTGTCGGGTGACCATGTGGGTTCCCGTCAGGCGTATTCGTTCGCACCGAACCTTCGGCTCCTCGCGGATATCGAGTTCGCCGCCGGCCTCGTCAACCATCGCCAGGACCTGGTTCGAGACGATAGTGTCCTCTACTTCGTTCATGGGGCGTTCGTGCGTAGCAACGCAACCGGTGAGGAGCAGTAGGGCAAAGGGCAGTAGCTTTTTTGTCATTGGTCAGTGCTCACGCCATGAAGACCGCAGTATACGGCAAAGGCGATTGAGCTAGACGCCCGATCCACGGCTGCGTCTCCCGCATGCCTTAGTCCCAGAGGTGCCGGTCTTTGTCGATGACCTGCGACGGGTTCCCAACGATCAGCGGGTCCGGGCCGCGAACCACGTGCTTGTCTTTGTCCGGGTAGTCCAGGCGCGACAGGAAGTGCTGCATACAGTTCAAGCGGGCCCGTTTCTTGTCGTCCGACTTGATAATCGTCCAGGGCGCGTCGGCGGTGTCGGTATAGAAGAACATGGCCTCTTTTGCTTCCGTATAGTCGACCCACTTATCCCGGGAGAGCTTGTCGATGGGGCTCAGCTTCCACTGCTTCAGCGGATCTTGCTCCCGGGCGGAGAAGCGGCGTTGTTGCTCCTGCTGCGTTACGGAGAACCAGTACTTAAAAAAGTGTATGCCTGACCGGGTCAGCATCCGCTCCAGATCGGGTGCCTGGCGCATGAACTCCAGATACTCCAGCGAATCACAAAAGCCCATCACGCGCTCGACGCCAGCCCGGTTGTACCAGGAGCGATCGAAAAAGACGATTTCGCCTTTCGTCGGCAGATGCCGGACGTAGCGCTGAAAATACCATTGGCCACGTTCGTAGTCGGTCGGCTTCTCCAGGGCAACGACCCGGGCGGCCCGTGGGTTTAGATGCTCCATGAATCGCTTGATGGTGCCCCCCTTGCCGGCAGCATCGCGCCCTTCAAACAACACCACAATCCGCTGCCCGGTCTGCTTCACCCAGTTCTGAACCTTGAGCAGCTCAACCTGCAGCTCCTCCTTGTGCTGGTCATAGGTCGTTCGCCGAATCTTGGTCTTATAGGGGTAGGTGCCGTTTCTAAACAGGTCGCGAATCCGCGATGGGTCGTGGCGAACTTCGCTGGCCAACAGTGTTTCCACCGGCGGTTCCGGCGCCATCGCAGCGGGTTCGGCGGGTGATTCGGTCAGGGGCGTTTTGTCATCGAGCGTTGGCGCGTCCATGGGCATTCTTCTTGGGTGCGTTATGAGTTGTTGGTTTTCGCTCCAGATTCATCGCGACAGCATTTTGGGTCAATAGGGGTTTACCGAACGCCTCTTGCGCTAAACGGACTCGACAAATCGCGTCGTGCGACCCTGCCCCGTACATGAAGCTCTCGGCGTAAGGCGGAGCGGTGACGCTTTTCCGCGGTAATTCCGTAGAAAGAGGCTGAGAAACTCATTGACGAACGCTTATGCCGGTACAACCCAAGTGGCTTCCCGCTGCAATCGCTGCGGCGTTGGCGACGTCGCAGGCGACGCACGCTGCGGTAATTACGGTCGATTCACCCACCGATTTCTTCGTCGTTGGGGGCGCAGCTTGCACCCTGCGCACGGCGATTGCGGCCGCAAATAGTAATTCGCCCGTGTCGGGTTGTGTCGCGGGCGACGCGTTGGGTGTTGACGTTATCGAGTTCAGCCCTGACTTAACCAGCAGCACCATCTCGCTGCAGAACGGACAGCTTGAGATCACCTCGTCGCTGACCATCAACGCTTTGGGAGCCTTACGAGGGGGCGTCACCATCGACGCTGGAGGCAACTCCAGGGTTTTTCAGATCGATGATTCGGACGACGACGCGGTCCAGCAGGTGACGCTGCGCGGCCTGACGCTGATCAACGGTTCTGTCTCTGGGGCCAGCGGTGGCGCGATTCGGGTCGACGGCGAGAATCTCGTCTTAGAGAGCTGCACCTTGCGCGGCAATACGGCCGTCGCTGGTATGTCCGGCAACGGCTTCGGCGGGGCAATGGATATCTTCCGCGGCGAGGTGACGATTGTCGACAGCATCATCAGCGGAAATGCGGCAGAGCAGGCGGGCGGCGGAATCTCCACTGCCTTCGACCCGACGGTCACCCTGCTCAACACCGAGCTCAGCGAAAATGTAGCGAGGTTCGGCGGCGGATGGAGCACCACCTTTTTTAACGGCTACGCGAGCCTCACGATGACCGGCGGAACTGTCAGCGACAATACCGCCACGGAGGCTTTTGGTGGCGGACTCGCTTTTGTCGGAACAGCAGAGATCACCGGCGTAACCTTTTCCGGCAACGTTGCCGCGTCAGACGGCGGTGCAGCTCGATTCTTTTTTCAGGACTCCGACATCCAGCTGACCGGCGTCACCATGAGTAACAACACCGCAAGCGGCAGCGGAGGCGCGATCGATCTTGACGAGGGCGTGCAGCTCAGCATCGCTTCGTCGGAGCTGATGACCAACACCGCCACCGAAGGGGGTGGTGCCATACTGGCCGGCGGCGACGTCACAATTTTCGACTCCACCATTAGTGGGAACAGCGCTGGACCGGGCAGCGCCGCCGGCGGCGCCATCAATGTTGCCGAAACCGGTTCGCTGTTCGTGGACACGAGTCGCATTGAAAACAACGCAGCGGAACTCGCGGCGGGCATCCTATCGCGGGGTCCGCTCGACCTGGTGGACAGCAAGGTCAGCGGTAATACCGCGACGTCATTTGCCGGCGCGATGTATACGCGTGACACGCTAAGCCTCACGCGAACCACCATCAGCGGCAACACGGCGTCAGACGGCGCGGCGCTGTTTTTGGCAGGCGATCAGACCGCCACGTTGACCAACGTGACGATCAGCGAGAACACGTCGGTGGGAGACACATCGTCTTATCCCGCGGCCGTTTTCAGTCGTCCGCCGATGGTGATCAGCAACAGCACGCTGATCGACAACGCACCCAACACGATTTTTAAGGACAGCCCAGCGCAATTTTGGTCCCTGACCAATACGGTAGTCGCGGGATCGCCGGTACTGGATTGCGTCGACGCCATCACGCCGATCAGCGTGAACCTGAACAGCTTTATCGGGGACGGCACCTGCGCAGCTGGCGCCGTCGATCTGCTGACCGGCGACCCGCTGCTCGGGCCGCTGGCCAGCAACGGCGGTGTCACGCAGACCCATCTGCCGCTCTCAGGCAGCCCGCTGGTTGACGCCGGCACCAACGCCGACTGTCCGGCTGATGACCAGACGGGCATGCCTCGCTCGATCGACGGCGATGCTGACGATAATGCTGTGTGCGATATCGGCAGCGTGGAGTTTGTCGACCTGTTTCCCCCGCTGGCGACGCTGACATCCGCTCCGGACGTGACGGTTCCCGGAGAGAACGGCACACCGCTGGAGGTCACCTACACCGAGCTTGATGGTGCGGTGGACTTTGCCACAATCGACCCGGCGGATCTGACGGTCACGCCCGGGCCTCTAACGGTCCAGGGTGTGGCCTTGGCGGGAACGCCAGACCGACTGGTGGCCACCTATACGGTGCTACCGCCGGGCGGAAGCTGGGACGCAGGTGACAGTGGAAGCTACAGCGTTGCGCTCAATGCTGGTGAGGTGCTGGACCGCGCTACGACGGGAGCCAACCCCGTGCCTGCTGGTCCGCTAGGCGGTTTTAGCGTCGCGATTGTAGATCTGGACGTGACGGGCAACGGCGTTAGCATCGCTGACGGCGACAACAGTCCAACGCCGACGAACGGGACGGCGTTTGGGGGCCTTCCAACGGGCGCTTCGCTGACCCGCAACTTTGCAGTGCAAAACGCGGGCGGCGGTACCCTTACGCTGACGGAGCCGCTGGAGGTCTTTGGCGCAGGCTTCAGCATCACTCAACCGGCTGAGACAACCCTTGGGCCAGGTGAAAGCGCAACGTTTTCGGTGACGTTTGCTCCGGCGGTGACTGGACAGGTCACGGGCCAGGTCACCATCCTCAGCGACGATGCCGACGAAAACCCCTATACGTTTGCCGTCAGCGGCACTGGCTCTGACGACCCGCAGGCGGCGCTGATCTTCGCAGACAGTTTCGAATCACCCTGACCCGCCTCAAGAAAAGGCGCTGTATTGGGTTTCGCTGATCCCATTCTTATCGCTTGTCGTTTGTTCCTGGTGAGTCAGCCAACGCCGTTTCAACGATGCGAGAACAGAAAAAATGGTTAGCCATCGCCATTGCTGCCGCCTTGACGGCGCCGGAATCGTCACGTGCTGCAGTAATAACCGTGAACTCCAACAGCGATCTGGCCGTGATCGGTGGCTCCACCTGCACGCTCAGAACCGCCGTTGCAGCCGCGAATAACAACGTTACGGTTGCCGGCTGCGTCGCCGGGGACACAGCCGGCGTTGATCAGATCGAATTCAGCTCAACGATTCCTGACAACACCATTTCGTTGATTCAGGGTCAGATCGAAATTACCTCATCGGTCACCATCGACGCCGGCAGCGGGCGAAGGGGGGCGATCACCATTGATGCGGGCAGCACCTCGCGAGTGTTTCGGATTCGCGACCCCGGCAGCGACACGCCGCACGACGTGACCTTACGTTCGTTAACGCTAGTCAATGGCTATGTGACCGACGACAACGGCGGTGCGGTCATCAATGTTGGCGAAAACGTCACGATCGAGGCGTGCGCGCTGAACGATAACGAGGCCGACTTTGGCCTGGCCGGCGTCGGCGGCCATGGGGGTGCCGTCCTGACTTCTGCCGGCGAGACAACCATGGTTGACAGCACCGTCAGCGGCAACACTGCCGAGCGCGGCGGTGGCGGGCTGGCTGTCGGGGGTGAGGCCACCCTGACTCTCACGAACTCGGTGCTCACCGGCAACATCGCGACTTACGGGGGCGGCATCGCCAGCGTCTTTGTCTTCGACAACAGCCCGGCTCGAGTTGTGATGACCGGAGGGGCCCTGAACGACCATGCGGCAGCCGAGGGTGGCGCGGTTTTCTTTCGCGGCGCAGCGGAGCTCACCGATGTGACCATGTCGGGCAACGCTGTCCAGATCGATGGCGGGGCCATCTCCTTCGATGCGATTGGCAGCGAGGCGCAGCTTACCGACGTTGTGCTGAGCGGCAACACGGCCGGTGATGACGGCGGCGCGATCGCGGTGAAGAACGGCGCACAGCTAACGCTGACCCGATCGCAGGTCGACAACAATTCTGCTGCGGCTGACGGCGGTGGAGCGTATTCAACCGGCACGTTATTTGTGGAGAACTCCACGATCAGCGGCAATACGAGCAACCGTGGCGGCGGCGTGCGTTTGTCCGCCACCGGAACGCTGGATATCACCAACAGCGAAATCACCTCCAACGAAGCGACGCTGGGTGGCGGCATCGATACCGCAGGGGCAACCGAGTTAACCGACTCGGTCTTTCGAGCCAATACCGCGGCCGGCAGCGGCGGCGCGATGTATGGTCGCGCCGGTTTCGCCGTGATCGGCAGCACCATGAGCGATAACACGGCGTCGGAGGGCGGGGCGATTTTTACGCTGACCAACGAAACCAGTCAGCTCACCAATACAACCATCAGCGGGAATACGGCGACAGGCTCCGGCAACCTGTTTCCCGCTGCCGTTTACGCCTTTGCACCCATCGTGCTCACCAACAGCACCATCGTCGGCAATACGCCTAACGGGATCACCAAGGCCAACA
>JBCDKA010000106.1:0-14204 GCA_038747195.1 Pseudomonadota bacterium
CGCCTTGGCGCAGAACACCTTATCGCCGACAAAAAATCGATCGTATTCTTCATCCATCGGCGCCCACTGGAGCGTTCCGCTGCTGAGAAAATCAAACATCTTCCGGGTACGGGTTGGCGCGCCGACGTCACCGATATAGTGAACACCGACGTCCCATTCGTAGCCGTTGCGCTCGTAGGAATGTGTATAGCCGCCAGCGGTGTAGTGCTGTTCGAGCACGCAAACTCGCTGACCCAGCTCACTTAACAAGGCGGCGACGGTCAGCCCACCCATGCCTGAACCGATCACCACGGCGTCATAACGATCAGCAAGGCGGGTTGGTCGGTAACGACGGCCGATTCGTAGGGTTGAGGGTTTCATCTTTTCGGAGGGTCCAAGCGGCATCACGGGTTTAGCGGGTTGGTCCAGTGTGCCTGATCTGGTCCATCGGTGACCAGTGCTTATGGCCCGGTCGCCCTGCCCTCAAAGCCCGTTGATGGGCAGCTTGAGCATAGGATTCCCGCCGCCGTCGGTCGGGATCTCGCCGGCCCGCATGTTCACCTGCAGCGAGGGAAAAATCAGTCGAGGCACGTTGAGCTTCGCATCGCGCTCAGTCCTCAAATGAATAAACGCTTCGCGCGTCCTGCCGCCACCGACGTGGATATTTCGCGCCTTCTGTTCGGCCACCGTCGATTCCCAGCTAATCTCTCGTCCGTTTGGGCCGTAGTCATGGCACATAAACAGCCGCATCTCATCGGGGAGCGCCAGCACCTTTTGGATGCTGTCGTAGAGCTCGCCAGCATCGCCGCCCGGAAAGTCCGCTCGCGCTGAGCCGCTGTCGGGCATGAACAGCGTGTCGCCGACAAATGCGGCGTTACCGATAACGTGCACCATGCAGGCGGGCGTATGGCCTGGCGTCGCCATGGCAAGACCCTGAAGGCTGCCGACTTGATAGGTATCGCCATCGCTGAACAATGCGTCGAACTGCGAGCCGTCTCGCCTGAAATCGTTTCCTTCATGGAAGACTTCGCCAAAGGTATGCTGAATTTCAGTGATCTTTCCACTGATCCCAATTTTCCCGCCCAGCCTGGTCTTCAGATAGGGAGCAGCGCTGAGATGATCGGCGTGGACATGGGTCTCGATAATCCAGTCCAATTCCAGCCCCTGCCGCTCAATATCGCGGATAAGAGCATCGGCATGATCGAAGCTTAGGCGTCCCGATTCAAAGTCAAAGTCCGCGACGCTGTCGATGATCGCGCACCGCTTTGTGGCAGGGTCCCTAATCAGGTAGGTGACGGTATGGGTAGCTTCATCAAAAATGCCCGTGACCTGCGGACGGCACTTGGTGTCAACGGGGTAATTGATCTGAAGGTTCCTTTGGCTTGCGGGTCGGCCAGAAAAGGCGCCAGCAGAAGGCAGGAGCCTCGGACGATCGAGGTAAGCGGAGGCCGAAAGACGGCGGGGCTGGCACCCCGCCGACTCGGGCAAAACAAGCGGGTTAGCCTTCCAGTCTGGCTGCGATGGTCTGTCGGGACTTGCCTAGCGATGCGGCAAGCTCTTCAGTCAGGAGATCAAACGCCGTCCGCTGGGCGTTGCGATCCGCGGCGCGGAGCTTTTCACCCTTGGCGTCCAACATGGACAGACTCTTATAGACGTCGGCAAGCTTAAAAGGATCACAGCTTTCCAACGCTTTTTCATTTTTGCGGGCGCGCGATTTCCACTGTTTGTCGACGCGCGGCTTGCCCTTGGATAGATGCGTCAGCACCTTGCGGGCTTCGGATTCGGAAATCATGGGTCTGGAGTGCTGCTCAAGCTCGTCGCGCCGGACAATCATGGTGAGTTGGTCGCGTTTGAAGAAGACCCTAACGAAGTTTTTGGCAGTTTGACCCCAGATTTTTGCTCGTTTCAGCGACTGCAGCCGGCCGACGCCGTGCTGCTTGTGAATGATGATCTCGTTTTGTTCAGAAATAGCTGCGCTCCCGGTCGGATTTATTAGGGAACTCAATAGCTTACATGATTTCGACACAATTGTAAAAAGCCTGTGAACAGCCGTGGAAAAACGGTCGATAAAACCGGTGCTTATCGCCCACAGCTAGCCCTAATTCCAGCATTTGGACCAAGGGCGCTGACGTCAAAGGAACTTCGAGGCAATACATGGGCGGAAAAAGTGCCGCGGCAGCAAACCACCGCTATGATATCGTCCGCCCAATCGTGTCGTTCGCAGCGCCAAAAGCTCACCTTTCCCGCCAGGCCAGGCTGGCGTTCGTCGGACTAGTCGTGACATCCTGCGCAGCACAAAATCCCGCCGAAGTGGTGTCCGATCGTTCCGACGTGAACCCAGCGAGCGGCTGGAGCATCACGTACAGCGAGCCTCGAGCCCCCTGCGCTAAGCGTAATCGGACCCGCAACGCCTACTTCGGCGACCTGCATATTCATACGGCATTCTCCTACGACGCCCGGCCGATCGGCACCGAAACCACACCCGATGACGCCTATCGTTTTGCCAGGGGAGAACCGATTCCGATTCCGCCCTACGACGATCAAGGCAACCCGGCAGGATTCCAGCGGCTGAGGGTGCCGCTGGACTTTGCGGCGGTCACGGATCATTCGGAGTTCTTTGGCGATATGAAGCTGTGTTTCGACGAGGAAAGCCCCGTCTACGACCAGCCGGTCTGCCACCTGTTTCGCGTGGGAGAAGCGACGGGCATGCGCCCTTTCGCGCGCATCGTCAATATGCCTGAACCGAGCCGCATGGTTGAGATCTGCGGGGAAGACGGCAAAGGCTGCAACGCCGCCGGCAGGGAGCTATGGCGCCAAACCGTAGAGATGGCTGACGCCGCCTACGACCGAACGTCGGCCTGTACCTTCACCAGTTTTGTCGCCTACGAATACACCGGCACACCCAGCGCGAACAATCTTCATCGCAACGTGATTTTCCGCAACAGCCAGGTCCCTGCGCAGCCGATCTCCTATATCGAAGCGCCTTCGGATCAAGGGCTTTGGCAGCAGCTCAACCAACGTTGCCTCAAGGAAATCGACGCCTGTGACGTGCTCGCGATCCCGCACAACTCGAACCTCAGCGCCGGCGCCATGTTTCCGTCGTACGTCGGCAACTTCGAATCGGTGGAGACAGCGCGGGACAAAGCTCGCCTGCGCAACGCCATGGAACCGGTGATGGAAGTGTTCCAGCACAAGGGCAACTCGGAATGCTTCAACGGGTTGCCCGATATTCTCGGTGCGCCGGACGAGCTTTGCGAGATGGAGCAGGTGCTGAAACTCGGGCGGGAAAATCCGACGGGCCGCGGTGCGCCGATCGTCGATTTCTGCGAGGACCAGGAAATCGGTCAGCGCGGCTTTATGCGGGTCGGCTGCATCTCAAAGAACGACTTTTACCGCAGCGTTTTGCTGACCGGTATGCAGGATAAAGCGGTAATCGGCATCAACACCTACAAGCTCGGCGTGATCGCGTCGACCGACACACACATGTCGCTGTCCGGCGATACCGCTGAAGCCAGCTGGTCAGGGCATCTGGCCCCGGAGGTAGAGCTGACCGACCGACTGACCCAGGTCGATTTTTTTGTGCGCAGCCTCGACGCCAATCCCGGCGGGCTGGCGGGAGTCTGGGCGATCGAAAACTCCCGGGACGCCATCTTCGACGCCCTGCGCCGGCGTGAGGTGTTCGGCACCACCGGCAGCCGAATCAGACCCCGGCTGTTTGGCGGCTGGGAGTTTGACGCGGACAGCTGCGAGCTCGCTGACCGGGCGGCACGTGGATACAGGTATGGCGTGCCGATGGGGAGCGACCTGCCGCCGGGACCCAAAGGGTCAGCACCGAGGCTGCTCGTCTATGGCTTTCACGACCCGAACAGCGCACTCCTGCAAAAACTGCAGGTGGTCAAAGGCTGGGTAGACGGCGAGCAGCGTTCTCGCTACGCGGTCATCGACGTAGTCGGCCCGCCCACCCACTCAGGGCCCAGCGGAGAGATTGACCTTGAAACAGGCGAATGGCGCGGCCCGGGATCAGAGAGCCTGTGTACGGTTTTTGTTGACCCCAACTTCGATCCGGCGCTTCCGGCCTACTATTACCTGCGAGCGGTTGAGGTGCCTACGCTGCGCTGGAGCTGGCGGGCGTGTGTCGCGCTCCCCGAGAGCCAGCGCCCAGACGAATGCCGTAACGCTGCGCCGAAGACCATTCAGGAGATGGCCTGGACGTCGCCGATCTGGTACCTGCCGCCGCCTGAGCAGTGATGGGGAGCGCGGGTCCAGCGAATCACCTGGCCTGCCTGACCACCGGCAAGCTGGTCCAAGTGGCCAATGTACCGGCCCATCCCGCTGCCGGTGCTGATCATCCAGCGAACATCATCCCGATTGCCGAAGCGCAGCTTGCGCGGCACGCCAGTGCTGTACGTGAACTCGGAATCGTCGAGACCTAAACAGCGTCCTCAAAGTTGAATCCGCGTTAGCGGAGCTGCTCTCATCGCGTTTGTCCGCTAGAAGTCGGCAAAGACCTTAGGAGTCTACGTACACCCGGTAAATAAACGACCCGGAAAGGTTCTGCGGGGATCGGGCACCCTGCTCCTACCACTCCGGTGATCGCACGAAGCCACCGTTGCGGCAAACTGCGGTGCTGGAAAGGGTCTACGACCAAAGTCGAGCATTCAGCGGGTGGCGCTTTTGCTAGATTGCGGCCCTGGGGTTCAAAATCACTATACGGAGGGGTCCTGATGGAGGAATCGCAAAGAAAAGCCTACTGGCAGGCCAACATCAGGCTGGTGCTCCTGCTGCTAGCCGTCTGGTTTGTCGTTTCCTATGGGTTCGGGATCCTGTTCAAGGAAGCCCTGGACGCCATCGATCTATTTGGTTTCAAGCTCGGATTCTGGTGGGCCCAGCAGGGCTCCATTTACGTATTTCTGCTGCTCATCGCCGTGTACGCCTGGCAGATGAACCGGCTGGATCGCCAGTTCGACGTACACGAGGACTAAGCCCATGACTCTGCAAACCATGACTTACATCGCCGTTGGCTTAAGCTTCGCGCTGTACATCGGCATTGCCATCTGGTCCCGCGCCGGTTCAACGCGGGACTTCTATGTCGCCGGCAAAGGCGTCCATCCCGTCGCTAACGGCATGGCCACCGCCGCTGACTGGATGTCGGCCGCATCATTTATCTCGATGGCCGGCCTGATTGCGTTCCTGGGTTACGGCGGCTCGGTTTACCTGATGGGCTGGACCGGCGGCTACGTGCTGCTCGCCCTGCTCCTCGCGCCCTACCTGCGAAAGTTTGGCAAGTTCACGGTGCCGGAGTTCATCGGGGAGCGCTACTACTCCAAGGCCGCGACCATCGTCGCGGTGATCTGCCTGATCTTCATCTCCTTTACCTATGTCGCCGGCCAGATGCGGGGCGTTGGGATTGTGTTTTCGCGCTTCCTGGAGGTGGACCTGGTGACCGGCCTCTTGATCGGCATGGGCATCGTGTTCTTCTACGCCGTGCTGGGCGGGATGAAAGGCATCACCTATACCCAGGTGGCTCAGTACTGCGTGCTGATTTTTGCCTATACGGTGCCGGCCGTGTTTATTTCGCTGCAGATGACCGGCAACCCGATTCCCCAGCTGGCCTTCGGCAGCGAGCTCACCGGTGAAGGTGTTGCGCTGCTGGTGAAGCTCGACCAGGTGGTGCAGGAGCTGGGCTTCAACGCCTATACGCTCGGGAATAAATCGACTATCGATATCTTTGCCATCACGCTGGCTCTGATGGTGGGTACCGCCGGCCTGCCTCACGTGATCGTCCGCTTCTTTACCGTGCCTAAGGTGCGAGACGCGCGGCGTTCGGCATTTTGGGCGCTGGGTTTCATCGCGCTTCTTTACACCGTCGCACCGGCCGTCGGATCCATGGCCCGACTCAACCTGATCGATACGGTGCAGCCCGGCACCATCGGCGCCCCGGAAGCCAACCTGATTTACGAGGAGCGTCCGCAGTGGTTCAAGACCTGGGAAAAAACCGGCCTGCTGTCTTTTGAGGACAAAAACGGCGACGGTCGCATCCAGTACTACAACGACGCCAACCCCGAGTTCACCGCCACGGCGGAAAGCTACGGCTGGCAGGGCAACGAGCTGAACGTTGACCGAGACATTATGGTGCTGGCCAATCCGGAGATTGCCAATCTGCCCAACTGGGTAATTGCCTTGGTGGCCGCCGGCGGCATCGCCGCCGCGCTGTCCACGGCGGCTGGCCTGCTGCTCGTAATTTCCGCCAGCGTCTCACACGACCTGTGCAAGGGCATGATTGCGCCCAATCTGAGTGATCGGTCGGAGCTGATGATCGGGCGAATTGCTGCCGGCGTTGCCGTCTGCATCGCAGGCTACCTCGGCGCCAATCCACCAGGCTTTGTGAGTCAGGTGGTCGCCTTTGCCTTTGGGCTCGCGGCGGCCTCCCTGTTCCCGGTGATTCTGATGGGCATCTTCAGCAAGCGCATCAACCGGGAAGGCGCGATCGCCGGTATGGTCACGGGCCTCGTGTTTACCGCGGGCTACATCATCTACTTCAAGGGTGTGTTCATTGATCCGATCGGCATCAATACCGCAGAGCACTGGCTGTTCGGGATCTCTCCCGAAGGCATTGGTGCGGTGGGCATGGCGCTGAACTTTATTGTCGCCACGGTGGTCAGCCGCATTACCTCAGCGCCGCCGGAAGCCGTGCAGGCCCTGGTGGAAGACATCCGCGTGCCTCGCGGGGCTGGTGTCGCCACGGCTCACTAACGCTTCGGGTCTGCCACAGACCATGAAGCCAACCCACGCGCCCGCCTGCAGGTTGAACCCGCAGGCGGGCGCCGCCTTTAGGACTCGGCTATCGCCCGGCGCGCGGCCCTGTGGCACAGTCTTTAGGGTTTTTACCGACAGGATCATTCGGTGAACGAACTACAGGATATTCAAGACTTTCTTTCCTCCTGCTCGCCGTTCAACGTTCTGCCCGACAGTGAACTCGAGAGCCTTTGTCGCAGCATCGAAATCAGCTACGAACCCGGCAATTCAGTGGTATTGCCCATCAGCGCGGAGAACTCCGAGCTGCATCTCATCCGGCGCGGCGCTGTTGCGCTGCTGGACGCCAACAACACGCTCATCAGCAAACGCGGCGAGCGGGAGGTATATGGCTACCCCTCGATGCTGACCGGTACACCCACGCGGCTGCTCGGGCGTACGGTGGAAGACTCGCTGATCTATCACATCCCAGAAAAGAACTTCCATCAGCTGCGGCGCGAGTTTCCTGCGTTCGATCGATTTTTTTCCGCGGCGCTGACCGAGCGGGTCAGCGACGCATGCCTGCCCGAGGGTGCCGGCCAGGGCCTGATGGCCAGCCGCGTGGACCGGCTGATGAACAGCCCGCCCGTGACCGTTCATTGTGACCTGAGCGTGCAGGATACGGCGGGGGTGATGGCCGAGAAGGGCGTGTCCAGCGTCATGGTGATCGGCGACAGCCTGGCTGAGCTCCTGGGTATCTTTACCGACCGTGATATGCGGCGGCGAGTCGTCGCCGCCAGACAGGAACTCTCCAAGCCCGTTTCCCAGTTTATGACGCCCGAGCCAGTGACGGTCGACGCTGATGATCCCGCGCTGGAAGCCCTGCTGACCATGAACGATTCCGGCATTCACCATCTGCCGGTCCTCCGCGACGGTGAACTGGCCGGCGTCATCACCCTGACGGATCTCTACTGCGCGCTCAACAATCACCCGATTTACCTGAGCGCCAGCATTCGACGCCAGCCCGACGCGGCGGCGGTAGCGGAAGTCAGCCAGCGGCGCTTCGATTTGCTGGGCCAGCTGATCTCCATGGGGATGAGCGCCCGGGCGATCGGCAACATGATGACGTCTGTCACCGATGCCGCCACCCAACGCCTGGTCGCTCTCGCGGAAGCGGCGCTCGGTCCACCTCCCCTGCCCTATGCCTGGGTTTGTTTTGGCTCCCAGGCCAGACGTGAACAAACCGGGCGCACCGACCAGGACAACGGGATCATCATGGCCCGCGAGCCAAACCCCGAGGAGGCAGAGTATTTTCGACAGCTCGGGGAAATGGTGTGTGACCACCTGAACGACTGCGGCTTTGTGCATTGCCCTGGGGAAATCATGGCCAGCAACCCCAAATGGCGGCTGTCGCTCAAAGGCTGGCAGCGGCAGTTCGCCGAGTGGATCGATGCGCCAGATCCCAAACCCCTAATGTATGCCTCCATATTTTTCGACCAGCGCGCCGTGTGCGGCGAAACGTCGCTGGTGGAGGAACTGTCGGCCTTCATCTTCGAGCGAACGGGCGGCAACAGCATCTTCCTTCGCTTCATGGCGGAAAACGCCCTAAGCCAGCGGCCGCCCCTGGGGTTTTTTCGTCGCTTTGTCCTGGAGCAGGACGGCGAGCATGGCGAAACCGGGCTCAACCTGAAGCTACGGGGTGTTGTGCCCATCATCAGCCTGGCCCGGATGCGCGCCTTGGAAGAGGGCATCGCGGCGCCAGAAACCTGGGAACGGCTGCGCGACCTGGATCAGCAGGCGAACGAATCTGTCGCCAGCCTGCGCGACGCCATGGACGTCATTGGCCAGGCCCGGCTGCGCCATCAGCTTTCGCAATGGGAAACGGGCGAAGCGGTCAGCAACTGGGTCAACCCGGACGAGCTGTCGCCGCTGGCCCGTCGCAATCTCAAAGCCGCTTTCACCATCGTAGCTGACGCCCAGGCCGCCATGGCCAGGCGTTACCGGCTGGAATAGCGGGTGTTTTCAGCGCTGTCTCTTCGGATGCGTCGCCGCAGCTTTCGGCGCAGGATTTCCGATTCACCGCTGACCCAGTTATGGAGCACCACCCGCTGCGACGTCGATTACGAGAGCGTTCTAAGCCTCGATTTGGAAACGACGGGCCTGGACCCGAAGCACGACGACATCGTCAGCATGGGCTGGGTTGCGCTGGAGCGAGGACGGATTCGGTTGAGCACCGCCAGTCATCTACTGATCCGATCGAGCGCGCCCATCGCGGCGAGCGCAACCATTCACGGGATCCGCGAGATGGACCGCCAGCAGGGTATCGAAGCCACTGACGGCCTCGCGCAGCTGCTCGACGCCATGCAGGGCAAGACGCTGTTGATCCACGGCGCGCGACTCGATATCGGCGTACTCGATCGCTATTGTCGGGCCGCTTACGGCGCGCCGCTGCTGGTGCCCCTGATCGACACGCTCGCCCTGGCCCAGCAGCGAGCCGCCAGAGCCAGCCAACCACCCGCCCAGGGTGCGCTTCGGCTGATGAGTCTGCGGAGGGAGCACGGCCTACCTGACGCAACCAGCCACAACGCGCTGGGTGATGCGCTGGCAACCGCAGAGCTGGCGCTGGCGATGCTGCCGGAGCTTCGCCAGACGAGTTGAGCATTCGACGATGCGTGCACGGGGCTCCGCTGTGTCCGTTGTGGTCTATCTCAGGACAACCCGATCCCGTTCCCTCTTTCGTATCGCCTTGGCCTCAGCGGCCATCTCGGAGAGGACTCTTTCCCAGTTGATAAACCGCATCGCCTTACTGCGTTCAGACAGCCCAAACACAATGCCCTTTTTGATGCGGTAGTAACGCTTACCGACGCGATTCGATCCGAGAGAATTGAGGAGAGGAACATCTGGCATGGCCGGATCGAATAGCGTTAACCGAAACCTTCTCGGATACCCGTTGATGTCTTCTACCCAGCATTTTGCTTCGATGCGGTATCCCTCATAACGGCCGTCGATTTTTAGATCAGGATCGGAAGTGTTAAGCGTGTCGATCACTTCGACAGGCTCTTTGAGCGTGGCGGCCAGCGGCTCCATGATCTTGAGCCATTTATTGCGCGTCTTCTTTTCTCGGCGGGTCTGCCCCCACCAATAAAACAGCCCTAAGCCGCCACCGATCAACAGCAATTCGACGAAGCTCATTTCTTCCATCAATGAAAGATAGCAGAGCGCCTTGCTATTCATCGGAAAATTCGAAGATTCGAAATCGCTAAACCCGAATTGAAGGTGATTGATATATCGGAAAAACTGTATGAAGAAGACGGTAACGAAAATCGCGATACGAGGAATGAGAATCGCGCGTCGGGCCAACGACTAAAAGAGGCACGGCGGACGGAATGAGAAATACACCAGAGGAAACCAGATGTTCACCAAAACCATCAAGCGAGCGGCGGCAGGGCTGCTGCTCTCAAGCATAGCTTACTCGGCATCTGCCACGAGCGAGCTCCCGGGATTTCAGACGCCAGATCTCAAAAACTTCGCCGAAGCGGCTTTCGCCATGAAGAATGGTCACTACGACTCCGCTTTGACCAACCTCCGAGATTCGGCTCGCCTGGGCAACAAAACGGCGCAGTACTCAATAGGGATGATGCACATCTACGGCACCGGCGTAGAACGGAACTGGTCGCGGGGTCACGCCTGGCTCAAGCTGGCGGCGAGCCACGCGGAGCCCGATTACGTCTCTGCGCGGGATCAGGTATTCGAGCAGCTCAGCGACGAAGAGAAAGCCGAGACGAAAGACGTCTACGTCGAGCTGAGCGAGGAGTACGGCGACTCGGCAGCCATCGAGCGTCGGGAGAAATGGGTTCGGATGCAGCGGCGCTCTTTCACCGGCTCTCGAATCGGCAGCACGGCGGCCATCCAGGTTGAGGTGACCGACCACCGTGGCTTCACCTGGCCGGTTCCTGGTCCCGTGTATTTCGATATGCTCGAAGGCTACGTCGCCGACTTCCGTAACCGCATGGGTGAAGTCACCTACGGCGAGCTAAATCTCATCGAGGCCAGCAACGCCAGCGACAAATCACAGCTTCCCTAAGCCTGACTGAATCTTACGTACACGCCATTGGCCGGCCTTTGGTCGGCCAACGGCTGGGCACGCCCTACCTGGCCTTCACCTGCCCCGTAGTGTTTGCTGAGTCGACACACTGATCGATTTCGGTTTCCTCAGCATTACGCTGGCTCTGAATTTCCAGATCGATCAGGCGCAGCTCGGACTCAAAGCCGATGTTGAGCAGCGAATTGAGGACCTTCTTCTGATAGTCAGTCAGGTCGCCACGAAGCTCCAGCTCCCGAATACAGATCGCAAAGTAGCGTTTCAGGCCCTGGTCGAGCTCAGCGATGGTTCGCTTGCGGCTCCGTTCACGAATCGTCGCCGTCTTCTCGCGGGCTTCCGCGTTGGCCCGGCGGTTTTCTGCGTCCAGGTGATCAACGTAACGGTCAATTGCGAAGCGACTCGCGCCGTAAACCGCGATCGCAATGCCCGCCGGTGGGAAGACCGCAGCGCCGGAAGAAATTGACGCTCCAAACAGCCCGACGCCGGCCGCGTTCACCACGCCGTCGGCAATCACCACACCGTCAATAGGCTCTGTGCGGTTGGCCGTGTCGTAAAGATACTTGCCGGCCCCCACCAACGCCAACGGGCCGAGGCCCGGCGCGCCGGCGGCATCCAGCAAACCGCCACCGGCAATGATGGCATCAAGTCCGGTGGACAACGCCTTGGACTCAAGACCCGAGGGGTCGACGAGGCTTACCGGGTTGTTGCCAACAAAACCGTAAAGGTTGGAGTCACGGCCGGAGATTCCGAGCGGATCGGGTGAGGTGAAGCGGCCGGTGACCGGGTCCAGCCAGCGGGCGCGGAATTGGTACAGGCCGCTCTGTGCATCGAGCGGTCTGCCCTGAAACAGGAATGGATTCGTAACGGCAGCCACATTCTGTATCAGATTGCCGAAGCTGTCGTAGCGATAGTCGTTCACGACGGAACCCGTTGCGCTGGTGACGGCGAGCACCGAGCCAACGTAGTCACCGTGATAGTAGTAACTCTGGCCATCGCGCTGCATGCTGAGCGGTCGGTCCAACGCGTCGGAGAACTCGTAGCGCGCCAGGAGCGTCCCGCCGCTGTCGTACTCCAGGCGCCGATTGCCGCCATCGTAGATGAAGTAGCGCTGAACGCCGTCCTGATTGACGCCGATGAGCCGGCTCAGGCCATCGTACTGATAGGTGGTCACCGCCCCATCGGTGGCCGTGTGGCTGAGGAGCTGGTCAAGCGCGTTCCAGACAAACGTTTCGGTGTCGGAGCTTCCCAGCTCGGTGCGGCTGACCAGTCGACCGACCTCATCGTAGCCGTAGCTGAACGTATCGTCAGCGGTAAGCCGGTTGCCAGCCTCAGTGGTGTAGGCGAGCGAGAGGTGTGAGGCGACGCGATTGCCCTCAGGGTCATACTGATAGGCCTCGCCGTCGCTGGTGGCGATCACCTGTCGTTTGGCGTCATAGGTGTACGTCACGGGGCTGCCGTTCAGTGCTCGGCTCGCGACGTCACCGCTGCCGTTGTAGGTGTACTCCAGGTCGATAAACGGCGTCCCGGGAAGGCCGTGAGTCATTCGATCCAGCCGACCGGTTATTGCGTTGTAGCTGGCATTGACCTCAACGCCATTCGGATACCGAACCTGCGTGGTGCGGCCATAGCTATCGTGGCTGAAGCCGATCACCGGGCCGGCCGCCGTGATGAGCTGCTCGATTAGACCCGACGGGCTGCGTTGATAGCCTGAAGCGGCGCCCGTACTTTCAGCAAGGCCGGTGCGATAGCCGAGCCGGTTGTGAGCGTAGGTGAAAGTCACTTCAGGCTGCACACCTCCCGGCCCGGTCACTGCGCTCGACATTTTGCCGTCAGGGCCATAGGTGAAAACCAGGTCGGAATCGCTGTCCTCGGCACTCAGCAGGTTGCCGACACCGTCGTAGCTGTAGCTGATCGTATCGCCGCCAGTGCTGATGCTCTCCAGGCGCATCGTTGGGGTGTAGGTGTAGTCGACGACAGCGCCGCCGGGCCGCGTTCGGCGAACCATGTTGTTCAGCGCGTCATATTCAAACAGCTCGGTCTCGCCCGCCGCATCCCTGATCTCGGTTCGGCGGCCAAGGTCATCGTAGGTAAAAAGGGTTTCGTTGCCGCTACCGTCAGCAATCGACGTCAACCGCCCGCTGACGTCGTAACGGTAGGTTTGGATGTTGCCGAGCTGATCGATTGTTCGCACCAGTTGTCCGGCAACGTCGTACTCGTTGTCGACCCGGCCACCGGTTCCCTCGATGGCGCTGAGCAGGCGACCGCCCGGCGTGTACGTAAAGCTCCGTGTGCCGATGCTCGGCGAGCGCACCTGCGAAACCCGTCCCAGGCTGTCGTAGTCATATTCCCAGCTTTCGCCGCTTTCGTTTTCGCGCCGGATCACGTTCCCGCGGTCATCGTAATCGCGACGACGCGTGTTGCCTGCCCGGTCAGTGGCGGTCAGCTCCCGGTCGCGGCTATCGTAGGTGAATAGCTGGACGGCCTCCTCGGCCTGACCCACCGCTGCGGTGGTCGTGGTGATATTGCCGGCCGAGTCACGAACGTAGCTGATCACCGTGCCGTCCCCGTTGGTGATGCTGGCCACGTTGCCCATCGCGTCGTAGGTGTAGTCCACGGTGTGGGTGTTGGCGTCGGTGAAGGTTTGCAGTCGACCCTGCGCGTCGTAGACGAAAGTCTGCTCGTTTCCGCCCTGATCCGTCAGGCGCGTTGCGCGTCCACCAGCGTCGCGTTCGATCAGCGTTTCGTTGCCGTTGGCGTCGATAATTCGCACGGGCTCGCTGACCATCGGGTCGTACTCGAACAGGGTGGTTCGCTCCAGCGGCATGCCGGACGCTTCGGTCAGCCGGACGAGATTTCCGTTGTCGTCATAGCTCTGCACAGTCTCCACGCCGTCGGGCGTAATCTCTCGTGTCAGATAGCCACGGGCATTGTAGAACCGTTCGGTGCGCAGCATCGTGACCCCACCCTTGCCCGCTGCGGCCTGGCTAACCTTGGCGGGCAGGCTGCTGAGATCGAACGGCTCCTCAAGGGCTTTGATGCGCAGGCAGCGGTCGGCCTCCAGCTCCTGACGACGCAGGTCCGCATCGGTCAAGATTGCGCGCGTCCCGTCGGGCGTGCCAAAACCAGCGCTTAGCAGCTCGGAGGTCAACGGCTGCAGCGTGTGCGCTGAACCGTCCGGCTGGGAGATGCGCTGCAAAGCGCCAAAGGGGTCGTAGCTGAAGTCCGTTCGGTTGCCCAGCTCGTCGACGGCAGCCGTCATGCGATGCCTCGAGTCATATTCGAAGCTGCGGTTCGAGCCGTCGGGGTAGTCGATGCTGATCAGGTCGCCGTTGGCGTCGTGAGTCAGGTCGGTTCGACGGCCCGCCGGATCGGTGATCGAATCCATCCGCCC
>JBCDKA010000107.1:0-14165 GCA_038747195.1 Pseudomonadota bacterium
AACTGCACGGACTTTGGCACATCAACCATCTGCAACAGCGGCGAGCGGGCGGGCTGGACGATCGGTGACCTCGGCGTCGGGGAAGGGAAAACCGTTGCGTTGACGCCATTTACGCCTCCCGCCATCACCAACGGAGACCTGGTGTCCCTATTGGCACGGGGTTCAGCCGCGGGAACCACCGAGCGATGGGTGCGTCGCGCGCTGCGCAATGACAACGGGCGGGCTCTGGACCTCAGGGTGGACGCCAGCCAGGAGCCCGTGGCACCTGGCGAAAACCTGACCTACGAGCTCAACTTCGGTAACCGTGGCGGTAGCGCCAGCAGCAACACGGAGCTGACCTTTCCGCTGCCGGCCGGCACCACCTTTGTATCGGCTGACGGCGGAGGCACTCTGTCCGGTAGCGATGTGGTCTGGGACCTCGACATTGTTGGCGCAGGCGAGGGCGGCACCCGCCGGGTCACCGTGCTGCTTGGTGGCGGCATCGCCGCCGGCGACATTCTTGAGGTAAATGCCGCGGAAATCACGGGTGACGCCAACTTCGTCACCCAGGTCACCCGGCAGTACGCGAGCACGCGGGTCGAGGACCTTGCTGACCTCGCGCTGTCCGTCGACAGCGACATTTCGCTGCTGTCCGCCGACACGTTTACCCCGGTAAGGCTCACGGTTACCAACCGCAGTGGTTCGCCCCTGACCAACGTGGCGGTGGAGCTCTTTTATCCCGACGGACTGCCCTCGGCGGGTGACGTCCTGCTGACCGATGGCGGCGACTGTACCAACTTTGGTACCACCACGAGCTGCAACAGCGGCGAAAGGGCCGGCTGGGCGATCGGCACGCTGGCGCCGGGCAGCGGCAAGACGGTGGTCATTAGCCCGCGTTCCTCAGCCAGCATCCCCGACGGAGAGCTGCTGTCGCTGGTTGCCCGAGCGTCAGCCGACAGCACCACGGAGCGCTGGGAGCGCCGTTCCCTGCGCAATGACAGCGGTCGGGTGCTGAACCTGAACGTGGACGCGAGGAGCGAACCCGTGGCGCCCGGCGACACGCTGACCTATGAACTGACTTTCGGCAATCAGAGCGGCTCATCGGCCACCGGTACCGAACTCCGGTTTCCGCTGCCGGCCGGCACCACGCTGGTGGCGGCAGACGGCGGTGGCACCGAGGTAGGAGGCGAGGTCGTCTGGGATCTTGGGCTGCTCGGCGCCGGCGAAGGCGGCTCTCGCCGGGTCACTGTGCAGCTGGGCGGCACCATCCAGGCGGGTGATGTGCTCGAGGTGGACGCGGCGCAGATCTCGGCCGACGCAAACTTTGTCACCGAGATTAGCCGCCAGTTTGCCAGTACTCGGGTCGAAGACCTGCCGGATCTCGCCCTGGCGCTGGATACGGACGTCAGCCCCCTGACCGTGGACAGCCAGACGCCCATCCGCCTGACCGTGAGCAACCGGGGCGGAACGCTCTTGACGGGTGTCGAAATCGAGCTGTTCTATCCTTTTGGTCTTGCAAGCGCCAACGACGTGCTGCTGACCGACGGCGGCGACTGCACCGATTTTTCCGCGACCACCAGCTGCCGCGACGGTGAAAGGGCAATCTGGCCGATCGGCGACCTCGGCCCGGGCACCGGTAAGACCGTGGTGATTGTGCCGTCCACCGCCGGCACGATCACCGACGGAGGCCTGGTGCCGGTCGTCGCCAGGGCGTCAGCCGACACAACCACCGAGCGCTGGCAGGCTCGATCACTGTTGAACAACGCATCCCGTCTGCTGAACCTGGCGGTGGATCCCGCCCAGGAACCCGTGGCGCCGGGTGACACCCTCACGTACTCGCTGACCTTCGGAAACAGCAGCAGCTTCACCGCCACGAGCAGCGAGCTTCGCTTTCCGCTGCCGGCAGGCACCACCTTCGTATCCGCTACCGGTGGCGGCACGCTGTCCAACAGCGACGTGGTCTGGGACCTGGCGGAGCTTGCGCCGGGACAGGGCGGCAGCCGCGAGGTGACCGTACAGCTCGGCGCAGGGGTGCTCGCTGGTGACATCCTGGAACTGGACGCGGCGACGATCAGCGCGGACGCCAATCTTATCAGCCAGCTCAGCCGCCAGGGCGCCAGCACGCGGGTCGAAGGCCTGCCGGAACTCAGCTTTGCGCTCGACGGCGACATGTCGCCGCTCCTCGCCGACACAATTACCCCGCTGCACCTGGTGGTTTCTAACACCGGCTCTACCGTCCTTACCGGTGTGGCGATTGAACTGTTCTACCCGGAGGGTCTGGCCAGCGCGTCCGACGTGGTGCTCAGCGACAACGGGGACTGCACCAACCTCAGCGCCAGCACCGATTGTCGCAGCGGCGAGCGGGCGCAGTGGCCGATCGGCAACCTGGCGCCCGGCAGCGGCCGCACCGTGACGATCGCTCCCGAAACAGCAGCCGTGCTGCTGGACGGTGATCTCATCACGCTGCTGGCGCGGACGTTCTCCGACACCACCACCGATCGCTGGGAGCAGCTTACCCTGCGCAACAACGACGAGCGGGCGCTTACGCTGTCGGTCGATGCCGAGCAGGAGCCCATCGCGCCGGGCAGCACAATCGACTTTGCCGTCAGCTTCGGCAACGCTGGAGACACGTCTCTGCAGAATGGACAGATTCGCTTCCCGCTGCCGGCGGGCACCAGCCTGGTGACGGCCACGGAAGGCGGTACGGTTACCGACGGTGTGCTGGTTTGGGATCTCGGCCTCCTGACCCCTGGCGAAGTGGGCGTGCGCAGCGCGCTGCTGCAGTTCGACGCTCCGCTGACCGGCGGAGAGCTGATCGAGTCCAGCGCTGTGGAGATCAGTGCGGATGGCGTGAGTCCGACGAGGGTCAACCGGGTGACCCGGGCCAAGACCAGCAGCGCGCTCGATCTCACGCTGCCCATCAATCCGGAGCTTGCGACCCAGGGAGACACGCTGCAGGTCGACCCGACGGTTAACAACAGCGCTGGCATCCAGGCCACCGACGTGGCGCTGCAGCTCTTTTTTCCGCCGTTTCTCAGCGACCTCCCCGATGGCCAGATCTCCGGTGGCGGCGACTGTACGACTCTGTCTGGCAGCACCGTCTGCGACAGCGGCGAGACGGTGTTCTGGCCCAGCAGCCTGCTGGACTCCGGCTTCTCGCGCGTGGAGAGCATCGCGCCCACAATCCGGCTGGGCGCCAGTGAGCCGCCGGACGGCACCCTGATCAACTTTTTCTCCAGGGTGAGAAGTTCCTCGCTGGACGGCGGTTTTGTCACCCGAACTGTTCGAGTCGGAAACGCTGAAGTGATCGGTGAGCCGGAGATGGAAGTTCTCGGAAACGGTCAGACCATCGCAGACGATGACGTTGTGACCAGCACCACCAACGGGACCGACTTCGGCGGGCTGGCGATCAACGCCTCGCCGCGTGATCAGATCTTTGAGATCGAAAACGTTGGCAACGCGGAGCTTCAGCTGATTGGCGATCCGCGGGTCGAGCTGCTCAATTCGGACGGCAGCTTCTCTGTTTTTCAGCAGCCGGTGACCGCGGTGGCCCCGGCAGAGACGGTGAGCTTCGTGGTGCGTTTCGATCCGTCGACGATCGGGATCAAGACGGCGACCGTGTCGATCGACAACAGTGACTTTGACGAAAACCCCTACACCTTTGCCATCGAGGGTCTCGCCGAGGGCCTGCTGTTTCCGGAAATTGCGGTTTCAGGGAGAGGCCTGGAGATTCCGTTCGGGGATATTTCACCTCGAGCGGCAGACGGCACCGACTTTGGTGAGGCCGCTGTGGATGGCGACCCGGTGGACCAGGTTTTTGTGATCGAAAACCTGGGTCTTGTCGATCTCGATCTGACCGACATGCCCGCGGTGACCATCAGTGGTGGCAGCACCGCGGCTTTTCTCGTGGTGAACCCGCCAACCACGCCAATCCCGGCCGGCGGCAGCTCCAGTTTCACCGTTCGCTTCGATCCGGAAGTGCTCGGCATCCAGACCGCCAACGTTGTCTTCGGCAACAACGACCAGGACGAGAGCCCATTTACCTTTGGCATCCAGGGTACGAGCGTGACGGAAGTCAGCGACGTGCTGTTTGCTGACGGGTTTGAAAACTGAGCCGGTCTCAATGACCAAATTGCGGCGATACCTGAGAGAGGATTGAGTGACGTCATCATTTAAGGGCCGGACCGTCATCGTCACGGGGGCATCCATGGGCGTGGGCGCCGCGGTTGCCCGCGCCTTCGCGCGACTGGAAGCCAACCTAGTGCTTCTGGCGCGAGGTGAGGAAAAGCTCCAAGAGCTCGCGTCGGAGCTGGACGCTGGAGACCGGGTCCGTGCGGTTTCCATGGACGTGACGAATATCGATGCCTTCGCCAGCTTGCTGGCTGAGACCGAGTCGCATTTTGGCGCGGTAGACGTGCTGGTCAACAACGCCGGATTTCATGAGCGTGGCCCGGTCGAAACGATTGAAGCGGACGATCTGGGCCGCATGATCGACGTCAATCTCAAGGCACCGATCATGGCCACCCGATTGGCGCTGCCCTACCTGCGACGAGCGACAACGCCAGCAGTGATCAACGTGGCTTCGCTGGCCGGGCGAACGCCGATTCCCGGCGCGGCCGCCTACTCGGCGAGCAAGTTCGGGATCCGGGTCTTTGGCCTGGCCCTGGCCGAAGAACTTCGCGGCTCGGGGATCAAGATTGCTGCGGTGTCGCCGGGTCCGATCGACACGGGTTTCATCATGGATCAGATCGATCAGGTGACCAATCTTACGTTCTCTCAGCCGATCAGCACCGCCGAACAGGTTGCCGACGTGGTCGTGGAACTTGTGACCAGCAGCAAAGCTGAGCAAGCCATGCCCTCGATCAGCGGTGTGCTCACTACGGTCACCTATCTCATGCCGGGGTTGGGCCGACTGATGCGGCCCCTCCTCGAGCGGAAAGGCCGGCGAACCAAAGCGCGCCTGAAGCGCGAGCGTGGGTAAAGAAAGGCGCTAAGTCGCCGGCGCCTTGGATGCGGACGCTGAGCCATCGGCGGGCGCGGAGTCGGTGGCTGTGGCCTCATAGCGCCGGCCAAGCAGGAGTCCGGTGAAGGCCCACAGAGCGGCAATGCCCGCACCTACCGCAGCGACGGCCGCCAGGCCCAACCCGAGCCCCTGCGTCAGCCCGGTAAAGAACCAGCCCATGATCACGTCACCGCCTCGGTAGGCCACAATGTCGATGACCGGCTTGGCTTTGAAGCGGTCCTCGCGGCTAACCTGAGTGAACAGCATCTCCCTCGCGGGTCGAGTCAGTCCATAGTTGCCGGCCTTGGACACCACGTGCAGGCCAACGGCGACAATCAGCAGAGGCGAAAAGGCCAGGATCAGCATGCCCGCGATCACCAGCACGGGCATCAGCGGTAGCGCGACAGGCATGCCCAGCTTCGACACAATTCGGCCAGTGACAAAAAAGGCCAGGACGTAGGTGAGCGTGTTGAGCACGGCGTCCCGATAGCCGTAGATCGCGGTGCGGGTCTCCACATCATACGGTGCCAGCAGGTTCTTTTGCTCAAGGTAAACAAAGGATCCGATCCCGGTGTAAAGAATGATGAAGATGCCTATTCCCAGCAGGTACGGGTTGCTGAAAAAGGCTTTGAAGCCACCAAAGGGATTCCCGCCGATCGCATTTTTTGCGGCATCGAACTGCAGGTCAGGATTCTTGAGTTCCGTGACCTTCAGCTTCCCGAGATAAAGGATGATCGGGATCGGCAGCATCAGCATGACCGCGGATATGAGCATCAGGTTTTCGACGCCAATGCGGCTGGCGAACAGGCCGGAGATCAGTGGCCCTACGATCGCGCCCAGACTGGCACCCGCGGCAATAATCGCAAATAGACGCCCGGCCTGATCCTTATTGAAAGTGTCGGCCATGAAGCTCCAGAAAACCGACACGTGAAACAGCGCAAAAACGCTGACCCAGAGATAAAACGCTTTGTCGATTAATACCCCGTCTGACACTCCCTGAACCGCGAGATAAAACACCACAAACGACGCGGCAAAGAAGGTGTAGATGGCGGGAACGAGCTTGCGAAACGGCATCTTGGCCACTGCGAGGCCGTAGGCCGCGACAATGCCGGTGCTGATAAAGAAGTTCAGCGTCCACAGAAAGCTGACTTCAGCATCCGTCCAGTCGCTGGCCAGCGCGTCCCGCACCGGGCGAAGAATGTAGTAGGCCGCCATCAGAATGAACACAAACGAAAACGACAAGACCGCCGCCTTCACCTCGTTATCGTTGATGGTGGTGATTTTTCGCAGCAGCTTTGCAAGCGCGGTGTCGCTTTGAGCCATGATTTGCCTTTCGCCTGGTAATTGGTGAGGGCTGGTTCAGCTTGAGCCTAAAGCCTACACGCAATTTAGCCCGCAGCCGACCTCTTTCGCAGCAAACCGCTCGCGGCAACGCGGCTGCAGCAGCATTCGGTTTTGCGACACAATGCTAGCGCCGCTGCGCCAGCATCGGTTGGACTATCGTCGTGGGCCCAGGAATTTGTCGACAAAACCCCTGAAATTGTCGTTAAGGATGAATCGCTTATTGTCCCAGGCCCAGTAGCTAAGGGCGCGCCGCATGGTCGTGAAGCACTTAGGGCGCCAGGGCCGGAAGGATCCGCTGCCCCAGCCAAAGCAGCGGTTCAAGCTGGTTAGGCTGTTGGTAGCGTTTGCCGGCAAAGGCGATGACCGTGGCGATCTCGGGTAGCACGATCAGGTAGTTGCCGCCATTGCCCCAGGCCATCTGTAGCCGGGTCTCCGGTAGCTCAGCGCGCGTTGTAGCGTCTAGCCACCACAGGTAACCATATCGTTGTGACTGGCCCGGGATGGCCGTGTGCTCTTGGGTCATCGCGTCCAGCCAGGCTGAACTGATGATCCGATTGCCGCCGCTCAGCCCTCGATCTATCACCAGCTGACCGATGCGAGCCAGGTCCCTGGGATGAAGCCGTAGATGCCCACCCGTATCGACATCGCGGCTGCGGTTCCAGCGTTCCCAGCGGGCCTGTTCAATCCCGAGCGGCGAGAAGAGCTTACGCTTGGCAAACTCGTCGACCGATTCTCCAGTGGCGTTGGCGAGGATTCGGCCCAGCGCAATCACGTTGCCGGTGCAGTAGCGGAAGGTCTGTCCCGGCGGCTCGACCAGCTTCTGGCCCACCCAGAATCCGACCCAGTCGCGCTGGCGATACATCGTGTCTTCGTGACCCGGGGATAAACGATCCCAGTCGTTGCAATCGAGCCCAGACCGCATGGTCAGCAGATTCTCAATGGTGATCGCGCGCTTGCCGGTCGTTGCTTCAAAGGCGTCACCGTAAGCCGGCAACCACCGTTCGATGGGCACGCTTACACCCTCCAGGTGACCCTCATCTATCGCGATGCCCACGAGCAGCGAGGTGATCGACTTGGTAGCGGAACGGATATCAAGGCCTTTGGCATTGAGTTTTCGGCTGGCTGCGTCGATCACAACGCGGCCGTCGCGCAGCATGACCATGCCAACGATTCCCGGATGATCTCCGGCCTGAATTTCACCGCCCAAGCTTTCGATCGTACTCTGGTCTGCGGCGCAAACCACACATGCGCTCAGCGTGACAAGCACCAGCAGCGCTATCCGAGTCATGACGGTCGGTCGTTTGCGGGGAGCGCGCATGGTTTCATTAAGGAAAGTGGGTGAGCCATTGGTCGCCATACCGTACTTTGTATCCCCTGTTGACGTTTGGCCCAAAACGCCCATAGCGCTAAAAGGGATTCAGCGTATACCCGCGCTGCTGCAGTAGCGCGTGAGCGGTCATGGCAGAAAGCGACATCTCAACGCCGGGCAGCAGGTCAGACGAACTGATCCCTCGCGCGGCGGCGGTCTGCCCACAAAGCTCAATCGTGACACCCGCCTCGATCAGTGCCGAGACAAGACCGGCGTTGGGGTTTTCGCCGCCGAAGCGGGAGCTGTTAACCACGTCAAGCGCGGCCGGGCCGTGGATCACCAGGGCAACCGACAGGTTGTCAGCGGGGACGCCGGCGGCAGCGTGCATATTCAGGAACCGTGCCGCTGACTCCATGGAGCGATTGACCTTGCCCCGCCTGGCGGCCTCAGCGATGTCGAACGCCACCCGGAAAACCGACTGCGAGCCGATCCGGTTATCGGGAACCGAGGCCACCGGGCCGTAGTCTTTGATCAGCGGGCCCTTCGCAAATTCGGCAGCTTGGCTCCGATGAGAAATAAATATCAGCATGGCGCCGACCCAACAGATACGAAGATTTGTCATACGATTTCTCGCAAAGGCTTAGGCTGAACGAGGCCTATCGGAGTACAGGCTCCAGGTCGAGGCGTCTTGCAATCGCGCGAAACGCCGGGTCATCATGGAGCTCAAAGAACACCGAGTCCACCGCAAGGTATAGCAACCGATCGTCTCGGGCCGCCACCGCCTGCTCGAGCGATGCGATGGCTCGCTCCTTGTCGCCTAACCCAAGGTAAGCAACGGCAAGCTTGAATGGCGGTACGTAGCGCTGCCCGGTTAGGGTCTCGAGCGCCGACAGGAGTTCGCTGGCCTCTTCGATGTCACCGCGTCGCGCCAGCGCGTGGATGAGCGGCCCGCCCGCGATCGCCAGACCTAAGTCCGGGAGCACGGCGCGATAGCTGGCTACCGCGCTGTCGAAATCCTGTAGCCCAACGTACGCATGGCCGAGCGAAAGCTGGAGGAACGAAAGATCCGGAAGCTCCGCTCGCGCCGCCTCATAACGCGCAACCGCGCTCTCAAAATTGCCCGCATACAGATCGGGTGAGCCCTGCAACATCCGCAGCACCGGTGATAACGGGTCGAGGCTTGCGGCGGCCGCCAGCCGTTTGCGGCACAGGTCGAACTGACCTCGATAGCAGTGCATCTCTCCCAGCCATTGCTCGGACGTGGCGTCATTGAGATTGAGCGTCAACGCACGATGCAGGTAGGCTTCCGCTTTCCCCCAGTCCCAGTCGTACTGCATGCTGACCACACCAAGCACGGCGTGAGCGCGAGCCTCCGACGGATCGATCGCCAGCGCTCGCTCCGCCGCCGCTCTGGCGGTCGGGATGGCCTCACCTGGCGGCATGGCGGCGTAAAGGGGCAGCAGCAGCCAGGAGTCGGCAAGGCCAACCAAGGCATCGACGTAGTCTGGCTCTAATTCGAGCGCCTGATCGAACGCTTCGATGGCGGCCCGAATCGCCACGTTAGAACGCTGATTCCAATAGTAACGACCACGAAGGTAAAGTCGGCGAGCTTCCGGATTGACCGGCTCTTCCCGATCGCGAAGCTGCAGGCTGGCCCAGAGACGGCCGCTAACGGCACGCGCCAGCTGACGCATCTGGGCGTCACCGCCGTCGCCGGCATCACCGGGCTCACCGGCAAACGACCACAGCAGGCTGGCGTCGCGGGCCGATACCAGTTCCGATCTCAGCAGGGCCGAGCTGTTCGAGCGGCTTAGCTCGCTAACCAGCAGGGCATCGACGCCGAGCTGTTCGCCTGCCTCCAAGGGGTCTGACCCGGCCTCGAACTGGGACGCCGAGCCGTATGCCACCACCGTCACACCCTCTACCCGCGCCAGCGTACGGGTCAGCTCCTGGGTCAGCTCCGCCGCGGCGACGCGGTCACTTTCGGCAGCGGCAATCGGCAGCACGGCCAGTCGGCTGACGCTGGCGAGCGGAGTCGACTCGATCGGTCGAAACATCAGCCAGCCCAGGCCCGCCGTGGCGACTACCAGGGCCGCGATTGACACCAGCAGCAGGCTGCTGACGCGATTGCCGCGGCCGTGATCGGAAGCCTTTGACTCCAGCGGGATAGCAATCGGTGGTGGTATTGGCTCAGGTTCGTCCGTTTCGCTGACCGGGGCGATAAAGCGGTAACCCTCACCCCAGCGCGTCTCGATAAACCGGTAGGGCTCGTCCAGGTCTCCCAGCACTTTCCGCAACGTGCTGACACAGCGCGTTAAGGACTCATCGTTGGAGGAGCGAGGCCAGAACTTCTGAAGCAGCTCGTCGCGGCGTACGAGGCGTGACCGGTGATCGAGCAGGTAGATCAGCAGCCGCAGCGGCTTGTTTTGAATCTTCTGCGCCTCGCCGTAGCGAAACAAACGGCGTGTCGTCTGATCCAGCGTGAAGTCGGCAAACTTGAGCAATTTGCCGGCATCTTTTGCGCCCGACGAAGTGCTCGGCGCTGCTGGTTGATCGGAGTCTTCCAAGGTGACGATGGCGTTTTGCTGGACCTGGCGCGTTCCCTAATCACTCAAGAATAGCGCAGCCGCGCGTGATTCTCTCGTGACCGTTTTTTCTGCCCGTTTCAGGAAATTTCAGGATTTGGTCAGGAACACATCCTGTTCGTACAGCAGCCTGAGTGTAAGGAATCGAGGTCTAACGGACTGGGGGCGAAATCTCATGCTCAAACGGGCACTTAGCGCAACATGTATGGCCATGCTGGCGTTGTCAGCGTCCGTTCAGGCCGCAGTTTTCACGGTTGACCGAGCAGACGACGACGGTTCCGCTTCAGCCTGTACCGAGGAGCCCCTTGACTGTTCGCTGCGCGGGGCTCTCCAGACCGCCAACATTGCGCTGGGTCCAGACGAAATTGTGCTGGCAGCAGGCACTTTCTCGCTGACCCAGAACACCGGCAGCGCCGACGCTCTGCCCGTCAGCAGCGAGGTGACGATTCGCGGCATGGATATCGATCAGACTTTTGTCGTCGCGGGCGCCGGGTTTCCCGGTTCGGCTTTGGTGGTGAACGCCGGTGGTGCCCTGACGCTGGAAGATCTCACGCTGTCTGGCTTTGAACCCGATCCCGCGCAAAGCCCGGCCGGCGCGCTGCACGTCACCGGCGCGATCGGTGCCAATGCCCTGCTGCGACGCGTACGGATAGAGAACTCGCGAGGACAGTCGGGTGGCGGCGTCCTGGTCAGCCAGTCCGATGGGGGTCTCGAGCCGGAGTTCAGGCTTCAGTTGTTTGACTCGATCATTTCGGGCAATCGAGCTGTAGCCAATCTGCCGAATCAGGAATGTGATGGTGCAGGTCTCGCGCTGCTTAACGGGCGCATCATGATCGACAACACGGTTATCACCGAAAACGTGACGGAGTTCCCCGCCACCGGTGGCGGCGGCATCTGCATCGACAGAGCAATGGAAGTCATGCTCAATAGCAGTACCGTCTCAGACAATACCAGCGTCTATACCGGGGGCGGCATCCACTCCGAACAGACTGTTCTCCGGGTTGATGGAACCATAATTGAGAGCAACGACGTTCCCAATACGCAGTTTGGTCGAGGCGGCGGAATGTTTATCCGCGGCGGCGTGGCGTTTGTCGCTGACAGTGAGCTAATCAACAATACCAATTTAACTGAGCTGGGAGCGGAGGTCTTCGGCAGTGGGCCATTTAGTCTTGTCGTTGTCCGGTCACTCATCCGCAATACGGTAGCCACGAACTCTGGCCTTTACCTGGAAAATGCGGAGCGCTTGGAATTTGCGGGAACAACTTTCTCCGGCCGGGGCGCAACGGTGTTTGCCTTCGAATCCACGGTGATTGCCACACAAGTCGATATGTTCCCATCTCTCGGACGTATCTCTGCGCTATGGCTCGTCGATTCCACGCTGACAGCTGATCGACTCGTCATCCAGGGAATCCGGACAAATGGTGTGAGCCGCGGCGGAGCCCTTTTGATATTTCGAGGTTCAGCAAGCATTAATGAATGTGAATTTGCTTTCCACGGGGCCGAGGTTTCTTCTGGGTTGGGGGAGTCCGGCGCTGGTGGTGCGGTTTATGCGTCCGGCGCCGATCTCACGATGTCTCGATGCAGCTTTTACCGGAATGTTGCGGAAGTCAGTGGCGGAGCTATTGCGCTCCGAGACGAGTCTGTCCTTACCCTGACGAACAGCACCTTTAGCAACAACAGGGCCAACGGCGGCGAGGGCCTCAGCGTTATCGGCAACAGCCAGGTGACCCTGGAGAATGTCACTTTTGCAGCTCCTAATGACGCCGATCAGATCCAGATCTTCGGCGCCTCCGGCACCATCGGCAACAGCGCGATCGAGGGAACTTGCTCTCTGTTTGCGTCAGGCGGTGACACGGATTCATTGGGTAACGTGGTGACTGATTCCAGCTGCCAGGTCCAGAACGCGGGAGATCTCGTTGTACCGGATCTCTTGGTTCATCCACTCGCTGAAAACGGTAGTGGGTCGCCAAGTCATCTGCCGCGACTGAATAGCCCGCTGCGTGGCTTCGCCATGAACTGTCCGGACGAGGACCAGCGCGGTGAGCTGCGTGGCGAGCCCTGTGATGCCGGTGCCATCGAGCGGGTAATAACCGACAACAACCTGTTTATGGACAGCTTTGAGGGATAGACGGCTGGCGATCAGCAACGCACTAAGGCTTTTGGAAACCGACGACAGATGGACTGGGGGCGCTTGCACATGCTGAAACACACTCTCAGCGCCGCAGGCCTGGCGACGTTGCTGTCAGCAGCCTCTGGCGACGCCGCAGTTTTCAGCGTGGACCGTACGGACGATTTTGCAGGGGCCTCTGCCTGCACCTCGGCCCCGCTGGATTGCTCGCTACGTGGCGCCCTCCAGGCCGTGAACATCAGCGTGGGCGCCGACGAGATTGTGCTGCCGGCGGGCACCTTCACGCTGAGCCAGAACACTGCCAGCGCCGACGCGCTGGCCGTAGGTAGTGAGGTAACCATACGCGGCAGCGCTATCGATCAAACCTTTATCACGGCCGACGCTGGGTTCCCCGCGTCTGCGATCGTGGTGAACGCCGGCGGTGCCTTGACGCTCGAAGATCTTACGCTCATCGGCTTTCAGCCCGATCCGGCGGAGAGTCGGGCAGGCGCGCTGCACATCACCGGAGCCTTCGGCGCCAGCGCCGTGCTTCGACGTGTCGGGATTGAAAACTCTCGCGGGCAGGCTGGTGGCGGCATTTTGGTCAGTCGCTCCGAGGGAGGGGCTGAGCCGGAATTCAGGCTACGGGTGTTTGACTCGATCATCTCCGGCAATCAGGCGGTCGGCAATCTGGCTGATCAGGCCTGCGCCGGCGGCGGCGTGGCGCTGCTCAGCGGCCGCGCGTCGTTTCAGAACGTCACCATTACCGAGAACCGGGCCGAGCTTTTCGCTCTCGGTGGTGGCGGCGTGTGTATCGATCGTGCTGAGCAGGTCACCCTTGATAGCAGCGCGATCTCGAATAATCTCGCGCAATTCTCGGGAGGCGGCATCCACTCGGAGCAATCCGTTTTGCAAATCAACGGCACCACCATCGACGCCAACGAGATACCAGGTACTCAGCTCGGACAGGGTGGCGCACTTTTCTTGCGGGGCGGCAACGTCGTGATTAATGACAGCGAGCTTCGAAACACCGTCAACCAGGCCGATTTAGGCACGGTGATCTATGGACTGGATTTCCTTGCCCTCCAACTCTCGCGTTCAATCGTTCTGGACACCAATCCCTTGAACAACGGGACGTATTTCGAAGCCACTGATCTGATAGAGATCTCGGACACAACATTCACTGGCTCAGGCTCCGTGATATTTGCAAGAAACGCTCCGATGACCTTGACTCGCGTTGCTATGTCCCCGTTCCTGAGCCAGAGCTCGGCGCTGTTAGTCTTTGACTCGACCCTGTTTGCTACCGACTTGGTCATCGATGGCGTTGGCACTTCGGGCGCCCTCCGCGGGGCTGCGCTGCAGGTGGACGGCAGTGCGGTCACCGTCCGTGGCTGCGAATTCCGGCGCCATGTTGTTGAAGTCTTGTCGGGTTCACCGGAGTCTGGTGTGGGCGGAGCTGTCTACGCGAGCGACAGTACGCTGGACATGTCTGACTGCAGCCTTCACGGCAACTCGGCGGAGGTCTCCGGCGGTGCGATCGCGTTGCGTGATGAATCGAATCTAACGCTCTCGAATAGCACGCTCAGCAATAATTTTGCCAATGGCGGAGAGGGGCTCAGCGTGATCGGCAACAGTCAGGCGACCCTGCAGAACGTGACCTTCGCCGACCCCAACGGCGCCAATCAGCTCGAGGTTTTCGGCGCGTCGAGCACCATCGGCAACAGCGCAATAGAGGGAACGTGTTCCCTGTTTTCGTCAGGCGGTGACACCGACTCTTTGGGCAACGTGGTAACCGATTCCAGCTGCCGAGTCCAAAATGCTGGGGATCTTGTGGTCCCG
>JBCDKA010000108.1:0-13933 GCA_038747195.1 Pseudomonadota bacterium
CTGGCGCCAGCTGCGGTCGAGATGATGAATCGACAAACCGAGATCGGTCAGCACCTTGAGCGCGTCGCGATTTTCGCTGGTAGCGGCGCGCGAGTCATCAATGACGAGATAGCGAAGGCCCCGGCCTGTGGCTCGCTCAAGGTCCGCTAGCGATGCCGCCAGCCGCGCCAGCTCAGCGGGTCGATCGCAGGTGCGAATCACCAGCCCCGCGGGATCATCCTGCGGCTCCGGTGTGCTGGCTTTGAGGCGGGTCAGCATCTCCTCAGCTTCGACCACCAGCCCTCGACCCCGCAGAAACTCGAAGACTTTTTCGACAGCGTGACCTTTGCCCTTAAGCGCCGGCAGCCGTTGAATCACGGTCGCAACGTGCTGCTCAAGCGGCTGAAACCGTCGGCTGGCGTCCATCGCCGCCAGCACGTCCAGCGTCATCACGTGATTCTCGCCGGTATGCGGGTCGTGGAACACCACTTCTTCCGCCGACAGGCGCGCCGCCTGGCCGCTGACACTGGCCAGCAGCGGCCCTTCGACGCGCTTTGGCGTTAGGTCCGCCGTTCCAAAGTCCAGATTAAACTCCATGGTCGGGGTGCCCCTTTTTCGCTTCCTGCAGCGCCTGGCGCAGTCGTTCAATTTCCTGGTCGCGCTCGGCCAGCAGCTTGCCGGCAGCCATGTTCTTGCGGATCTCGTGCTGGTAGTGAGCGTACACCGACTGCTCAGCGTCGCCGAATTGGGAGAGGCCCGGCAGGGTTGGCAGATCAGCTTCGCGAGCTGCGCAGACGGCGATGAAATAGAGCGGCTCGCCCGGGGGGACTGCCGCAACCTCCAGCCTGTCTTCGTGCATCACCAGCGACTGGCACCCCGCCGGGTCGGCAGCCGGCGTGCCGTCGACCGGCCAGACCAGTGACTGAAAGGCCATGGCCTGCCCCAGCAGTCGAACCGCCGGGAACTGAGCCCTTAGGAGCGTCAGCAGCTCGTCACGGTACAGCTCTTTGACGTGAAACTCGTTGTTGTAGCCGGTGGCGTCACTGTAGGTGGCCTTATCCGGCGAAGAGATCATGAGAAAACCCGTGTCCCGCAAAACCCGCCGAAACTCCTGGAGCATTTCAGCCTGCTGGCTCAGATGTTCCAGCGTCTCAAAGGAAATCACGGCGTCGTAGCAGCTATCGTCAGCGGGCAGGTCCGTGACGCTGGCGCTGTGGAAGCGCAGGTTCTCGGCCTGATATCGTCGCCGGGCGTGGTCCACCGCTTCCGCGCTCAGGTCCACGCCCTCCACCGAGATCGCCCGGGTTGCCAGCAGCGCGCTGCCGTAACCCTCGCCACATGCCGCATCGAGTACCCGCCTCCCGTCGACGAGGGTCGAGGCCAGCGCATAGCGGTGCCAGTGCTCGTACGCCATCTCCCGAACGCACTCCGGCGTGAATCGCTCGCCGGAGAACGGCAGTTCCGGCGGTTGGATGGTTTGACTCATGATGCTTATCGGTTGTGTTGTTGGGTCGTGCGGCCGCAGGGCCGCGCGACAGGAATGGTTATCTCGGTCGGTGCCTCGGCCCGGACGACCCGGCGCGAGCGCTCCGCTGAGGGATGGAGCAAGAGGTTAATGCGTTTCGGCCAGCTTGGCCATGATCGAATGACGAATCGGCTTCAGGGGGTCGCGCGCGATAAAGTCGGCAACCAGCTGCTCATAGTCCGGATAGCGTTCGAGCAGGACCTGCAGATTCTCGCCGTTGGGTTTTAGATTGAGCGGTCCGAACGACTTGCCTCCGGCGTGAAGGACATAGGCGTCATCGCACAGCACGTTCCGCCAGCCGGCTGCGGCGGCGCGGCGGCAAAAGTCGTTTTCCTCGCCGTAGCCTCGGCCGTAGCGGGGGTCGAAAAGTCCGAGCTCGTCCAGCGCCGCCCGGCGCACATAGAGGCAAAAACCGACGCCGGTCGGCAGTTCGGGATAGGTCCGGCTTCCTGTTGCGCTGACGGCTCTTGCCCACCGCGCCGGATTGTCGGGTATCGGGTTATTCACACAAAAGTCCGGTATCGAACAGATCTCGGCGTTGTTTGAAAAGGGCGTAGCGGTTGCGATGCGCGCATCGCTGGCTGCACACCTTCCCAGCGCCTCGAGCCAGCCACTGGTGACCTGCGCGTCGCTGTTCAGCAGCACCACGTCGTGGCCGCTTGCGCTCATCGCCAGGTTGCAGGTACCGATGAAACCCAGGTTTGTCGGGTTATGAAGCAGCTGCGCGCTTCGTCGCTGGCCGACAAATCCCTCGAGCAGCGGCACCACGGCCGGGTCGGTAGAGGCGTCATTGATCAGCAGGACCCGCTGGTCGCTTTCCGTGTGCCGAAGCAACGCCTCCAGGCAGCGCTCTAGATCCGAGGCAGCGTTGAAAACGGGCACAATAATGTCAATCATGATCGAGCCACCGGTAAGGCAGGCGCAGCGTCCCGAACTCCCGGGCGCGGCCGGGGACGCGCACCATGCGCCGCTGCGTTCGCCCGCAGCGCTGACCCTCTACGTCGACGGGCCATGCGTCCAGCCGCAGATTTCCGGGCAGCCAGGTCCCGGGCAGCCTGATTTCCCAACGCAGGTGATCTCGGCACGGCAGTGATCCGGAACCGATGACGGCGCCGTCCAGTCGCCCCAGCTGCCAGCGAAGCCTGTGGTTGTCGAAGCCACCTTCGAGCTGGGTTTCGACGACGAGCTGCGCATCGGTCCAGCAGTCGCCGGCCGGTACCTTCAGGTCGAAGCCCTCCAGGTGAACTTGATCACCGGTGAATGCCTGCAGCGATTCCCCGAGCTTTTGCTCGTGAAAGGCCAGATAGTCCTGACTGACGTCAAAGACGTCGCCGTTGGCCTTCACCTGTCCCTCATGGAGCCAGATGGCTCTGCTGCACAGTCGCTGAACGTGATAAAGGCTGTGTGACACGAGCAGCAGCGTCCCACCCTGGGCAAGATAGGACTCCACCCAGGTGATGCACTTTTTCTGAAACGACTCGTCACCAACGGCCAGGACCTCATCGCTGATCAGCACGTCAGGCTCAGTGGCGGTCATGACCGCAAAACCGAGTCTGACCACCATGCCGGAGGAGTAATGGGAAACCGGTTCAGCCAGCGCATCACCCAGGCCGGAAAACGCCTCGACCTGCGCCAGCGACGTCTGCGCCTGCGCCAGCGTCATGCCGGCGAGCTGACAGGCCTGGAGCGCGTTATCCCGTCCGCTGAGGTGTTCATCAAAGCCGACACCAAGCTCCAGCATCGCGCCGACGGTGCCGTCGATTCGAACCTCTCCAGCGTCCGGGGACAACAGACCTGCCACGATTTTGAGGAGCGTGGATTTGCCGGCCCCGTTTTCTCCGAGGATGGCCACGGACTCCCCTCGCCCGACCTCCAGCGAGACGTCTTTCAACACCTCAACACCGGTGGCGGGCGGCCGACCGGCGAGGGCCCGCAGCCAGGCGCCACTACGATCCGCGGCGGCAAACCGTTTGTGGATCCCCTCAGCGGATATCACAGGTACTCCTCCACCCGCGGTCGCAGGCGCTGGAAATACGCCAAGGCGAGACCCAACACGGCCAACAGCGCCGCGGCCACAATGGCGTCATCCATCACTGGTTGCCATTGCTGAGTCAACAGCACCTCGCGGAGCCGCTCAAACAGGTAGGCAAGCGGATTGAATTGATAGACCGTCCGGAACCGGTCCGGGACCATGTCGACGCTGTACAGGATGGGCGTAAGAAAAAACCCGAGCATGATCAGCGCGGGTAAGGCGTGCCGGAGGTCCGGGAAAAACACCTGCGAAATGGAAAAAAACAGCCCCAGGGCGGCGGTCAGCAAAAAGAGCATTGCCAGCAGGAACAGGGCAACCGGTATCCCCGCCAGGCTGACCGGTGTGCCCGTCAGCGACAGCACCACCAGCACCAGGACATAACCCAGCATGGTCAGCAAGAATACCGCGGTGAGCTTGCTCAGCACCACAACGTGCAGGGGAATCTGAACCTTACCGATCAGCTTGGCCGCGTCGGTCAAAGAGTTGGTGGCCCGCATTAGCCCATCGGCAAAAGCCGTCCAGGGCCACAGCGCAATCGCAAGATAAGCGACAAATCCGGTACCAATCGCGTCAGGAAATCGGACCTGCAGAACGCGGGTAAAAACAAACGCGTAGATTGCCAGGACAGCCAGCGGAAGAACGAGGGCCCAGATGAATCCTAAGGCAGTGTTGACGTAGGTTTCTTTCAGATCTCGAGTAAGCAGCAGCCGAAAAACCTGGAAGTCTCGGCTAGCCTGCATAAGGACCGGTGGCGTATCGGGTCCTGAGACTGGCCACAACCTGGGGGTCAGCCTGAAACGGCAGCTGGTGAAATTCGTTGATGTGCAGCGTCCAAAGCTGGCTTTCCTTCTTCCCCTTGAGTCTGGCGACCAGCGAGCCCTGAACCTCGGCAAACGATTGAGGCAGCACCGGGTGTTTTCGCAGCAGACAAATCATCAGATAACGACTCGAAACCTCGAGTGTTTCCGCACACTGGCCTGGCTGCTTGAGGGCCGCCGCTCGACGCGTGGCGCGGGCGGTTTGCGAATCGCCTTCCAGGTAAACCACCTGCTGTGCGGTCACCGTGGGCGGCGTGAATGCTAGCACAAACTGCGAGCCCAGCACTGACTCGGCAAGCCGCCGGGTGTGCGTCAGGGTTGCTAAATCCGCGATCTCGTCATCACTTTTCGTCAGCTCGATCTGCACGGCAGAAATCTCCGCCGGGCGCTGGAACTCGTCTTTGTGAGTAAGGTAATACTCCCTCGCCAACGCCTCGTAGTCGCCTACCAGCTTCTCGGCGAGGTAGTTGGCTTTGTAGGCTCTCAGGACGGCCTCCTCGAGCGCCAGCTGGAAGCGAGGAAGAAAGTCTTTTGACTGATCGAGCTGACCCTCTTGCGCTCTGGTCAGCAGCTTCTGCTCAGCGTCAGGACCGAGCGATCGCAGATAGCGGCCCTTTCGGGTCCTCATGTGCTCCTGGAAAAAACGGCTGCTCAGCAGCTGCACGGCTGACTCTCTCGGCTGTTGTTCCGGTGGATGTTTGTCCTCGAGTAGAATGACGTGATAGCCGTATTGAGATCGAACCGGTTCGGAAATGTCACCCGGCTCCCCTAACGAGAATGCCGCGGCCTCAAATGGTCGAACCATCTGACCGGGCCCCATGCGAGGATAGCGTCCCTTGTTCTGATTTCTCGCCGGATCGTCCGAATGATTGGCGACGGCGTCGTCGAAAGACAGCGTGCCGGCGACCAGCTCATCACGAAGGCGAGACGCCAGGCTGAAAGCCGTCGCAGGTGACCGCCCCTCGGTCCCGATAAGCACATGCCGCACTGATACGGTGGCCGGCAGCTTGAACTGCTCGGGATTGGCGTCATATTGCGCTTCCGCGCGCCCGCGGAAGTCGGGCGTCGGCTGCTTCGCCAACGCATTGTTCAACGCATGGTTGATCAGGGTTTTTCTCCGAACCTGCTGATCGATTGATTCCAGATCCAGATAGGGAGGTGGGTCGGCAAGCACCGGGGTGACCATCGCTCGGCGTACCAGCATGGTTTCCAGTGATTCGCCGATGCGTTTTGGGTTGTCGAATACGCCAGCTCGAACTTCAATGGGCAGCTGCGAAGCCATGGCGTCGACGTCTCTCAACGTCAGCGAAGCGTCGCCGAGCTGAGCGATGACGGTGTCAGGGGCGTATTGAGACTGCTGGGCGTGTGCCGCGTGGACTAGCACCACGGCGGCCAGGGAGGCGATGATCAGCTTCATGGCGAACGGTGTTTTCTTTTATTCCATGATACGACAACGGCCCGACGGATAGTTCCGCCGGGCCGCAGATTATAGCGTTGTTGGACGTGCGCTAGTTCAGGCGACGCGGTCGTCCCAGGAAACTACAGGTCTGTCCGTCATTACAGGCGTTTTCGCCCTGGGCAGTCGTATGCCGGATGTTGATGTAGTAAACGTCGTTGATATCGCCGGTGATGCTGCAGGCGTTCCCGGGTCCGACGATCGTTCCGATGGTTGCACCCTCTGAGCCAACGCTGGCAAGACACAGCGGATCGGTGTAGCCGACTCCTTGGAAGTCACCCGGGCATCGGCTGATACTGACCTGCGTATTGTCGCCATTGGAAGGCCCGCCCACCCAGGTTAGCGCCCAAACCTTGCCGACCGCATCATCGCTGACGAAGGGGAGCGAAACATAGTTACCTCGGGGGATGAATATCGTGGCCTCGTTTGAGCCCGGGAATGGGCCCCAGACGCCCTCGAAGTTGATTTTCGGTTGGCCGTCAGGCGGATTGCTGGCGAAGTCTTTGAAGATATTGAACGGTAACGTTCGACCAGCCGGCTGGGGTCCGCAAAAAGACGGTGGCGGCGGGAAGCCGTCGGGGCCTCCGCTGGTGCCACCGTTAACGGTCACGTCAACCGAATCGGAACCGCCGGAATTCTGACAGTTAAGAATAAAAGAGGTGGTGCCGGTTGGTGAATAGGTGCCAGAGCCACCGCTGGGTGACTCGGTCACGTCATCTCTCCAGGCCTGCGTGCCGCCGGTGGGTGTACACGACGTCACATCCGGCACAAAACCGGTGACGCTCCAGGTGACGTCGACCGTATTGCCGGCGTCAATCGTATCCGGCTGAATCGTCAGGGCAACGTCGAGGGCTCCGCCCGGGGTGCCAAAACACGTCGGCAGGTTGGCATCGTCCACGTCTAGCGTGAGGTTTCCAGTGGTTGCATCGACCGTTACGGAACTGTTGGCCTGTAGCGGAATGGAGCAGGGTCCGTCGTCGAGCGTCAGGACCACACTCTGTGCCGAAGCAGACTCGACGGTCAGACCGGCGGCAAAGATCGCGGTCAGCGAAGCGCTGAGGCCCGCCGTTAATAATTTACTTGTCATGATTCCATTGGCCATTGGCAATTGGTGCACAGCATTGCAGGGGCATCATTAATGTTTGGTAAAACGCCTGTTAGAAGAAGATTAGCATATTGCAGTAAATAGACGTTCGACAAAGGGTTTTCACCCAATTTACTGCAAAAAAAAGAGGGGGCCCGAAGGCCCCCTCTCTCAAGACAATTAAGTCTTTTGCGGTCGAACTTAGCTGCCCGCGATAGAGCGGCTGTGACGATGACCGAAGAGGCCAGCGTAGTTCGACAGTACGGAGTTACCTGAAGCGTCCGTCAGAGTACCGTTTTGAACCACGGTGATCTGGAAGCCGGTTACAGGCAGACCGTTGTAGATGTCGCCATCGGTTGACGTGTAGGTGTGCAGCGGATCGGTCGTCAGACTGATCGTGGCCCAACCGTTTTCAAACGTGTCACCGGTGACCGTATCGGTAGAGATGTTACGTGCGTTCGGAGAACCCAGGATCTCTGAAGGACCAGCGGTCAGATCTTGACCGAAGGTAACCACCTGAGACTCGTAACACAGAACCGGAACTAGCGGGTTAGCCGGATCAAACGGCGAGAAGTTCACCTGACCAGGAGCCTGGCCGGGGTCACCCTCTTCACGATCGGTGAAGGCGATGCCAATCTCTTCACAAGCTGCGCCGTCGGCGATGTCGTCATCGTCGAAGGGAGCGGTGAACGGCGCGATGGCCGGATCTTGGTCAACGTAGAAACGCTTGGTCGGGAAGGTGTTAACCCACTCGGTAGCACCGTTCAGCACGGAGTCAATCGCGTACTCGTTGTAGATGTTGTCGTGCATGTAAACCGCACTAACAGCGTCTACGGGACCCGGGCTAGCAGCCAGCACGTCCCAAGAGGAGGTCACGATTCGGCCGTTATCGAAAACGATAGACTGGACGGTCGTCGCGTCACCGGTGGTGCCTGAGGTGTCGGCCTGGTTAAGGGTCGGCAATTCAGAACCCGGGTCAGCGTGCAGCGTAGCGGGACCACCGTTGGTGCCGGTGCCAGCCGTCGGATCGAAGAAAGCCGCGATCGCGTCAGCGTTGTAGCCCACCTGCGTGCCGTTCAGCACGTTGATGATAGATGCTGAACCGAACAGACCACCTTCCGGTGAACGAACGTCGGTGTCAGCTTCACGAGAACCGGTAGCGTTCCAGACGCCGCCGAAGATCCATGCGCTAACCAGCGCACCGCAATCGTCGGGGATACCGTCGGGGCCGTGAATAGCAGCGGCTTCCAGACCGGTAACGTCGGTGTCGACGGTCTCGTCAACCACGCCCATCTCGATCATCTCGAAGTGACCTTCACGGGTCCGCTCGGCTGAGTTATCAACGCCGGTGAACTCGTCAAAACGGATGGTCTTGAAGTTTACAAACGGGATACCGCCAGCCAGCGTGCCGTCATTCTGGGTGAAGAAGGACGGAACGGTGCAGGACTGGTCAGCCGTTGCAACCGCAGCCAGGCCGCTGTCATCGCCATCAGGATCGGTAACAACACCGGTCCAAACGTCGAACGGAGACAGGTACAGGTTGAAGTCAAGCACTTCGCGAGAGTTCTTAGAATCTACGAAGCGAACCTTGACGGCCTTTACCGTGTCCGTGGTGTTAACGACAGAAAGCAGCGTGTCGTTGCCACCGTTGACGGTGTAGTACGGATAGATGAGAACTTCACCCAGTCCGTCGGGATTCAGGTTAACTGCATTAGCGATACCGGCGAGACCGGCAACACCGCCGATTCCAGCCAGTACGGCATTGGTTAAGGTATTTCTCTTCATCACAACACTCCTAAAACAAAGTACAGGGCGACTTTGAATTCATTTCAGTGGCAAAACTTGCCAAAATTTATGCTTACTATAGGCAAGAGCGACGCCATGGTACGACAAAGAACTGGGTGACGCAATCCCCAGCCCAGGCGGAATTTTGGCGAAAAACTGGTCAAAAACTCCCCCCAAGATCGTGCAAAACTCACTGCTTCGGAACGTAAAACCACTGGTTGTTTTGCTTGATCCAGTTCTCGTGAACGATTCTAGTCGATTCGAAGGGCTTTGCACCAGGGACCCTCGGAATCACCCGGTAATCGAGCTCGACGCGCGCTGGACAGGTCTCGGCTTCACAGGGGCCCGTGTCGCGCAGGCGAGCGCCGAGCCAGGGTATGGAGCGGCTTGACATCGCCTGCAGGAAGCTTTCAAGGCTGGTGACGCTCCGGTAGCCCGGCGAGTAGTACTCATAGGCGGCAATATAGTCGCCGGCCACCAGCCGATCCCATTTGTCTTGGACGCGCTCATCCAGCGTTTGTGGCGCGTCCGGCGCGGTGGCGCAGCCGGCTAATGCCAGCAGCAGCGCTACAGCAATCATTCTCATGGCAATTCCTAAGTTCTATCGTGGGTTTTTTAGTTATCGACGCCGCTGGCGACGTCAAAACCTTGGATACCGCGCATCATCTTGCGGTACTCCTCGCTGACCTCGCGGGCTTCAGACATGTTGGCGACCACCGTGGGCTTGATCACCACCAGCAGCTCGTTGCGCGTTTGTTCTCGGGTAGAGGTGCCGAACAGGCCGCCGACCACGGGCAGCTGGCTGAGCACCGGCAGGCCGGACTGGCCGCGCCGATCGCTATTCTGAATCAATCCGCCCAGAACGATGGTCTCGCCGCTCTGGACAGCCACCTCGGTGTCCAGCCGCGTCTGGCTGACCGGCACGTTCCCGTTGGGATCTGCGGTGTTCGGCGCACCGGGTGAACTCACCTCCTGGCGGATTTCGAGAAAGACCAGCCCACCCGGATTGACGCGGGGCACCACGTTCATGGTGACACCCGTGTCCCGGAACTGAACCCGCGTTGTCGCCAGGTCATTGCCGGCGCCGGTGTTGAAGACCGGTGAGTTCACAGGGATCTGATCACCGACGTTGATGTTCGCCTCGCGGTTGTTCAGCACCAGCATCGACGGGGCCGCGATGGCCGTGACCGTCGTTTCGTTTTCCAGCAGCGACACCAGCGCGCTCACGTCCACCCCGGTGATCTGGTAGGCAAAGCCCGATCCGCTCAGGCTGCCCGCCCGATCGGGGCTTGCGCTGCCGCCGGAGTCGAAGATGCCTTTGGCGACCGCGCTCCCGTCGCCGCCGTCGTCAAAATCGGACCCGACGCTGTTTTCGAAAAACCACTGCACGCCGTAGGTGAGCGAGTCGTTGAGCTCAACGTCGTAGACCTTGACCTCAACGAGCACCTGGAGCGGCTCGGTGTCCAGCCGCTTGATCGCGCCGAGGACCGCTTCGTACTGACCGGGCGTAGCGCGAATCAGCAGCGAGTTCTGCTCCTCGACCGCCGTGATCCGGATCTCCTCACCGTCAACCAGCGCTACCCCACCATCGCGGGCACCGCCCGCGTTGTTGCCCGGCGCCCGGTCAGCACCGCCCGACGCCTGCTGGCGCTCCCGGCGGGCGTCATTAATCGAGGTGATTTCGCCGGTTTGAATACCCGGCGCAAAGGGGTCGGCCGTCCCGCGGCGTCCCTGCGACGACGAGCCTGACCCGCTGCCGCCGAACACGTCATTCAGGGTATCGGACAGATCGGTCGCCTTCACGTTCTTGACCTTATATACATAGAGCCGGGTGCCGGCCCCTTCAGCGCCGCCCCGATCGAGGCGGTCGATCCACTCCGAGGCGGTTTCCAGATATTTCACCTGCGGGGTGATCACCACAATCGCGTTGAGCCGCTCGATCGGCAGGAAGCGAAACATGCCGGCGAGCGGCGTTCCCGCGCCTTCGCCGAACACGCTCTCCAGCTCGGTGACTACCGTCGCCGCCTCAACCCGCTGAATCGCGTAGATTCCCACCGACATCCCGGCCAGCCAGTCGACGTCAAAGATATCGATCGTGCGCTGGTAGTTCGCCAGCTCCTGCCGGGTTCCGGCCAGCACCAGCAGGCCGCGCGGATTATCGACGGCCACAAAAGCCGCGTCGCGAGCGTAGGGCTGGAGTAGTTTCTGCATTTCCGCCGGCGCGATGTAGTCCAGCGGGAACACCCGCACCTCGTAGCCCCGCTGGCCGGCCGCCGGTGCCGTGGTGGGAACCAGCTGTCCTTTGATCACATTGGCCAGGGGCATGACGTTATAGCGACCGTCAAAGTAGGCGAGCGCCGCATTGTTCCAGCTCAGCAGCATCTCCAGCACCGCCAACGCCTGCTCCTGACGAATGGGCTTGGCGGTAGAAAATGTGACTGTGCCGCTCACCCCGGGGGCGATGACGTAGTTTTCCGACAGCAGATCACCCAGGATCGCCTTGACCACTTCCTGCAGCGGCTGGCCCTCGAAGTTGAACACCACCTCGCCGTCCTCGCCCGGGTCGTCGGGACGGCTCGCGGCTGCAGCCCGATCAAAGAACTCCCCGGTGCCCTCAAACAGCTGTACCTTTTCGGTCCCCGGGTCTGGGGGCGTCTCGTCCGAGCCGCCTCCCAGCGCAATCTCGGCCGAGTCGCTGGCGCGCGCCTCCGCCTGCGGCCGGCCCGCGGCGTCACCCTGGCTGCCGTCGTCCACCAACCCTGTCGTTCGCGAAGCACAGCCCGCCAGCAGCGTGATCGCGGCGAGCAGCGGCGTCAGAGGCGTGATTATTCTGGTTTTTATACTAATCATCGTCTTCATCCGATTCTGCCTCCATTCCTGCCTCAGCCCGTCTCCGTTCGGCTTCTTCCCTGAGCTGCGCCCGCCGTTCGGCCACCCGACGGCGTATCTCTTCGGCCCGTGCCGCCCGATCTGAGTCGGAGTCAGCCTGCGAGCGGTTGGTCGCCGACGCCGCACCCTCTTCCGTCTTGGGTTTGTTCGGCGTGACCACATTCCGCCGCGGCGGCGGCGCCGCGCCGCCCTTCAGCGCCTGCGTGAAGGTTTCCAGCTTGACCTCCGCCGTCCCCTGACTGCCGCCGCTGAACACCAGCCGCCGCGGCTCGATGCCGGTCAGGGTCCAGCTCGACTGGTCACCGTCGAGCGCCATCCCGACCTTCATCCGCAGCATCTCTTTGGTCACGTTGTTGGTCACCATGGCGAGCTGCGTTTCGGGCGTAATGATAATGCCGGTCACGGCTACGTTCAGCTCGACCTTTGGCTCCTCGGGAACCTCAGTCGTATCACCGGTACCGGGCTCCTCCGTGCTGACCATCGGCCGGCGATCTTCGTTGAACAGCGGGCGATTGATGACCTCCGCGTAGGTATCAAACGCCGGCAGCTGAAACTCGCCCTGGCTGTCATCGCCCCCCGCGGCCACCCCCGCCGCGCTCATGGCCGGCGCCGGGCGAATCCCCTGCCCCACGCCCAGCACCACGCTGACGATGGCCGCGGCCAGCAGCGTACAGCCGCCGAGCAGCGCGAGGAATATGGCTTTGTCCGGTTTCATGGTCGTGTCAGGGTGCTGATCTCAGGTACCCGGAAAGGTCGAAGCGCACGTCCAAAATCTGCTGCTGAACGGTTTCTCGACCCTGTCGGCGGCGCGTAATCTGGCGGTAAACGCTGACGTTGTCCAGAAAAACATACGGGGTACCGTTTTCCAGGTGGTAAAAAATGTTGCTGAGGTCTTCCACCTCGCAGCGCAGCCGAACCTTGTTGGTGACTCGCTCAAAGCGCTCCTTATCCCGCACGCGCATATTCTGGTTGGAGATCACCTGGCAGTCTTTTTCGCTCGCGTGGGTGCGGATCATTTCCTTGAGCCGGTTGGTCAGTTCCGCGGAACCCAGGGAGGTATTTTTCTGCTGCAGAAAAAAGTCGGCTTCGTTCTGGAGCTCGCGAACCTCGGTCAGCTCGCGCTCCAGCGCCGGCCCCTGGTCCAGCAGGCCCTGGAAGCGCGCCTGCGAGCTCTGGAGCTGCTCGATCTGCGTGTTGAGCTCGCCCTGGCGATCGAAGTACCAGCGAAAGCCGACCCAGTAGATGAGGATCAACGCCACAACGAGGAGCATCCACGCCAGCGGCTTCTGGCGATTCTCATCCGGCAGTAGCTGCGCCATTTTCCTGTCCGTTGCAGTCCACGAATACTTCGATGGTGAAACGTTCTTTGCCGGTCTTGGCGTCCGGCGTAAACGCCCCTTTGGGCGCCGGGTCTTTCAGACACGGCGCTTCGCCCAGTAGGCTGATCAGCGCTGAGGCCTCGGTGGCCTGGCCCGTGAGCTGGACCTTGCCCTGTGTCACCTGCATGCGTTGAATCCACACGTCATCCGGCATGGCTCGCGTCACCGACTGGAGCACGTTCATCACCACCGGATTGCTGGCCTTACGCTCGCTGAGAAACGAGGCGGCCTCGCGAGCCTCCGATAGCTCCGAACGCAGCTCCGCCACCTGCTGCGCGGCGACCCGCGCGTCGTTGGTTCGAACCTGAAACGCCTCGATCGACTGCTGCTTGGCCGCCAGGGACTGCCACATCAGTCCGTAGAGGAGCAGCAGGAACAGGGCGGCCAGGCCCAGGTTGATATGCAGCTGCCGGCGATTGACGCTGGCCCGCAGCGTGTGGTCGAGCAGATTGACGCCCATCAGCGCCAGCACGCCACCCTCGCGCTGCCGTCCAACGTCTACGCCGTGCAGCGCAATGCCTCGGTCCGAGAGCCCCTTGTGGATGCGCTCCAGTAGCGGTTTAGGCACCGCCACAAGCTCCACCCGAAGCATCGCACCCTGGCGTTCCACGATGCGGTAGTCAAAACACACCTGGTCGGCGGTGAACGGCGTGTTTTTGTCCATTTCATAGGTGAGGACCTGGCGCAGGTTTTCCTCGGCGGCCGCGGGCACGTTGATGCGGTGAATCAACACCTCTGACTCTTCGACCAGAAAAAAGGTTTGGGGCGTCTCCCCATCGAAACGGGCCAGTGCCGCCTGCACCGTCTGCCGCGCCGCGTCGTTGTCGTCTTCCAGACGGAAGGTCCCCAGCGCTTTGGATTCTTCGTCGCCGCCCGTATCACCGTCCCGCCACAGCAGCACCTCACCGCCGGCCATCCTGGCCAGCAGCCGGGTGGAGCCGCCGGCAAACAGCTCGCGCAGTCGGGGTGGCAGGCTGTCGATCAGC